>CALAYC010000073.1 GCA_937894935.1 uncultured Verrucomicrobiota bacterium
GTTTCTCATCCGCGCACTTTAGTACGGTTGGAAAATTGTTCGTCAGGAAATTTTCTCCATCCATCGCCAGTCATTGCGATTTGGCACAATGACAAACTCCAACCGCACCGTTTGTCAGCGGCAAAATCCTGCGGCACACTCGACAAACCGGTGAGTGACTGCCAAGTTGAGGCATGCTCGCGGAAAAGCTGGAAAAATTGCGGGCGCAGTTGCGCTCTTACGGATCGTGTCTCGTTGCCTACTCGGGCGGCGTGGACTCGGTTTTTCTGGCGAAAGTGGCGTATGACACTTTGGGCGAACGCGCGCTGGCGGTGATTGCCGATTCGCCGAGTCTGCCGCGGCGCGAGTTTGCTGAAGCGCTTGAATTAGGACGGCAATTCAACTTTCCGGTGCGCGTTGTAAAGACGGCGGAGTTCAACAATCCCGATTACCTCGCGAATCCCACCAACCGCTGCTATTTCTGCAAACATGAGTTGTTCGAAGAACTCACGCCTTTGGCTCGTGTGGAGAAATTTGCCGTAATCTGTTACGGCGAGAACGCCAGCGACGTCGGTGATTTTCGTCCGGGTGCGAAGGCTGCAGCGGAATTTCAAGTGCGCGCTCCACTCAAAGAAGTCGGCTTAACCAAAGCGGATATCCGTGCGCTGTCTGCGCAGATGGGTTTGCCGACCGCCGATAAACCGCAAATGGCATGTCTGAGTTCGCGCATTCCGTACGGGGAAGCCGTTACGCCGGAGAAATTGCGCATGATTGAGGAAAGCGAATACGTCTTGCGCGATCTCGGATTTTACGACGTGCGCGTGCGGCATCACGAATTTGCGTCGCTTGATGGCAAGGCGAAGAGTTGTCTGGCGCGGATTGAAGTTGGCGCTGAAGAATTGCCGCGCTTACTCGCGGACGGAATAAGTAGTCGCGTCGCCGAAGCGTTGAAGAAAATCGGTTACGCGCATGTCACTGCGGATTTGCAGGGGTACCGGCGAGGGAGTTTGAACGAGAGCCGGGTTTCCGTTTCGGCGGACGACCGAGGCATTTAACGCATTTCTTGAACGCCGCCCAGCGGGAAAGTCCCTGCGCGCGTGCCGTTTTCCAACGTCCTGCCGTTCGCTTTCCTTTGTTCAGCCAGCGTCGCGCCCAGACGAATTCGGTTGCGAGAATCGCCACGCCGGCCGGAATCACGACAATCGCCGGCCCGGGCAACACCGTCATCGCCAGGCCAATGAGAACCACTGTGCCGCCTACGATTGCGACGACGATTTTTTTCATAAACACCTCAACCCGCAGTCACCCATCTGAATCCTCCGTACCGACGACGGGAACGGAGGACGCGAAAGTTTTAATCGCGCGAGCGACCGCCCATCAGTAATGGCAGAAGATACCACAGAAAATATGCGAGCGATGTGATAAATGCTGCCACGTAAGTCCAGGCCGCTGCGTCCAAAACTTTTTTCACTCCGGTGGCTTCTTCGCCCGGAGCGATGTAACCAAAATCAGCCAACACCGCTTTAGCGCGTCGTGAGGCGTCAAATTCCACCGGCAGCGTAATGAGATTGAACAGCATGATGACGCCCCACGCGATGGCGAGGATCGTCAAGCCTACGTAGGGTTGCAGAAGACCTGTCGCGATACCGAGCAGCGGCAGAAACATCACGATGTAATTCGCATACGTCGTGATGCCGACGGCTGCCATGCGCGCATGTAACGGCTTGTAAGCGCGGGCGTGTTGAATTGCGTGACCGCATTCATGTGCCGCTACGCCAAGCGCCGCTGGAGTGCGACCAAAGTAATTCTCCTGCGACAGGACGAGGCGTTTGTGGATCGGATCGTAGTGGTCGCCGAGGAGGCCTTGAGCGTGCGTTATCTGCACATCATAGATGCCTTCGCGGCGCAGAATTTCCGCCGCGACCTGCCCGCCGGTTAAACCGGAGCGCACCACGCCCTGATTGTAGCGGTGATAAACGGATTTCACCCGGGCCGCCGCAATCAGCGACAGCGCCATCGTTCCTAAAAAGATAATCAAAAACATATTCCTGCGTTTTGTTAAAAATTGTCAGACCGGAGGTTTGCTTCTTTCCTGGTCAATCCTCCGCTTGCCAGTTTGACACTAGCAGAGATTAAACGTTGAACAAATTACATTACAAATCGGCAAGTGGATTGGGCGCTTGAACGGGTTGGGCGATTGGGAAATACTCGGCTCCGTGGCGCAGCCGGAACTTTTCGGCCCGCCCGGTTTTAAGCATACAAATTTATGCCGCAATTTTCCTACAAAGCCCGACGGCGTTCGGGTGAAGTGGTGCAAGGTACGCTCGATGTGGCGGATCGCGCCGCGGCGCTGGTCGCGATTGAACGGCTTGGGCTGTTTCCAATGGCGGTGGAATTGCCCAAAGGCGCGGCGGCAAAAGCAGCCAAAACCAAGACCGGCTCGAAAGGTTGGACGGCACTGCTGCCGCCGTCACTGCAGGCGCAATTTCAACGGAAGCGCAAACCCAAGTTGCAGGAACTCGCGACGTTCACTCAGCAGTTGGCCAATCTGTTGCAGGCCGGCATGCCGTTGACGGTCGCGCTGAACAGCATGTCGCACCTGGAATCAAAAGGTATTCCGAAGCAGGTGAGTCTCGATTTGCGTCAGGAAGTGATGGAAGGTCGCAGCCTGTCGGATTCCATGGCGAAGCAACCGCTGATTTTTTCCGAGCTGTACATCAACATGGTTAAAGCCGGCGAACAATCCGGAGCGTTGGTGGACGTGTTACGGCGTATGGCAAATCACTTCGAGCGATATGCTGAAGTGCAGAGCAAACTGAAGTCGGCGCTGATTTATCCCGTGCTCGTCTGTCTGGTCGGCGTGGGCCTGATGTTGTTCTTCATCTATTTCATGTTGCCGCAGTTCACGAAAATGTTCAGCGGCTTCAACGTCGAGTTGCCGTTGCCGACGCGCATGATGATCGGCGTGGGACAAATTTTCTCAAGCTACTGGATTCTCGCCGTAGTGGCGCTGCTGATTGTGCTGGCGGTAATCTTTGATCGCTATCGTCGCACGGTTGAAGGCAGTCGCAAACTCGACGGAATCAAGATGCGGCTGCCGATCATCGGAAAAGTGATCAGCCTGAGTTACTACGGGCAGTTCGCGCGAACGCTTGCGACGCTTCTGGAAAACGGCGTGCCGGTGTTGACCGCGTTGAAGATCACTGAGCAGGTGATGACGAATTCTATCATTCGCGAGGCTATCGCAAAAACCCGTGACGCGGTGACGGACGGTAAAACGCTCGCGCAACCCCTCGCTGCGAGCAAAGTGTTTCCGCAGTTGATGGTGGACCTCGTGAAGATCGGCGAAGAAACCGGTGATGTGCCGGCAGCGTTGAAAAACGTTGCGGACACTTACGACAGCGAATTGACCATCGCGTTGCGCGTGATGATGACGCTCATCGAACCGCTGCTTATTATCATCATGGCGGTGGGTGTCGGTTTCCTGTTGTTGAGCGTGTTGTTGCCGATGTTCAAACTCATCAACAACATCAGCGGCGGATTGGGCTGATGAATCCAGCGCTGGCATTGAGATCTCGCGGTCGCAAACGCAACGCGTTGCGCGCGGGATTTACACTGGTCGAAATTCTGATTGTCGCCGGCGTAATTGCACTGATCTGCACCCTCGCAATCCCCAGCATTTATCAACTCGCGAAGAAAACCGGTCTGCGGCGAGCGATTAGCGATTTGCGAGATGTTTGTGCCAACGCGCGAGCGCAGGCGATTTTCACCGGAAGCGAAGTGACGGTGGTTTTTTATCCGTTGGAACGACGTTTTGGTATCAGCGGCAGTTCGACTCCAGCCTCAGGTAAGAGTGGAGCGTTCGAAGAAGCGCCAGGAACGACGACAACCGGAATTATTCCGGAGGACATCACCATTGAGATGCTCGACGTGAATCAATCCGAATATAAAGATTCGCCGTGGACGCGCGTGCGGTTTTATCCGAATGGCACGAGCGATGAACTGACGATTGTTTATCGCACGGACGACAACGAATTTCGCAAACTGGTATTAGAACCGACGACCGCTTTGCTGACCCAAGGACCGATGCGATGAAACTCCTGAGTCGCCCACAACGTCGTC
>CALAYC010000074.1 GCA_937894935.1 uncultured Verrucomicrobiota bacterium
AGGTTCACGACGAAATCGTTCAACTCGCGGAAGGTGGCGCGCTTGATGTTTTGAAATTGTTCAACGCAACGTTTGCGGACGTCGGCGACGCGCTCAACGGCTTCGCGTTGCAAGCGACGCACCTTGTCGAATTCATCCACAGCCTTGTCCGCGGCTTCGCGCACGCCGCGCAACGCCGCATCCACGCCGAAACCTTCCGGACTCGACAGCCACGGATACGAATCCAGAATCGCGCTGCAGCGCTTGACGAGGTCGGTGTAGAGTTCTGCGTAAGGATTTTCCTTTCGCACGAGCGTCATCACTTCGTTGCACTCGGCAAGACAACGCACGACTTCCTTGTTGCCGACCTGATACAGGAACGCGTCCTTCTTGCCCGCGGGTTCGTAGCCCGGTTGATGAAACGGCGTCTGCCGCAGTTGAATCATGTGATGCTTCTGCGGCTCGGCTTCCGCGCGGAACAAAAGCAGATGCCCGTTTGGGAACAACGAGAAGCCGTTACAACTGACGCGCTCTTCGACCTTTTGCGCGATGAGGCGATAGGGCATCAGTGCGTAATCGCCGGTCAACCGGTTGTAGAACACATAGAGCACGTCTTCGCCGTTCGGCGCGTGAACCACGCGCTCGATGACCATGTTCGTGTCTTTGCTCTCGAACTGTTTCAGTTCGCCAGTGGCGAGATAATAACCGTCAGGAAAAATCAGGCCGTGTTCTTCGGGCAACAACACGCAGGATTGACCGATGGAATCCACGCGCACGGCGGTTTGCTGTTTCTCATTAAAAATGAAATAGCGCGCAGTCTGTTCCTTGTACGGACGAATCTTCAGCAGAATCAAATGACCGACGATGCCGTAAGCGATTTCGGCGTCGTCCACCTTTTGATATTTGTCATCCACGGGTTCGGCGTAAATGCCTTCGCCGGTCGCGGTGTTGTCTTCAACCTTGATGGTGAGATCGCCGCCGACGCATTCGACGAAGACGCGGTCTTCAATCGAAACATGCGGATGATCGCCGTAGCGATAGGATTCGCGATCGGGCGTTTGCCAGCGGAATTGATGCGCGGGCGGATAGGCGATGCGGCGATATTCCGCTTCCGCGCGCCCATCCACGAATTTCAAATTACCGTCATTGAACGCCCATTTGAACACGGCGAAATCGTTGATTCCTGTGCCGGTGGCGAACTTCATGTAAAGCTTGCCATCAATGACCGAGAATTTTCGAAACGCCGTTTTTTCGTAAACGTTGTAGAGCCGCTTGAAATCGAGGAGGAATTGTTTGTCGTTGAGCAGGTCGAGACTGTCTTCTTTGAACGCGCCGGACTCTTCGTCGCGTTTGTAAATGGCGAACACGTCCGTCAGCTCCATTTCTTTCTTCAATCCGAACTGGACGTTGAACCCGAACAGGAATCGCCCGTTGCCAAGCTGAATCATGTCGCGCGGAACGCAATTGTGCGCGGTGACGATGCGATCCGCCTGGAGCAGTTTGTATTCGATTGTGCCAAAAACCTCCGCGCGACGCGCGTCGAGCTTCGCCATGCATTCGCGAAGCGTCGCACCCTGCGTGTTCAGCCGCTGGCGAATGATCTCATACGTCGCGCTGCCGAGCGTCTGCGCGGTGGACGACGCGGCAGTGGCAGGCGCAGGAGCGCTCTCGGGCGGCGGAGCGGGATTTGGTTCTGGGGCGTCGGCCATGAAATTTGATCAGATTTGCCAGTTTTGACTACTTATCCTTTTCCTTCTCGGCGTCTTCAATCTTCTGCCTTGCAGCGCGAAATTTTCCATCAAAGTCGCCCATATTCGGCATCTCCTGGAAGAACTCTGCAACCGCCGACATTTGCTTCTTATAAGCATTCACAGTGCGAGTGCTGGCGGGCCGCACCTCGCCTGAGAGCGCGCGGGTAAACACCTCCAATTCTTTTGTTTCAGGATGCGTCGCAATTATGGTCTCAAAAACACCGTCTCCGTCGTCATCGCCGTCGGATAACACAATTTCCCCGTTCACCAGATAGGTTCGCGCGCTTACTCGCATTACACCGTTTGTGTCGGCCCGGCTATAAACCATCAGGATCTTTGCATTACCGCGGTAAAATGTTTCCATGCGAGAGTCCGCCCGCCCATCCTTATCGCGATCAAGCTCGGTTACTTTGGTTGTGATTTCTCCATCTGCCGCCGTAACAGACTTCTTCGTTTGATCTTCGTTGCCTGAATGCGACACACGACAACCAACCAAGCAAACCAACAAGCTTAGAATCGTGATGGTTTTCATGCTCGTTACTGGCGGATGATGTAACACTCGCCCTCTTGCCAGCCCTCTCTCCCAGGAGAGGGAGAAACACTCGCCGCGGCCCTTGCATTTGAAAACCGCAGGTCCTGCGCTGCGTCATTCCGAAAACCACCAAGGCGCGGCGACAGACACGTTGGTCGATAATCAATTAAGGAGCGTCGCTCGTCACACCCTCTCCCTGAGAGAGTGGGCCGGGGTGAGGGCGAGCGTTCAACTAACTCGGCTGGTGCATTCACGCCCACGGCCAATTACGCCTTCACCGTCGCCTTGTCCGCCAACACCGCACTCGCCATTACATCGCTCAATCCACTTTCCTTTGCCATGGCGTGGGCGGATTTGAGCACGGATTGCAACGCGCTGTCTTTGGACGACGCGATCATTTTTCCGAGCAACGCGGCGACGGTCAGGTTTTTCAAGTCTTCGGTTTTGATGCCGAAATCTTTCACCCATTGTGCAAGTTGCGATTTGAAATAATCCGGGTCGCCGTTGAAGAACGTGTTCTTGATGTCGGACAACGTGTCGCTGTTGGCAACGAGACGATCCACGGACTTCCCGCTGCCCACCGCGCGGACGATCTTCTCGAAGAAGTCGTTCTCGCCGCCGACGATGTCAATTTTCGCAGCCTTGAGCGCCTCGCCGACCACTTCCGAGTGGGCGCGGGCGATGTCGCGATTGACATTGATGGCCGCGAGTTCGACGTCGCGTTCTTTGTTGAGACGCAAGCGGAATTCCTCGTGTTGTTGGCCCGCTTCGTGGAGCAGCTTCATTGCTTTGGCTTTTTCCTCAATGGATTTCGCTTCGGCGAGGCCCTTGGCTTCGATGCCAGCGGCCACGGCGAGTTCGCGATCTTTCGTTCCTTCGGCTTCGGCAGCAGCCTGGATTTCGGTCACCTTGGCGTGTGCGTCGCCGCGAACCTGTTCAACTTCGGCTTCGGCCAAACCAACGGCCTTGATCGCTTCGGCGTCTGCTTTCTTCGCACTGGCTTTGGCGGTGATAACTTTGGCTTCGGCAAGACCGCGCGCGGCTTCCTGCGCGGCGATACCTTCGGCTTCCTGTTCCATGGCGATGCGTTTCTTCTCGCTGGCCTTGGCTTCAGCGTCGGCGATGGTTTGCAACCGTTCCGCTTCACGCAACGCGGCTTCGCGAGCCGCTTCGGCAGCCGTAATCAACTTGATCTTCTCGGCCTCGGCGAGATTGCGGTCCGCTTCCTTCTGCGCTTCGGACGCCACGACCTTCTCGACCTGACCTTTCTTCGCAATCATCTCGGCTTCGATGAGTGTGACTTCGCGGACGCGTTCGGCGGTCATGCGCGCTTCGATGTTGGTCTTCTCCTCCTCTTGCTGCACGACGGCCTTTTGCTCGGCCACAACAACAGCCTTCTTGCGTTCCACTTCGACGGCGGCTTCGGCGACTTTTACTTCCTTGTCCATTTCGGCGAGCGACACGGAACGTTCGCGGCGCACTCGTGCCTCTTCGCCTTCCTGCACGGCTTCCTGTTCAAGGCGTTGTTTTTCCTTGGTGACGGTGAACTGCCGTTCCTGCACGGCGCGATTCATGTCCTCGGTGCGGAGACGAATGGCTTCCTCGGCTTCAAGCCGCTTGGCTTCCACTTCCTGCCGGCGAGCCTCAATGACTTTGCGCGCTTCGGCCTCTTCGTTGGCTTTGATTTCGGTGATGGCGCGAGTTTGTTTGGCTGTGTCTTCTTCGTTGCGGCGCTTCTGTTCGCGCTTGGCAATGTCCGCGTCGGCATTTTCTTTTTCAATCTGCACGCTGGCGCGTTGGGTGTGTTCGTTCGCAATGACGCGTTCGTGCTGCGTAATCTGCGTGATCTTCTTGATGCCCTCGGCGTCGAGCACGTTATTGGGGTCGTGCTGATCCAGCGGCGTCTGTTCGAGATAATCAATCGCCACGTCCTGCAGCAGGAACCCGTCGAGATCTTTGCCGATGGTGTTTTGAATGTTGTCGCGGAACTTGATGCGTTCGGTGAACAACTCATGAAATTCCATTTGTTTACCAGCGGTTTTGAGCGCTTCGGAAAATTTCGCTTCGAAGAGTTCACGCAGTTGGCTGGGATCGGACACGCGTTCGGGCGTGAGCATCTGGGCGACCTTGCGCACGCTTTCTTCCGTGGCTTCGACGCGAATATAAAATGCGACGGTGATGTCAGCGCGGATATTGTCTTTGCAAACCAGACCGTCTTTGCCTTTGCGGGAGATCTCCAGTTTCTTCACGGAGATGTCCATGATGTGATAGGTCTGCACGAGCGGGACGCGGATCATCCAATCGAACGAGACCTTCAAACCGCCCCAACCGGTTTTGACGCCGGCGCGACCGGGTTGAATTTTGCGAATGCAAAGTAAGCTGACTGAGCAAACGGTAAGGACGACAAGGATTGCGCCGATAATGAGGATGGTTTCGAACATAACCTGATTTAGCTGATTGTTTCACCCCGGCTCGATGCGTTGCTTCTGAACACAACAGGCTTCGCGCGCTACACATTTTCCGGAACAGCGACTTGGTTATCAAAAGCGCGAAAGCGAAGCCAATACAATTCCCGGACGATTTTGCAGTGCGGCGAAGAATCGAGAACGCTGAAAGTCGAGCAACGAGAGCCGCAGCAAAATAGTTTTACGCGAAGGCGCGAATTGGCGTGCAAATCCAGGCGAATGAAATTCATTCGCGTTCATTAGCGTCCATTCGCGTAAAAACTGGCTTCATTTCTGATGTGAATTTTTCCGGCTTTCCTGGATTCGGAACGGACAGCTATGCTGCGGTCATGCGAATTTTGTCCGGCATTCAACCTTCAGGCACGCTGCATCTCGGAAATTATTTCGGGATGATGCGGCCCGCGATCGAACTGCAAAATCAGGGTGAGGCGTTTTATTTCATTGCGGACTATCACTCAATGACATCGCTGTTCGACGCAGAACAGCGGCGACAGAACACGCTCAACGTAGCGCTCGATTTTCTGGCGTGTGGATTGGATCCGCAGCGTTCGGTGTTCTTCAAACAATCGGACGTGCCGGAAGTCTGTGAATTGTCATGGCTGCTCTCAACGTTGACGCCGATGGGATTGTTGGAGCGCGCGCATTCGTTCAAAGATAAATCGGCGAAAGGGATTCCGATTAATCACGGTCTGTTTGCTTATCCGGTGCTGATGGCGGCGGACATTCTGATTTACGATTCGAACATCGTTCCGGTCGGTCAGGATCAGAAACAACACGTCGAGATGACGCGCGATATCGCGATTAAGTTCAACGAAGCGTATGGCCAGACGTTTGTGATTCCTGAACCGCAGATTCGCGGGGATGTTGCCAAAGTGCCGGGCATTGATGGCGAGAAAATGAGCAAGAGCTACGGCAACACGATTGAAATCTTTGGCGACGAAAAGACGCTGCGCAAAAAAGTCATGGCGCTGAAGATGGACAGTCGCACGCCCGCCGAACCCAAGCCCGATGCTGATAAAAACCTCGCGATTCAGTTGCTCAAGGTGATTGATGCGAATGTTGGCAAGGAGTGGGAGGAAAAATTACGCGCGGGTGGCTTGGGCTATGGCGATTTGAAGAAGAAGTTGTTCGAGGTGTATTGGGAACATTTCTCTGCCGCGCGCGCCAGGCGGGGGGAACTGGTCGCGAACTTAGATTACGTGAACAAAGTGTTGGCTGACGGTGCCGCCAAAGCGCGGGCCAAGGCGACGGAAGTGCTGAAGCGCGCCCGGAAGGCGAGCGGGTTGGAGTGAGGTAAGCGGGATTTACGCGAACTTCACTGAGTTTGGTGAATCAGTTCCGTTCGCGATGATTGGCGTAGTTCGCATCGAAGTGATTTTGGTTTGATGCGGGAAATTATTTCATCTCGATCAGGTCACCGACGAAGACGCGATAATCTTTGATGCGACCGCCGCCGGCACTTTGACGTGGGACGTAACGGAAGCCGGAAATCGTTTGGGTGCTGCCGAGATTCAGGATCAACCGATGTGGATGATTCGGCTTCGCGTTCTGCCATTCGCTGTGCCAGAAGTTGGCGGTCTGTCCATCAATCGCATTTTCTGCCGTGCCGTCTTCGCCGATGCGTTCTTCGCTGCTCACGTAAGCAATCGTCCAATTGTTGCGCGCGAGCGGTTTGCCGCTGGCGTCGAGTAAATCCAATTCCGCGACGGCGGCGTAAGGTTGATTGTCATGCGCGTTCTGAGATTCCAGGCAGAAAAATTTTCCCCGCGCCAGTTGCGCAAACTTAACTTCCTGTGCGCTGCTGCCAGCGGCGAATGTCCCGGTGTGTGTTGGAGCAATGCCGGTTAATTTCAACGTGACCTCAGCGCGGTGGCTTCGGGCGAAGTCCAGTTCGGGTCGCAGTTGATCGAGAATCGGCGTGGCGAGGCCGGCAATTTCGGCACTAGTCGGTCCAATCAAATCCCAGATGATGATTTCGTTTTTGCCGGGTTTGAGCCAGCAGCCGGGAATGTAGGCGGTTTGGGTCGGGCCGATGTTCCAGAAACGCGCCAGGCAATGACCATTCACCCACACGACGCCTTTGCCCCAAGTGCGGAGGTCGAGGAAGGTGTCGCCGGGCTTTTCGATTTCAAACATCCCGCGCCAGAAAGCGGGGAAACACCCTTCGACTGCGTGGCCGGCTGCAATTGAAAGGGCATTCGTGTTGCCGCTGGCTGTGAGGTTTGGTGCAGCCGAATAGTTTAATGTTGCCAGCATGTTTTGATTGAACGACAGGTTGAACACCTGCCAGCCTTTCAAAACTTCGCCGCCAAGTTTCAACGGTGCAATCAAACCTTTCGGATCCTTCATTTCTGGGCCGAAATTCACGCGCCCCATCGGCTCTACGAGGATATCGAGTTGAGCCGTGTTAGTGCGGGCGGGCAAGTTAAGCTTCGCCTTGCCGCTGCGCCGATCCATCACGCCGATGCGTTCGCCATCCAAAAACACAAAGCCGAAATCCTTGATCGCCGCCGCTTCGAGCGTGGTGGCCGGCCCAGCAGGAATCGTCGTGCGATAGAGAATGCAGCCGAAGCCTTGATCGTATTTTTCCATCGATTGCGGCTGTTCATCGTGAATCGGCGTTGGAAGATTTTTGAAAATGGGCGCGACCGACGAAAGCGTGACTGGTGCGAAACTGATGACCGGATTTTTTGCCGGTGGTTCGGGAATAGTTTCACCGGGATTCAAGTAGCGAGAGAACAGCTCGCGCGTTTTGAAAAACTTGTCAGTGGTCCAACCGGCTTCGCTGATGGGCGCGTCGTAGTCGTAGCTCGATGTGTCCGGCTTGAATGGGCGATCGCAGCCCGCCCACAGGCCAAACGTCGTGCCGCCGTGCGCCATATAGATGCTGAATGAGGCGTTGTGTTTCAGCATGTATTCGAGGTCGGCGAGATATTTCCCGGTGTTGCCTTTATGATGCGGCGCGCCCCAGGTGTCGAACCAACCCGGATAAAATTCACCGCACATGAGCGGGCCTTTGCCTTCCGGCAAAATCTGTCGCAACGCTTTGAATGCGGCCGCCGGATCGGAACCGAAGTTCACCACGGGAAACAGATCGTCGCGATAACCGTCTTTAAGATTCCAGACGGGATTGCACGCGAACAGTGGCACATCGAAACCGGCGTCAATAAACACCTGTCGGAGTTCACCCATGTATTCGGCGTCCTTGCCATAAAAGCCGTATTCGTTTTCAACCTGCACCATGAGAATCGGTCCGCCGCGCGTGATTTGCAGCGGGCCGAGGACGCGAGCGACTTCATTCAGATAGCGTTTAGCGGCGTTGAGATAGCGCGGGTCGCGCGAGCGGAGTTGGATATCGTCGTGTTTCAGTAACCACCAGGGTGTGCCGCCCATTTCCCATTCGGCGCAGGCGTACGGCCCGGGACGCAAAATGACCCACAGGCCTTCTTCCTGCGCGATGCGACAAAACTCCGCAGCGTCCGCTTCGCCGGACCAATTGAATTCGCCGGGCCGCGGCTCGTGCAGATTCCAAAAGAGATAGGCGCAAACCGTGTTCAGGCCCATCGCTTTCGCCATTTGCAGACGATGTCGCCAGTATTCCGGTGGAACGCGCGGCGCGTGAATTTCACCGCATCGAATGAGGAACGGTTTGCCATCGAGCAGAAAATCGTTCGGGCCAATGGCGAAAGTGTGTTTGGCGGCCGTGCTGGTTTTGGCTTCGGTTTGTTTCTGATTGGCGGCATTGGATGAGTTCGGCGACCGGCGTTCGGGGAACGACCAGTTGTCCTGCCATTCGATGCGCGGTTGACCGTTGGCTTCGAAACGCAGGGGAAACCAGATGTAACGCGAGTCAGGCAGATTGGTGGAATTCCAGCGATCCGCCATGAACAGATAAGTGTCTGGCAAGCCATGTACCGGTTGCACGTAAGTGCTCTGCGAGTGATAGGACAATTCGGCATCTGCACCGCGCCACGGATTTTCCAGTTCGCGCCATGGACCGAGAATATTTTCTGCAACACCAGAACGTGCGGCGTTTGGTTCCCAACCGGTGCAGCCTGATGCGATAAGATAATATTTGCCGTTTCGTTTGAACACAGCGGGCGCTTCCATGGAGCGGCCGGGGAAAATGCGAACGTAGATGCCGGAGGGTTTGAGATAATCGTCGCTTAACAACGCCACGTGCATTGTTGCGTTTTCTTCGGAGGAATAAAACCAATACGCTTTACCGTCGTCGTCCTGAAACAGCGTCATGTCGCGCGCCATTTGTCCGCCTTCGAAATCGCGAGCGAGATAATTTGACGGGTGTGCGCGTTTATCGGCGGCAGTAGCGTTTTGTGGCCAGATGCCGGCGTGCGGTCGAATACTGCCGAGGTAATGAAATGGCCCGACAGGACTATCGCTGATGGCCACACCTGCTCGCGCGGCTTTGTAATCCTCGGAATCAATATGCATCCACATGACGAACTTCCGGGTCTGGCGATTGTAGATGACTTTGGGCCGCTCGATGACTTTCGAACGGTGCAGATCGTGCGATTCATCATCCTTCACCGCCGGAAGCACGAGCCCGCGAAATTCCCAATCGTAGAGATTGGTGGAGGAATAACACGAGACGCCCATAGCGACGACGCGTGTGCCGCCCCAGGATTTATTGGATTCTGGTGCCCAGGTTGGACCTTCTTTAAATTCGCCATACCAATAATAAACACCTTCGTGAAAAAGCATTCCGCCGCCGTGAGCGTTGATTGGTTTTCCGGAAGCGTCGAGCCAGACCGATCCAGGATGGAAAGATTTCTCGGAAGTCGCGGCGGTGCTGGTGATTATGGTGCAAAAAACGACTAAGAGCGCGACGGCGTGAAGATGAATGCGCAGGTTCATGGTTTTGGGGATTATGACTTTGCTTCGGGTTTGTCGGCTATAACTCTTTTAGGTGAGTTTTTGGAGGGCAGGGGACGGGCGAAATCAGACTAAGTATAATCGATGAACTGGGTTGGAAACTTCATTTCGGCGGAACACCGAAAAATTTTCAAAAAAGATATTGCGCAGCAAGGGGCCTCTGCTAATCTCTGCGTCCCTTTCGCCTGAAAACGAACGGGCCAGTTTATTCGCGAGCCGATAACTGATCTCCACTGCGGAGACGGGAATGATGGTTTGCCAGCTCTTCGAGTTGTTCAACTGGAAATCATTGATTTTTATGCCAGTCAAAACATTTAGACCGCTAACGCCGTCTCTGCGCTACCTCTCGTTCGCAGATTACAGCGACGTTACGAAGCATAAGCCGGAAAAGTCGCTCGTTCAGACTCGCAAGAAGACGGGTGGCCGGAATCATTATGGTCGCGTCACCGCGCGGGGTATCGGCGGCGGCAACAAGCAGAAGATTCGTCTGGTTGATTTCAAGCGCAACAAGCACGGCGTCGAAGCGACCGTGGCGGCGATTGAATACGATCCGCTGCGTTCGGCCCGGTTGGCGTTGTTGAATTATAAAGACGGCGAAAAGCGTTATATCATTGCTCCGGTTGGGATTCAGGTTGGCGGCAAAGTGATGAGCGGGCCGACAGCGCCTCCAGAAATCGGGAATTCGCTTCCGCTGAAGTCTATTCCGGTTGGTCTTTCGGTTCACAACATTGAAATTACGCCGGGTCGCGGTGGCCAGATGGTTCGCTCGGCGGGTGGCGCGGCGACGTTGATGTCGCGCGATGAGGGTTATGCGCAAATTCGCCTGCCTTCCGGTGAAATCCGCAAGGTTAACGAAGAGTGCTACGCGACGATTGGTCAGGTCGGCAATACCGAGCACGAAAATGTGGTTCTCGGTAAAGCAGGTCGCTCTCGTCACTTGGGTATTCGTCCGGTGAACCGTGGTGTGACGCGTAATCCGGTGGATCACCCGAACGGTGGTGGCGCCGGCAAATCGAAGTCGGGCGGTGGTTGGCAGCAGTTGACCTCGCCGTGGGGCTTGTTGGCCAAGGGTTACAAGACCCGCGATAAGCGTAAGTATTCCAATCGGTTCATTGTGGTGCGTCGTGATGGTCGCCCGATGAAAAACAAGTAAACAGAACGTTCAGGTTCAGATTAAGAACAAGATTAAGACTAAGAATTTATGGGACGTTCGATTAAAAAAGGTCCGTTTGTAGACGCCCACTTGCTGGAGAAAATCCAGAAGGCGAAGGAAACGAAGTCCAAAGCGCCGATCAAGACGTGGTCGCGCCGCTCAATGATTACGCCGGATTTCGTCGGTGTGACGTTTGCGGTCCATAACGGCAAGGTGTTCAATCCGGTGTTTGTGACCGAAAACATGGTCGGTCACCGGCTCGGTGAATTTTCTCCGACGCGCACGTTCAAGAAGCACGGCGCGCATACAGCGAAAGCGGAGGCCAAGTAGTCTATGCAAGTCCACGCGATTCTCAAAAACGTGCCGATGTCCGCGCAGAAAGTGCGCGAAGTCGTGCGGCAGATTCAGGGCCTGCCGGCCTTGCAAGCGCAAGCGGTACTGCAAGTCGTGCCGCGCAAGTCGGCCCGCTTTGTGGCCAAGACTTTGAAATCCGCGATTGCCAACGCGGAAAACAACAACAAGGCCAAGCCCGAAGCGTTGGTGGTAAAGGAGGCGGTGGCGGGAACGGCGACTTCGCTGAAGCGGTTTACGCCCAAGGCGCGCGGTTCTGCGGGCCCGATTATCAAGCGTCGCAGCCACATCAAAATCACTTTGTCGGACGAGTAATTAGAGTATGGGACAAAAAACCAATCCAATCGGCCTGCGCGTTGCCGTCAATAAAGACTGGCGCTCGAAGTGGTATTCCGCAAAGAAGGACTTCGGTGGTTTGCTCGCTGAGGACCGCAAGATTCGCGAGATTCTGAAGAAGAAGCTCGAAACGGCATCGGTGCCGAAGATTTTAATTGAGCGCGCCGCGAGCCGCTGCCGCATTACTATTTTGACCGCGCGTCCCGGCGTGGTCATCGGTCGCAAGGGTTCGGAAATTGATAAGATCAAGGAAGAGCTCAGCAAGATGACCGGTAAGGAAATCTACGTGGACATCCTGGAAGTGAAGTCCCCGGAGATTGACGCGCAACTCGTCGCGGAAAACGTCGCGCTTCAGTTGGAGCGCCGTGTTTCGTTCCGTCGCGCGATGAAGAAAGTGTTGCAGACCGCGAAGGATTTCGGTGCGGACGGCATCAAGATTCGTTGCGCTGGCCGTCTGGGTGGGGCGGAAATCGCCCGCGTGGAAAAGTATCACTGGGGTCGGGTTCCGTTGCACACGTTGCGCGCGAACATTGATTACGGTTTCGCGGAAGCGAACACGGTTTACGGCAAGCTCGGCATCAAGTGCTGGATTTGCAAAGGAGAGAATAAGCCGCAGAAGGCGAACAAGCCTGAAGCTGCGCCGGCAGTGGCCGCCTGAATTTAAGACGAGGAATCGAATATGCCTTTACAGCCCGCAAGAGTTAAATATCGCAAGATGCACCGCGGCAACCGTGCCGGTCTGGCGTATCGCGGCAGCACGGTGGCGTTTGGCGAATACGGCCTGATGGCGCTGGAACGCTGCTGGATGGACAGCAAGCAGATTGAATCCGCGCGTGTGGCGATTTCCCGACAGATGAAGCGTCATGGCAAGCTGTGGATTCGCATCTTCCCGCAAAAATCGTTCACCAAGAAGCCGCTCGAAACGCGAATGGGTAAAGGTAAGGCGCCGCTCGAAGGCTGGGTGGCGGTGATTCGTCCGGCGAACGTGTTGTTTGAAGTGGACGGTGTGAGTGAGGCGGTGGCGCGCGATTGTATGCGCCTGGCGGCTTCCAAGTTGCCGATCAAGACGAAGTTTATTTCGCGGCACGCGGCGTAACGGAGAAATTTATGAAGTTTTCGGAAATTAAAGACATGACGTTGGTAGAGTTGGCGGCCAAAAGCCGCGACCTGCGCACGGAACTGTTCAACTTGCGGCTGCAGCAGGCGAGCGCACAGTTGGAGAAGCCGGCGCGTTTGCGCACGTTGCGTCGGGACATTGCGCGGTTGGAAACCCGGGCGTCCCAGCTCCGTAACACCAAGAAAGCGGCTTAATCGAATCTGGTATGGCTGAAACAGCAACTCAAACGACAGCGAAACGCGGCAACCGCAAAGAGCGGATTGGCGATGTGATTTCGAACAAGATGGCCAAGACCATTGTGGTGCGCGTGGAACGTCGCTTCCCGCACCCGCGGTTCAAAAAAGTCGTCACGGCGTACAAGAAATTTTACGCGCACGATGAAAAGGCAGAAGCCAAGGTCGGCGACAAGGTGCGCATCGAAGAAACCCGGCCGCTGTCCAAGCTCAAGCGCTGGCGTCTGGTGGCGATCGTGGAGAAGAGCAGCGGCGTGGAACGCGCAACCAGCTGATAAATTTTTATGTTACAAGTCCGTTCTCATCTTGATGTGGCCGACAATACCGGCGCGAAAGTCGCGTGGAACATCGGCGTATTGGGCCGCAACCAAATGTATGCCGGCATCGGTGATGTGATCAAAGTTCACATCAAAGACGCCGCACCGGATGGGCAGGTAAAGAAGGGCGAAGTTCACAATGCTGTGATCGTCCGCACCAAGCACGTCATCCGCCGCAGTGACGGTTCGTATCTGCGCTTTGACAACAATGCCTGCGTGATCATTGACGCGGAACATAATCCGAAGGGCACTCGCATTTTCGGACCGGTGGCGCGCGAACTTCGCGACAAGAAGTTTATGAAGATCATCTCGCTGGCGCCGGAAGTGATTTGAAGTTATGAAGCGATTTCACGTGAAGAAGAACGACGAAGTGGTGGTGCTGGCCGGTTCAGACAAAGGCAAGCGCGGCCGCGTCATCGCGGTGCTCGGCAAGAAGAGCCGGGTGATCGTGGAAGGGGTGGCAATGATCAAGCGGCACACCCGCAAGAGCCAACAACATCCGCAAGGCGCGATCGTTGAAAAGGAAGGCTCGGTACACATTTCGAACGTGATGTTGGCATCGGATTTCGATGCCCGCGCCGCAAAACGTGGCGGCAAGACCGAAGCGAAGGCCTGAGAGAAGATTTGAAATTGTGTTACGGCAAAAACCGTGACCCCAAAAGATGAAAGCCAGACTTTATACCAAATACATCAATGAAGTCGTGCCCGCCCTGAAGGCGAAGCACAACTACGCCAACGTTCATCAGATTCCGAAGATCGAAAAGATCGTGGTGAATATGGGTGTCAGTGCGTCGTTGGAAAAGGGCGCGTTGGAAGATGCGGCGAAGGATTTGACGTTGATTACCGGACGTAAACCGGCGATCAGCAAGAGCCGTCGCGCGATTGCAAATTTCAAACTGCGTCAAGGTCAGCCGATCGGTTGCCGCGTGACGCTGCGCAAGGATGCGATGTATGAATTTTTTGATCGTCTGGTTGCGGTGACGTTGCCGCGTATTCGCGATTTCCGCGGATTGTCGCCGCGCAAGTTTGACGGTCGTGGTAATTACACGTTCGGCATCGCGGACCAGTCGATTTTCCCGGAAATCGAATTGGAAAAAGTGAAGCGCCAGCAGGGGATGGACATCACGATTGTGACCAGTGCCACCAGCGATGAGCAGGCGCTCGATTTGTTGAAGCAGATGGGTTTCCCGTTTGCGGAGCGATAATCCAAGAACGAGAGCGAAATAAGATTTTATGGCCAAGAAAGCATGGTTGGAGCGCAACAAGCGCAAAGCAGCAACGGTGAAGAAGTATGCGGCGAAGCGCGCGGAACTGAAGGCGAAGCGCGATTACGCCGGATTGGCGAAGTTGCCGCGCGATGCCAGCCCAACGCGCGTGGTGAATCGCTGCTCAATGAGCGGCCGTCGGCACGCTTACATGCGTAAGTTTGGTTGTTCGCGTTTGACGTTCCGCGAAGCGGCGTTGAACGGTTTGATCCCGGGCGTCGTGAAAGCGAGCTGGTAAGCGGGGATTGAGAATAAGATTAAGATTTAAGAACCTGGTATGATTGATCCGATTGCAGACATGTTGACCCGCATCCGCAACGCGTCCCGCGCGCTGTTGCCGACGGTGGTGATTCCGCATTCCCGTGTAAAGGAAAGCATCGCAAACATCCTGAAGAAGGAAGGTTACGTGGCGGAAGTGGCGGTGGACGGGACGACCAAAAAATCGATCAAGCTGCGCCTGAAATACGATGGCAAGAAAGCAGTGATCGAAGGTTTGAAGCGGATCAGTAAGCCGGGGCTGCGGAATTATGTCGGGGCGAACGAGATTCCCCGGGTGCGTGGCGGTCTGGGAGTGGCGGTGGTTTCCACTTCCGAAGGCGTAATGACCGGGCAGGAAGCTCGCAAGAAGAACATCGGCGGAGAATTGCTCTGCTACGTCTGGTAAGGACTGATTTATGTCGCGTATTGGAAAACAACCGATTGCCCTCCCGACCAATGTGAAGGTCGAGGTCAAGGGGCAGAAAGTTTCTGTGGAAGGCCCCAAGGGCAAGTTGAACTGGGAGTTGCCGCAACGTACCAGCCTGAAGGTGGAGAACGGCCAGATCGTGGTCAGCCGCGCCGGTGATGATGCGCAGGCGAAGGCCTTGCACGGCTTGAGCCGCGCGTTGGTGAACAACATGGTCAAAGGCGTCTCGGATGGTTTCGTCAAGAAACTCGAAATCCAGGGCGTCGGTTTCAAAGCGGCGGTGACTGGTAGGGTCGTGAACCTGAACCTCGGTTTTTCGCATCCGATCAATTACACCGTTCCGGATCAGATCAAAGTGACAGTGGAAGAAAACACGAAGTTGACGATCGAAGGTCCAGATAAGGCGTTGGTCGGGAAGGTTGCCTCCGAGATCCGCTCGTATTATCCGCCGGAGCCTTACAAAGGTAAGGGTGTGCGTTACGCGGGCGAACACGTCCAGCGCAAGGAAGGCAAGACCGTTCAGTAATAATTGAATTTATCGTCACGGCCCAATCCGTGACGCGAAGAAAATGCAAACGCAAAAGAAACATCGGCTTCAGCAGTTGCGCCATTGGCGCGTGCGCAAAAAAGTGGTTGGCACGCCGGAACGGCCGCGCATGAGCGTGACGTTCACGGGCACGCATATCTACGTGCAGTTTATTGACGACAGTGTCGGCAAGACGCTGGCGTCGGCGTCCACTCGCAGCAAGGAGTTGCGGGGACAAAAGCTCGCGGCAAACGTGGCCAGCGCCAAGACGATTGGCAGCGCGGCTGCCAAAGCGGCGTTGGATAAAGGTATCAAGGCCGTCGTTTTTGACCGCGGCGGTGCGCGTTATCACGGCAAGGTAAAAGCGTTGGCCGATGCCGCACGCGAAGCTGGTCTTCAGTTCTAATTTTTTATGGCAAACGAGCTCCCAAGCGAAACAATCAACAAAGAAGCGAACGAACGCGCCCCGCGGGGCGGTGGTCGTGGTCGCGGTCGCCGGCAGGAAGCGCCTGAAGCCAACTTCGATGGGCAGCAGGGCGAGGAACTCACCGAGAAGGTGGTGTTCATCAATCGCTCGTCCAAAGTTGTGAAGGGCGGTCGCCGGTTCAAATTCAGCGCCTTGGTGGTGGTGGGCGACAAGAAAGGTCGCGTCGGTCTGGGACTCGGCAAAGCGACGGAAGTTTCCGATGCCATTCGGCGCGGGGGCGAAGATGCCCGCCGGCAGATGACGTCGGTGGCGTTGAAAGACGCGACGATTCCGCACGAAGTTTTCTCGGAGTTCGATGGCGCGCGTATTCTGTTGCGTCCGGCCTCGCCCGGTACCGGTATTATCGCGGGCAAGACGGTTCGCGCGGTGTTGGAATCCGCCGGTGTGCGTGACGTGCTGAGCAAATCGCTCGGTTCGAAGAACGCGGCCAACGTGGTGAAAGCGACGTTGAACGGCCTGCTGAAGCTCCGGTTGCGCGAAGAGATTTACAAGAGCCGCGGGTTGGAATTGAAGAAAGCTGAGCCCGCTGTTGCGAATTAATTTTTATGCGATTACACGATCTTAAACCTCGTCCCGGCGCGAAGCATCGGCGCAAGCGTCTCGGCCAGGGTGAATCCAGCGGCCGCGGCAAAACGGCCGGTCGCGGTGGCAAAGGCCAGACGGCGCGTTCCGGCAGCTCGATCCGTGTCGGTTTTGAAGGCGGTCAGATGCCGCTCATCCGACGCATTCCGAAGCGCGGGTTCAACAACGCGCGGTTTGCGACGACTTACATTCCGGTCAACGTCGAGGCATTGAACGTATTCGATGACGGTGCGCGCGTAGATGAAGCGGCGTTGCGCAAGGCCGGCTTGGTCAATGGTCGCGGCGACGGTGTGAAAATTCTCGGCGACGGCGAACTCACCAAGAAGTTGACGGTAGTCGTCAATGCTTTCAGTGCGACGGCGAAGTCGAAGATTGAAGGCAAGGGTGGCAAATGCGAAGTGGTCCAGGCGGCGAAAGCTGCGGCGACCAAGGGTTAATCCGCAGAACAATCAACCATGTTCGGCTCACTCATTCAGACCTTCACCAACTGCTTTAAAATTCCGGAACTGAAGTCCCGGATTTTTTTCACGGTTCTGTTGCTGGCAATTGCACGCTTGATTGCGTTCGTGCCGGTGCCGGGGCTGGATCATCAGGCGTTGAAGGCCTGGTTTGAGAGCAATGCAGGAACGGGCGGATTGCTGAACATGTACAATCTCTTCACCGGTGACGCGATGAGCCATGGCGCTGTCGGGTCGCTGGGCATCATGCCTTACATCAGCGCGACGATTATTATTCAGTTGCTGACGGCCGTGATTCCGCAGTTGAGCAAAGCGGCGCGTGAAGAAGGCGGTCGGGCCAAGATCATTCAATACGGTCGTTATCTGACGGTCGTGCTTTGCGTGATTCTCGGAACGTCCACGGCGTTGAGCTGGGAGAATCCGAATGCGTTGTTCGGCGGCAATTGGAACATGGGCAATCTGGTGCTGGATCCGGGTTGGTGGTATCGGATTCAAACGGTGATCTTGTTGACCACCGGCACAATGTTGCTGATGTGGCTGGGTGAACAAATTACGGAACGTGGTATCGGCAACGGTGTTTCGTTGATCATCACCATCGGAATTATTGCAAGTCTTCCCGGCGCGGTGGCGCAGGTGAAGGAAATGTTCTTCCCGGGCGGTGGCGTGGAAGCGAGTCACAACATTACGGATGCAGCGGTGATGGTGGTGACGATCATTCTAGTGATCGCAGTGGTGATCGCGGTGACGCAGGCGCAACGGAAGATTCCGGTGCAATATGCGCAACGGGCGGTAGGTCGGAAGATTTACGCTGGTCAGTCCTCGTTTATGCCGTTGCGAGTGAATTACGCGGGTGTTATGCCGGTGATTTTTGCGTCGGCGATTCTGATGTTCCCGCAGAAGATTTTTGTGACGGTTGGCAGCGCGTTTAAGCCGGAGAATGGAGCGTTTTCGAAATTTATGTCGGAAACCTGTCTGGCTCTCGCACGATTGTTGGGCGACGGCTCGTTGACCTATCTGGTGTTGTTCGGGTTGATGATTCTGTTTTTCTCGTATTTCTGGACGGCGACGCAGTTCAACGAAATCCAGATTGCGGATGACTTGAAGAAGAACGGTGGTTACATCCCGGGTGTCCGGCCGGGCACGCCGACAAGTGACTTTTTGCACAACACGATGAGCCGGATTACGCTGGCGGGTGCGTTGTTTTTGACGGGAATCGCCGTGTTGCCGATTGTGCTCGGTAACGCGATGAAGATTCCGCCAGTGGTGGCAGGTTTCTTTGGCGGCACGAGTATGTTGATTACGGTCGGTGTGATGCTCGACACGATGCGACAGATTGAATCGCATCTGTTGATGCGACATTACGACGGCTTCCTCAAGAAGGGGAAGATTCGGGGCCGGCTCTAAGCCAATGCCTGCTTAGTCTTAGTCGCGTTCTTAATCACCCCAGCGCGGACGGATTAAGACGAAGATTAAGATCGAGAAAAGACGAACATGAGTCTCATCAAAAGCGAACGCGAGTTGGAAATTATGCGCGTCGCGGGAGCGCTGGCGGCGGAGGTTCTTGAAGAGATTGCGGCGTTTATTCGCCCAGGGGTGACGACGCGGCAGGTGGATGAATTTGCGGGGGAAGCGATGAGAAGGCGCGGCTGTAAAAGCGCGTTTCTCGGTTATCGCAAGTATCCGTGCCAGACGTGTTTGTCGGTTAACGACGAAGTGGTTCACGGTATCGCGAACGATCGGGTGTTGCGATTTGGCGACATCGTCAGCGTGGATTGCGGGGTGCGGTATAATGGCTACATCGGGGACACAGCGACAACGGTCGCAGTCGGCGGATGCGGCGTCGCGGCGCAGCGGTTGATGGACGTGACACAGCAGGCGCTGGCCAAAGGGATTGAGCAGGCAGTCGCCGGCAATCGCGTGGCGGATATTTCGCGCGCAGTACAAAATTTTGTTGAGGGTAATGGTTTCAGCGTAGTTCGGGAATTTGTCGGACACGGGGTAGGGCGGTCGGTTCATGAAGAGCCACAAGTGCCTAATTTCGTGGATGGTAGCGGTAATCAAAAGCTGAAAGCCGGGATGACAATCGCGATTGAACCGATGGTGAACGCGGGTCGTCCCGAGGTGAAAATCTTGAAAGACGGCTGGACAGTTGTAACGCAAGATGGTTCACTCTCGGCCCATTTTGAGCATACCGTGCTGATCACGAACGGAGCGCCGGAGATTTTGACATGCGTGCGGACGCCTTCCGGGTCGAAGGTCGCGTAATTGAAGCGTTGCCGAATGGCACGTTTCGAGTGGAACTGGCGAACGGGCATCGGTTGCTGGCGTTCACCACGAGTCGCACGAAACAGGAATTTACCGGCACGAAGCCGGGGGACAGAGTGAAGTTGCAACTGACGCCGTTTGATCTATCAACCGGCCGGTTGGTGGTCGAAAAGAAAACGATTTAACATGAAAGTTCGAGCCTCAGTAAAGAAGCTGTGCGAGCACTGCAAAGTGGTGCGTCGCCGTGGCGTGTTGCGCGTCATCTGCACGAATAAACGTCACAAACAACGTCAAGGTTAATTCATTATGGCACGCATCATTGGTGTAGAAGTCCCGCCGAACAAGCGCATTGATATTGCGCTGCGCTACATTTACGGCATCGGCCCGGTCAACGCGATGGAGATTCTCGAGCGCGCGAACATTGACCCGTCCATCCGCGCCAAAGACCTGACGGAAGCGCAGCTTTCGCAAATCGTTCACGCGATCCAGGACGGCAAGTATGTGATCGAAGGTGACCTGCGCCGCGAACTCGGTTTGAACCTGAAGCGTTTGCAGGCGATCAAGTGCTATCGAGGCATCCGCCACATGCGCAGTCTGCCGGTGCGTGGACAACGTACTCAGACGAACGCGCGCACGCGCAAAGGCCCGCGTAAGACGGTCGGCGTGCAGCGCAATCCAAATGCGAAGGCTGGCATCCACTAATCTGAATCTGAATTTGTATGGCTGACGAGACCAAGAAAAAAGCTGCTCCGGCGAAGGAAGCGAAGCCCGAAGCTGCGGAAAAACCCGCGAAAGCGGCTGACGAAACCAAGCCCAAGAAGGCCGCCGCGACTGCGGAAGCGCCGAAGGCTGAAGCCGCTGCTCCGGTGGCCGCTGCTGCTCCGACCGCAGCTGAATTGCTCGGTGAGGATGTTGGCGCCAAGAAGATCATCAAGGCGAAGCACGCCAAGAATATTTCCGTCGGTATCGCGAACATTCTTGCGACGTTCAACAACACGCAGGTCACGATTACCGACATGCACGGCAACCTCATCGGTTGGTCGGCGGCTGGTCGCGTGGGTTTCAAAGGTTCGCGTAAGAGCACCGCTTACGCGGCGCAGATGGTGGCGCAGGATGCCGCTCGTCAGGCCATGGCCCACGGCATGAAGGAAGTTGAAGTCCGCGTCAAAGGTCCGGGCTCCGGTCGTGAATCGGCCATTCGCGCGTTGCAGGCAATCGGCCTGGAAATCAGCGCGATCAAAGACGTGACTCCGGTGCCGCACAACGGTTGCCGTCCGCGCAAGAAGCGTCGCGTGTAAAATCGTCAATCCAGAATCGTTAATCGAAATTTCCTATGGCTCGTTACAAAGGTCCTCGCGTTCGCATCAGTCGCCGCTTCGGTATTCCGATGTTTGGCCCGACGAAGTATCTGGAACGCCGTAATTATCCTCCGGGGGTTCATGGCCCGAAGTCCCGCCGCAAGCTCACCGACTACGGTATGGGCCTGGTTGAGAAGCAGAAGCTCCGTTATTACTACGGCCTGCTCGAACGCCAGTTCCGCGGTGTGTATGAAAAGGCGCTGCGCCGTCGTGGTGTGACCGGTGAGCAGATGCTCCAGATTTTGGAGACGCGTTTGGACAACGTTGTTTATCACCTCGGCTTCGGCACGACTCGCGCCGCGGCCCGTCAGATGGTGGCTCACGGCCACATCGAGGTGAATGGTCGCAAGGTCAGCATTCCGTCATACGCCCTCAAGGTGAACGATGTTATCACGGTGAAGGACAAGACGGTTTCGCGCCAGATGGCGACGAAGGCGATGGAATTGTCCACCAGCCGCGCGGTTCCGGATTGGTTGTCGTTGAGCAAGGATGAGTTCAAGGGTGTGGTGATGCGGATCCCGACCCGGGACGAGATCAACCCGATCGCCAACGAACAAGCAGTCGTCGAATTTTATTCCCGTTAATAACCAACCCGTCCTGCGTTTGCGGGACAATTGAAAAGACAATTATACGGGCGACCCGGCTGTCGGGAATAGCAGTCGCGTCGTCAGATTAAAATTGTTGAAAGGAAACCATGCCAGTACGTCTCGGTAGATTTGAAATGCCCAAGCGGTTGACCAAGGAAGAGTCAACAGCAACGGATACTTACGCCAAGTTTATAGCGGAACCGTTCGAAACGGGTTACGGCCACACCATCGGCAACTCGCTGCGTCGCGTGTTGCTCAGCTCGCTCGAAGGCGCAGCGATCACCTCGATCAAGGTGGACGGCGCGATGCATGAATTCGCGGCCATCGAAGGTGTGGTGGAAGACGTCACGGACATCGTGCTCAATCTCAAGAAAATCAAGTTCAAGGCGCATACCCGCGACGAGCAGGTGTTGCTGCTTTCCGTGAACAAAGAAGGCGCGGTGACGGCGACTGACATTCAGCTCAACCAGAACATCGAACTGGTTAACCCGGATCAGCTCATCTGCACGCTCGATAAGAAGCGGAAGTTCGAGATGGAGTTGACGGTGAAAATCGGTCGTGGATTTTTGACGGGCGACGAAAACAAGAAAGCCGGTCAGGCAATTGGTGTGATTGCGATTGACTCGTTGTTTTCCCCGGTGACGCGTGTGCGTTACGGCGTGGAAGCGGCGCGCGTTGGTAACCGGACGGACTACGATCGTCTCGTGCTCGAAATCTGGACTGACGGACGCATTACTCCTGATGACGCGTTGACCCAGGCTTCGGCGATTCTCGCGCATCACCTCGACGTCTTTGTCGGTTACGACAAGAACGCGGTCGAATTCGAAGAGACCGTGGACAAGCAGGACGACGAGAAGATGAAGATGAAGAAGCTGCTCAACATGTCCGTGAACGAAATCGAGTTGAGCGTGCGCGCGGCGAACTGCTTGAACAACGCGAACATCACCACCGTTGGTCAGCTCGCGATGAAGAGCGAATCCGAAATGCTCAAGTATCGTAACTTCGGTAAGAAGTCGCTGAACGAAATCAAGGACAAGCTGACGGCGCTCGGACTTTCGTTGGGTATGACTTTTGAACCCGGTCTGATTGACGGGCCGAAAGACGAAAACAAAGTGCTGTAATTTTTTATGCGACACCTGAAGAGAACGGCCAAGTTGGGCCGGCAGTTTGAGCATCGTAATGCGATGCTTGCCAACATGGTTTGCAGTCTGATCAAGCATAAGCGGATCACGACGACGTTGGCCAAGGCCAAAGCCGCGCGACCTGTCGCGGAAAAGATGGTCACCCTCGGCAAAAAGGGCACGATTCAAGCCCGCCGCCTTGCAGCGGCCCGCTTGCATGCGCATGGTCCGACGGTTGATTTGACCAAGGCCGAGAAGAAAAAGTGGCGCGCGCAGGAAGATGTCATTCGTATTCTGTTCGAAGACATCGCGCCGGCGTTCAAAGGCCGCGTGGGTGGTTATACGCGCATCATCAAGCTCGAACAACGTCCTGGTGATTCGGCGCAGAAAGCGATCCTGGAATGGGTGGACGAAGTAGTCACCGCGTCGCCTGAGCCCGAAGCGAAAGCTGAAGGCGAAACCAAGAAAGACAAAGAAGCTGCGGCCGCCAAGTAAGGCGAACCGAATTGATTTCAAGCCCGCTCACCATGAGCGGGCTTTTTTGTTTTCGGATTTTCGGTCTGAACCTTTACCTTCGCGACGTGAGTGCCACTGTGGAAACGATTGGATTGATTGCGGGAAATCGGTCGCTGCCGTTGTTGTTTGCGAAACAGGCGCGGGCGGCGGGAGTAAAGCGCATTGTTGCCGTGGCGTTTGAAGGCGAGACCGAGCAAACCATCACTTCGCTGGTGGATGAAGTGGTGTGGATTAAAGTCGGGCAGCTTTCCAAGATGATTTCGGCGTTCACGGATCGCGGCGTGAAGCAATGCGTGATGCTCGGTCAGATTGCGCCAAAGAATCTTTATGACGTGCGCCCCGATTTGCGGGCGATGGCGGTTCTGTTCCGACTCAAAGAACGTAATGCGCACACAATTTTCGGAGCAATTGCTGATGAGTTGAAAAAGGATGGCGTGGAGTTGATTGAAGCGACGCCGTGGTTGCAGCCGCTGATGCCGGGGGCGGGTTTTCGCCTGGGGCGAAAACTTTCCGATGAACAGCGAGGCGATTTGGAATTTGGATTTCGGATTGCGAAGGAAATTTCGCGATTAGAAATCGGGCAACTGGTTGTGGTCAAAGAAGGCACGGTGCTCGCAGTGGAAGGTTTTGAAGGGACGGACAAGTGTCTCGCGCGCGGTGGAGAACTGGCTGGAAAGAACGGTGGCGCTGTTGCGGTGAAAGTGGCGAAAGTGAATCACGACATGCGTTTCGACGTGCCGTGCATCGGGCCGAAGACGTTGGAAACCTGCGCGCAATCCGGAGTCGCAGTGCTGGCGTTTGAAGCTGGACGCAGTTTGCTGTTAGAGCCTGAGGTTTGCGCAGCTTTGGCGGACAAATACAAACTGGCAGTAACGACAGTGGGCTGAGCAGCGTGCTTTGAACTCAGAGTTCACGCTTCATTGCGCCAGAGTTTTTGACGCTTCAGCCAAACTTCCCTCGTTTTCTTCACGACTACGGCGTTTTTGCGCTGGTTGATTCACTCCAAGATTGCTTGCCGCATCTGAATCGAGTTTCATCTTGCCTGCTATACACTATGAGTTCGCCGAAATCTTTGTCTGCTGCGTCCGATCGTCCCCGCAAACTGCTGGTTGCCAATCGAAGTGAAATCGCGATTCGCGTTTTTCGCGCCGCGACGGAACTGGGTTTGCGAACCATAGCGATTTACGCGCAGGAGGACCGTTTGGCGATTCATCGATTCAAAGCCGACGAAGCGTATGTGATCGGCGAAGGCAAAGGCCCGGTCGGTGCGTATCTTGATATTCCGAGCATCATCACGCTCGCGAAAGAGAAGGGCGTGGATTTCATTCATCCGGGGTACGGTTTTCTGTCGGAGAACGCTGAGTTTGCGAAAGCCTGCGCTGAAGCGGGCATTACTTTCGTTGGGCCGCGCGTGGAGTTGTTGCGAATGATGGGCGACAAAACTGCGGCGCGCGCTTTGGCGCAAAAAGTCGGCGTGCCGACATTGCCTGGAACTGAAGAGCCGATTGAGGATCGCAGCACTGCGTTGAAGGTCGCCAAGGAAATTGGTTTTCCGCTCATCATCAAAGCAGCGTTTGGTGGCGGTGGCCGGGGAATGCGCGTGGTGACCAAAGCCGGTGACCTGGCTGATTTACTTGATGAAGCGCAAGGCGAAGCGGGGCGCGCGTTTGGTAATCCGGCGGTGTTCTTAGAGCGTTATATTCCGCGTGCGAAACATATCGAGGTGCAGATTCTTGGTGACAAACACGGCAACGTCGTTCATCTGCACGAACGGGATTGCTCGGTGCAGCGGCGTCACCAGAAGGTGATTGAAATCGCGCCGAGTGTGGAACTCGACGAAACGGTGCGGACGGAACTTTGCGCGGCGGCGGTGAAGTTGTGTAAAGAGATCAGTTACGACAACGCGGGCACGGTCGAATTTCTTTACGACCAGGACACGAAGGAATGGTTCTTCATCGAGATGAACCCACGCATTCAGGTTGAGCACACAGTGACCGAAGTCATCACCGGCGTGGACCTCGTGCGATCGCAGATTTTGATCGCGGACGGCAAGCGGATGCACAGCGATGAGGTGGGAGTTCCCGCGCAAGCTGACATTCCGCGCAACGGTTACGCGGTGCAATGCCGCATCACGACGGAAGATCCGGAGAGCAAGTTTCAACCGGATTACGGTCGCATTCTGACCTATCGCTCGGCAGGTGGTTTTGGGGTTCGGCTCGATGGTGGTATGGGCTACGCGGGTGCGGTGATTACGCCGTTTTACGATTCGCTGCTGGTGAAGTTGACAGTGAGCGGACCGACGTTCGCCGCAGCGTTGCAACGTATGGAGCGCGCACTGACGGAGTTCCGGATTCGCGGCGTGAAGACGAACATTCCGTTTCTTGAGAACGTGATTCACAACGACACGTTCAAGAGCGGACAGGCTTCGACGACGTTGATTGATACGACGCCGGAGTTGTTCAAGCTGAAACCGCGGCGGGATCGTGCGACGAAGCTGTTGACCTTTTTGGCGGACGTAACGGTGAATGGGAATCCGCACGCGAAACGTTATGTGCCGAAGGAACTGCTGCCGGCCGCGCGGGTGCCGGATTTTGATCACAAGCAAACGCCGCCTCCGGGAACGCGACAATTATTGCTCGAGCTGGGACCGAAAAAATTTGCGGCCTGGACACTCAAGCAGAAGCAATTGCTGATTACTTCCACGACGTTTCGTGATGCGCATCAATCGCTCTTCGCGACGCGGCTCCGCACGTATGACATGTTGGCAGTGGCGGATGCGGTAGCGCGACGGACGCCAAATCTTTACAGCTTGGAAATGTGGGGTGGTGCGACGTTCGACACGGCGTTGCGCTTTTTGCACGAAGATCCGTGGGCGCGGTTGCGAGCGTTGCGGGCGAAGATTCCGAATATCTGTTTTCAGATGTTGTTCCGCGGCTCGAATGCGGTGGGTTACTCGAATTATCCGGATAACGCGGTGGCCGGTTTTGTGAAACACGCGGCCGAAGCGGGTATGGATATTTTCCGCATTTTCGATTCGCTGAATTATCTGCCGAATCTCAAGGTTGCGATGGAAGCGGTGCAGGAAACGCACGCGGTTTGCGAAGGTGCAATCTGTTATACGGGTAACATTCTCGATCCGAAGCGCGCTAAGTATTCGCTCAAGTATTACATCAAGCTCGCCAAAGAGTTGGAGCAGATGGGGGCACACATTCTCGCGATTAAAGACATGGCGGGTTTGTGCAAACCGGAAGCGGCGCGTGTGTTGGTGAAAGCGCTGAAGGAAGAGATTGGCGTTCCGATTCATTTTCATACGCACGATACAAGCGGCATCGCCGCAGCAAGTGTGTTGAGCGCAGCGGAGGCGGGCGTGGACATCGTTGATTTGGCGATTGCGCCGATGAGCGGTTCGACGAGTCAACCGAACATGAATTCCATCGTAGCGGCGCTGCAATTCACCAAGCGCGATACCGGCGTGGACCTGGATACGTTGAACGAGTTTGCAGATTATTGGGAACTGGTGCGGACGTATTACGCGCCATTCGATACGGCACCAAAAGCGGGAAGCGCGGAAGTTTATCTGCACGAAATGCCGGGTGGGCAATTCACGAATCTGAAAGAGCAGGCGGCGGCAATGGGGCTGGCGAGTCGTTGGCCGGAGATTGCGCGCACGTATGCCGAAGTGAATCAGTTGTTTGGCGACATCGTGAAAGTCACGCCGAGCAGCAAGGTGGTCGGCGATATGACGATGTTTCTCATCACGCGGGGAATTAAACCGGCGGATGTGTTGAACCTCGAACCGGGCAGCGTGCCGTTTCCGGAATCGGTAATTGATATGTTGAGCGGCGGATTGGGGCAGCCGCTCGGTGGCTGGCCGAAGAAGTTGCAACGCGTGGTGTTGGGAGATCGCAAGCCGATTAAAGGTCGCCCCGGCGTGAATCTGAAGCCGTTGAACTTTAAGAAAATTCAGGACGAACTCACGACTCGGTTGAAGCATGACGCGACGTTGGACGATGTGTTCAGTCACGTGATGTATCCCGAGGTGTTTGCGGATTACGCGAAAAAGGTTGCGGCGAATGGCGATTTGTCGGTGTTGCCGACGCCGGCATTTTTCTACGGCATGAAACCCGGGCAGGAAATTTCGATTGATATCGAGCCGGGCAAAACGTTGTTCATTCGCCTGGTGAACATCGGAGACGTGGATGCGGAAGGGAAACGCAACGTGAACTTCGAATTGAACGGCATGAGCCGGCAATTGTCGATTCCGGACAAATCCGTGAAGCCGACCGTGAAGGCGCGGGCGAAAGCTGATCCGAGCAAGCCACGAGAAGTCGGTGCGCCGATTCCGGGATTGGTGACGGCGTTGTCCGTGAGCGTGGGTGCGAAAGTAGCGAAGGGCGATAAACTCGCAACGCTCGAAGCGATGAAAATGCAAACGACGATTTACGCGCCATGCGATGGCGTGGTAGGCGAATTGGCGGTGCACGTTGGTGATGCCGTCGAAAGCAAGGATTTGCTGCTGAAATTGCGGGAGGCTTAACCCTCCGTGAAAATCCTCGCCAAGCTCCGGACTGATTGGCACTTTGCGCAAAGCATGAGAACGACGACTTATTGGGTCTATGCGGTGATTTTGGCGTTCGTGTCAGCCAGCGGCTTTCCGGCCCGGGCGAAGGAGATTACCAATCGCTTCAGTTTTACCGGCCGGGAAATTTTTCCCATCGCGTCCCAAGTCGGGATGATTCATGCCGCCGATATTGATGGCGACGGATTGAACGACCTGGTGATTGCCAATAACACGCGTTCGCGCATCACGCTGCTTTACAATCAAACCGGCAAAACCAACGAAGCAGCGAAACGCGTCGTGGCGCGGCGCGAGGTGAACGATCTGCCGCCGGATTCCCGCTTTCGTCTGGATGCGATTCCGTCCGAGAAACGCATCGGCGGATTGGTGGTTGAAGATTTGAACAGCGACGGTCGCCCGGACATTGCCTACTACGGCGAGCCGAAAGAACTGTTGGTAATCTACAACGAAGGCACGAATGGCTGGAGCGCGCCGAAACGTTGGGCGATTGAAGACGGGCAGATGTCGCCGAATGCTTTCACTTCAGGTGACATCAATGGTGACGGACGCAGGGATCTCGTGTTGCTTTCGGAAAACCACTTTTACTTCATCAAACAAAAAGAAGACGGCACGTTGGGCGAGGCGGAGAAAATGCCGTTGTCATCGATCGCACGCTCGGTGCAGGTGTTGGACCTGGATGGCGATAAACGCAATGATCTTTTGTTTGTCATGTTCGACAGCGCGACGCCGTTCCGCATCCGATTGCAACAGGCGGATGGACAATTCGGTCCAGAGTTGTATTTCAAGTTGCCGCCGATTCACGCGTATTGGGGCGACGTCCTCGACGATGGTAAGCAGGCCTACGTGATGAGCATCACGCGGGATTCGGGGCGCGCACAGATCGCGCGATTTGAACGCAAACCGGCGGAAGCGTTGTCGGGTGATTTCAAAGAAGGCCAATTTCAGGTGATGCCATTGGAGCGTTCGGACAAATCGAAGCGCGGCCTGGTCTGGGCAGACGTAAATGGCGATGGCCGAACTGACCTGTTGGTAGCAGAGCCGGAACGCGGCCAGGTTTCGTTCTACGAACAAAAACCGGATGGTTCATTGGCGTCGCCGCGTGCTTATCCCACGTTGGCAGGCGTGAGTGAAATCGCCGTAGCGGATTGGGATGGCGACGGCAAAGCGGAGGTCTTTTTACTCAGCGCTGATGAACGACAGGTAGGTATCACGCGATTGGATGAGAATCAACGGCTGCCGTTTCCCGAGTTGATTCAGTTGGATGGACGGCCATTGGCGCTGGCTGTAGGTGCTTTGCAAGCAGGAGCAAAACCGACGCTCGCGGTAATCGTCGCAGGCACTGATGATCGTCGCGTATTGGTTACGCGTTCGGCAGACGGCACGGTGAAGACTCAGAAGCTGAACGAGAACTTCCGCTCCAATCCGAGCACGTTGCAATTTCACGACGCGAACCAGGATGGACTGAATGACCTCATCGCTTTAGTGCCGTACGAGAAGGTGAAGGTGTTGTTGCAAACGCGCGGTGGCGAGGAGTTGTTTGCTGAGCACGATGTTGCGCCGCCGGGCGGTACGGTGGAACAACCGTGGTTGAGCGTGGCGGATGTAGATGGCGACGGTAAAGCGGAGTTGTTGATGACGCAGAAGAATTTTTTGCGCGCGGTGGTGTTAAAAGCAGATGCGACGGCGACGAATAAATCCGATTGGGTTTTTCAGGTGAAGGAACAGATTAACGGCGCGGCGAGCAATTCGCGGTTAACCGGTGCGGTAGCTGTGCCGCACAGCGATGCAACGAACGGTGCAGTGTCTGCGTTGTTCCTGTTAGACGCGGAACGCAAGGCGTTGACATTGTGTGAACGCGATGCCGCTGGCGTGTGGCAGGTTGTGCGCAATATTCCGCTGCCGGTCGCAAACTTTAACGGACTCGAAGCGGTTGCGTGGGGTGGTGACAAACCCAACAGTGTTGCGTTTCTCGGCGTGAACATGGTGGCCTGGATGGCGTTGACCGGTGACGTCTGGGAATTGCAAGCGCTCGACGGTTACGAAACGCCGATCAAAGACGGTTTCCTGAACGATCTCATTACTGGCGATTTGAACAACGATGGTCGCAAAGATCTGGTTTTCATGGAAACGGCGAAAAACCATATTGATCTCGTCGTCTTCGATGAAAATCAGAAGCTTGTGCCAGGCGATCGCTGGCAGGTGTTCGAGCAAAAATCATTTCAACGTCGCGGGGGCGATATGCCTGAGCCGCGCGAAGCCTTGGTCGCGGATTTAACCGGCGACGGCAAAAACGATCTCGCGGTAGTCGTGCACGACCGGATTATTGTTTATCCGCAGGAATAGAGCTTCCGAGGGGGCGCGTAGCCGTAAAACCCTTGCGGCTGATAAAAAGCTTTCATCTCGGCCAACGCAAGTGGACAAATCTGCGGAGAAGATTCGCTGAATTTGCATTGCAGCCGGGCGGCGCGTTGGCAATCTCTTGCCGATTTAATGAAGCAGAAACTCAAAGTCATCGAAGGCTCAATCGTCGCGCCGCAAGGTTTTCTCGCCAGCGGTGTTTTTTGTGACATCAAACGACTCGGCACCGGCAAAGGTTCGCAAAAAGGCAAGAAGCGTGACCTGGCGCTGATTGTTTCGGAAGTGCCGGCGACGGTTGCGGGCATGTTTACGACAAATCAGATTTGTGCTGCACCGGTGAAAGTTTGCGTCGAGCGCGTTAAGCGCGGCGTGGCGCAGGCGATTGTGGTGAACTCCGGTAACGCGAATGCGTGCACGGGTAAGCAGGGCATGAAAGACGCGCGCGAAATGACTGCGTTGCTTGCGAAGCAATTGCACCTGCCGGAAGAACAGGTGTTGGTCGGCAGCACGGGCCGCATCGGAGTAAAGATGCCGATGACGAATGTGAGGACGGGGATTCTCAACGCACTGCAATTGCTGGGTGATGCGCCCGCGCACGCAGCGGAAGCCGCGGAAGCGATCATGACCAGTGACACTCGACCGAAACAGATCGCGGTGGAGTTTACGCTGGGCGGGAAGAAAGTTCGGATTGGCGGAATTTGCAAAGGCGCGGGAATGATTCAGCCGGGTATGTCGGCGACGGGAGCTCGACCGGCAGCGCTGCCGCATGGTGGATTGCACGCGACGATGTTGTGTTTCATCACAACGGACGTGGCGATCGGAGCGAAGGCGTTGCAAGCGGCGTTGCAAGAAGCGGTGGCGCAGAGTTTCAATCGCATCACTGTCGATGGTGACATGAGCACGAACGACACGGTGCTGGTGTTGGCAAATGGACTGGCGGGAAATCCAAAACTGGCGGGGAAAGCAGGCTCATCAAAAGCCTCGGCGCTTCGAACTTTTCAGGCGGCGCTCAATTACGTTTGTCTCGAACTGGCCAAAATGATTGTGCGCGATGGCGAAGGCGTGCATCGCGTGGTGACGGTGCGAGTGAATGGTGCAAAAACTATTCAGGATGCGGACGCGGCAGCGCGCGCGGTGGCGAACAGCGCGCTCGTCAAAACGAGTTGGCACGGTGGCGACCCGAATTGGGGACGCATCATTGACGCGATCGGTTATTCGTCGGCGACAGTGGTCGAAGAAAAAGTGGATATCGGTTACAGCGCGCCGGGGTCGAAAAAGATTTTGTGGAGTTTGAAACGCGGACAACCGACGAAGGCGACATTCAAACAACTTTGCGCTGCCGTCGCGCCGCCGGAGTTTGAGTTGTACATCAATTTGAATCTCGGCAAAGCGAGCGCGGTGATGTATGCGGCGGATTTGACCGAAGAATACGTGGATTTCAACAAGGGCGATGTGACGGATCCCGCGACGTTGGGAGGCTGAGTCAGTCGGAGACTTCTTCCGTCAAGGCAGCGGCGGGTTTGCCGCCGCGCCCGGCGCGAATTTCCGGAATGAGAATCAGTGTTGCCACGAAAATCATTCCGGCGCCGATCCAACTGATAGTGGAGACGGAAAACCGTTGGGCGAGTTCAAAAACGACGAACGGGGCGAGCACGCCGCGTAGGCCGGTGAAGAATGTATGCACGCTCATGTAGTCTGCCACGCGCTCGTGGGGAGCAAATTTCGTGACCCATAAACTCCACGCGACGTCGCCGCCCGCATTGGAAATTCCATAAATGATGGCGCCGCCAATCAGCCAGCCGAAGTGGTCGCCACCGAAAAAGGAGAGCATGCCGAGAGCGAATCCGGTGTTGAGCAGAATTCGCAGCACAAAAAAGTTCATGCGATCAAAGAGCCAGCCCCAGATCGGGCTCATGATGAGGCGCGCGAGATTTGGGACGACGGCGAGGAGCAGGGCGATTTCCGCGGTTGTGAGCGGATGTCCGTTCCACGTGACGCCATATTTCACGTTGGCGAGATAATCCACGCGCAGCGGACCAATCATCAGATTCGCGAAGCCCATCAGCATCCACATGATTAGCGTGCGACGGAAGAGCGCGTCATCGCGCACGAACCGCAGGGCGCGGAATGGATGCGTGCCGCCGGAGACGTTGAGCGGTTGAGAGGGAATGCGTGACAGACAGAATCCCGCGAACGCAAACGCCAAGGCAAAAATGAAGAGCAGCCATTGAAAGCGATGCAGGTTGTCGGTGAGAAATCGCCCCGCGAGTTCACTGAACGTAGCTGCGGCGATAATGCGCAACATAAACGCGCGGGAGAAAAGTTTGCCTCGTTGATTCTCTGGATAATTCTCCTGATAAACCTGAGTCATTAACGGAATGACCGCCGATGCGGTCGTCATGGCGATAACGCTGCCAATGACATAGACGGGCAGGACCGGGCATACGATCATCAACGTCAGCCAGGCCGCGCCAAACCAAAGCAGTCGGGCTGCTGCAATCGAGGTCCGCCAGCGAAGATTTTCGACCTGAGCGACGACCCACGGACCGAGCATGAGTCCGAAGCTTCCGCTGGCGGCGACGAGAGATTTCGCGATGTTTTCGGCGTGAAACCAACGGACGGCGATGAGCAGGAGAAATGTGCTGCCGGCGGCTTCCAGAATTCCAGCGGACACTGCCCGCCAACGTTCGTAGCGATACGTTTGTGCGGTGCGGTCGGTAGCCGTCATGTCCGGTCAGACTAGTGGAGCAGGAGCGAGGCGGGCAAGAATTCGGTCCGGGGGTATAACTGAAATCACCCGACCCCCGAGAGGTGTTTTCTACGGAGTTGTCAAGCATTGACAAAGATTGGCAACCCTCTAAGAATCGACATGTTCGGGTAGCAGTACGTTTCTTCAGCGGGGTTCCCCACCCCCACCTCCTTGGCGTCTGCTGCCCGAATTTTTCATCGTCTCAGCCGCGCCGCAAAACCACGCTTTAAATGTCCGCATTCCTCAGAAGCCATCACACGGAAACGGTTGCGTTAAAAATATTTTGTCCGAGGTGGATTTGCTTCGGCTTTGAGTTAATCTCCGAATGATGAAAATAAAATCTGCATCTCTACTGGCGGTAATCACGGCCATTGGTGTTGTTTCTCTTTCCGCCCAACCCGGATTGATGGGCGGGATGGGATCGGCCAGCAGCCCGAATTTCGGCGGCAGCATGTCCAAGCTGTTTGGCGACAATAAATCGTTCAGCGCCGATCTGGAGATTCACGCAAAAGATGCCAACACCGGTGATACGACGTTATCCGGCAAACTCGCGTTTGATGAAGGAAAATCGCGGTTTGAAATGGACATGACGAAAATGCGGAACAGTCAGATGCCGCCGCAGGCAGTGGAACAGATGAAGATGATGGGGATGGATGTCATGTTGGCGATTTCCCGTCCGGATAAGAACGTGAATTATCTGATTTATCCCAGCTTGAAGGCCTATGTGGAAACGCCGAGCAAGGAATCGAAAAATTCCGAGTCGGGCAAAATCGAAACCACAGACTTAGGTAAAGAAACCGTGGCCGGTCATCTCACGGTGAAGAAAAAAGTGGTGGTGACGGATGAGCAGGGAGGCAAACAGGAATTCACCGTCTGGAATGCCACCGATCTCAAATCGTTTCCGATCAAGCTGGAAACGCAACAGCAGGGAATGCCCGTCACCATGACGTTCAAGAATGTCAAACTGGAGAAACCGGATGCAAAGCAGTTCGATGTCACCGGTGAATTCAAAAAGTACGACAACATGATGTCGCTTATGCAGGAAGAGATGATGAAACGCATGGGCGGCGGTACAGGATTTCCGCCGGCACGGCGATAAGATTGAGCGACCCTCCAGGAAACGAGCGTATTTCACGATGCGCTCGTTTTCTTTTTGGTAAAAGGTTGCCGCACTTGACGGTGGGAGTGTTGATTGCGAGTTTGATGCGGCTTGGTGCAAGACATTTCAGGCTCACCGACAAGCAATTGGATCGCTGAGTTCGTTCGGTCTCCCGCGGTGCAGGACTTTGCACGGCGACTGGAGCAGGGCGGTGCATTGGTTGGGCCCAGCGTTGCGATGCCCGCGCAACCGTTCCTGGCGGCGATCCTGCACCGGATTTTTCCCACGCGTCCGATCGTTCTGGTGACGGAAAATCTGAAGACGCAGGAAAGCGTTCAGCAGGACGTCGAAACCTGGCTCGCTCAGCTTCCTCCTTCCGAATCGCGTCTCTTGTTTTATCCGGCATGGGAAATTCTCCCGCACGAAAACAAACTGCCGCACGTTGACGTCATCAGCGACCGGTTGCAGACGCTCGTTGCGTTGGCGGCAAATTCTGACGCGACGGAGGCGAATCTGGTGGTTACCAGTATCGTCGCGCTGTTGCAGAAAACCTACGCTCCAGCCGACCTAAAATCGCGCATGCGGCAGCTTAATCGCGGTGACCGGGTGAATCCGCTCGACCTTGTGGAGTGGTTGGAAGAGCAGGGTTACGAACCGGAAGCGCAGGTGACTGCGCGCGGTGAAATCGCGATGCGCGGCGGCATCGTTGATATCTTTCCGCCAACTGGCTCGTGGCCGGTGCGACTGGAATTTTTTGGCGACGAACTGGAATCGCTGCGGGAGTTTGATCCGTTGACGCAGATTTCGCGGGAACAAATCACCCGAGTGATGCTGCCGCCAGCCGGAGAGTTGGGCATTTTAAAACGCGCCGTGCAGAATGCGTCGGATGGAACGCAATCACTCGCCACGTTGCTCGATTATCTGCCGACGGAAACCATCTTTCTGTTGTGCGAACCGGAGCAGTTGACGGCACATGCGGATTCGTACGCGGAACAAGTCCCGTCCGACGATTCATTTTTCATCGCGTGGTCGGAGTTTAATCACGAATTAGAACGGCGAGGGTTCACTTCTGTTGCACTTAGCGAGTTGGAGAATGAAAACCCATCTGCTGAGCCGACAAATTTGAAGTTTTCCAGTCTCGATGCCTTTCGCCCGTTGCCGGAGCGGCCGCCGGAACCGCAGATTGCCGAGGCGCAGCGACGGGAATTTTTTAATCAACTGCATCGCTGGTTGCGCCAGGATTATTCGCTGCAGATTTTCTGCAATAACGAGGGTGAACGGCAGCGCTTCCTGGAAATCTGGAAAGAGCTGGGTTTCGAACATCCCTTGCAACCGCAGCTCGGTGCGTTGGCGCGTGGTTTTATTTGTGAAGAAACGAAACTCGTCGTTGTTACCGATGCGGAAATTTTCGGTCGCTACAAAGTGCAACGACCACGGCGACTGAAATCCGCTCACGCGCAAGCGACCCGTTCCGCTCTCGATATTGATTTTACTGATCTCGAAGACGGCGATCTGGTGGTGCATTTACAACACGGCATCGGGCGGTATCGCGGTTTGCAGAATGTTCCGGCTGGTGGCGGCACGCGAGGAAGAGATGTCGCTGCGTCCGACGCACAACCCACGACCGAGTGTCTAGTGATCGAATACGCTCCGGCGTCCGATGGGCAAGCACCGCCGAAGCTCTACGTGCCGGTCACGGAAGCGCATCTCGTCAGCAAGTACGTTGGCGCGGGCAAGGTGAATCCGCCGTTGAATCAACTTGGCGGGACGCGTTGGGCTAAAGCCAAGGAACACGCCGAAAAAGCGGTGCGCGATGTCGCGGCGGAACTATTGCGCATCCAGGCGGTGCGCGAAGCCCAACCCGGTCACGCGTTTCCGTCGGATGTCACGTGGCAACGCGAGTTTGAAAGTGCCTTCATCTACGAGGAAACCGCCGACCAGATGAAAGCCATCATGGAGACGAAGGCGGATATGGAGCGGCCCAAACCGATGGATCGGTTGATTTGCGGCGATGTCGGTTTCGGCAAAACGGAAGTGGCAATTCGCGCGGCTTTCAAAGCCGTGATGGGTGGTAAACAGGTGGCGGTTCTCGTGCCGACGACCGTTCTCGCGCAGCAGCATTACAACAATTTTCGCGAGCGCATGGCGGATTATCCGATTCGCGTTGAGTTGTTGTCACGCTTTCGCACCAAACGCGAGCAGGCGCGTGTCATCAAGGACCTCGCCGCCGGTTCCGTGGACATTGTCATCGGCACGCATCGGCTCGTGCAGGATGACGTGACGTTTAAAGACCTCGGCCTGGTGGTGATTGACGAAGAACAACGCTTCGGTGTGTTGCACAAAGAGAAATTCAAACGCCTGCGCACGCTGGTGGATGTGTTGACGCTGAGTGCGACGCCGATTCCGCGCACGTTGTACCTCGCGCTTACCGGGGCGCGCGACATGAGCACGATTCAAACGCCGCCGCATGATCGGTTGCCGGTGGAAACCATCGCTACGCAATACGATGAGCGGTTGATTCGTGATGCCATTCAACGCGAGTTGAATCGCGGCGGACAGGTTTTCTTTTTGCACAATCGCGTGACGACGATTCACGCCATGCAGCAAAAACTTCAAAGTCTCGTGCCACATGCGCGCATTGTCGTCGGGCATGGTCAGATGAACGCCGATGATCTGGAAGAAGTGATGACGAAGTTCGTCAACGGCGAAGCGGACGTCCTTCTGTCGACCACGATTATTGAGAGCGGTCTCGATATTCCGAACGCGAATACGATTATCATTGATCGCGCGGATCGGTTTGGCTTGAGCGAGCTGTATCAGTTGCGTGGGCGCGTCGGGCGTTACAAGCATCAGGCCTACGCGTATCTATTGCTGCCGCGACACGCGCGATTGTTGACCGATGTTCGCAAACGCATCAATGCGATGAAGCAATACGCGACGCTCGGCAGCGGTTTCAAAATTGCGATGCGTGATCTGGAAATTCGCGGCGCGGGAAATCTTCTTGGTGCGGAGCAGAGCGGGCATATCACGGCGGTGGGCTTTGAACTCTACTGCCAATTGCTGAAGCAAAGTGTCGGTTCGCTTAAAGGCGAGAAAGTGAAGCCGCGCGTTGAAGTGCGGATGGCGTTGGATTTTCTCCAGGACGCCACCCATCTGCCGGAAAACTACGCGCCGGAATCGCAACATCGCATTGAGATTTATCGCAAGCTGGCGCAGGCGACGGATAAAGCAGCGTTGGAAGCGTTGCAGCAAGAGATGCGGGATCGATTCGGTCCGCTGCCGCCGTCAGTGGAATTATTGTTGGCCGTGGCGGAACTGAGAATTCTCGCCAGCGAACGCAACATTACCGTCGTGGAGGTCAAGGAAGACAAGGTGATGCTGACGCGGAACAACGACTTTATCACGCTCGGCGGTAAGTTCCCGCGTCTGACCAAGAAGGACGCAAAAGGCCGACTCAAGGAGATCAAAAAGCTGTTGTTGGCGCTTTAGAGTTCAGTTTGTCAGAAGTTTTCTTGCATTTGCCGTTCAGCGATACGGCTGATGCAGTTGGACCTTCTGGGTTTTCGCGCGGAGGCGCATGTTTAGAATTTCCACACCCAGGGCAAACACCATCGCAAAATAAATGTAACCCTTGTTGATGTGCTGGTGGAATCCTTCGGCGACGAGCATCGTGCCGATGAGAATCAGAAAGCTCAGCGCCAGCATCTTGATGGTCGGATGTCGATCCACGAACGTGCTGATTTTGTTCACGAACACCAGCATTACGATCATGGCGATGATGACGGCGGCAATCATCACGCCGATTTGTTTTACCATGCCGACGGCGGTGATTACCGAGTCGAGCGAGAACACAATGTCGAGCATCAGGATTTGAAAAATGACGCTGCCGAACGTGACCGCCATTTTGTTGGTGGCGCGACCGTCTTCGCCTTCGAGTTTCTCGTGAATTTCAAACACGCTTTTTCCGAGGAGGAACAAGCCTCCGACGATCAGGATTAAATCCTTTCCGGAAACGGCGAATTGCCATGAAAAAATCGTCGGCTCCCAGAATGGTTTGTCGAGTTTCACAACCCAGGCGAGGCCGCACAAAAGCAGGATGCGGGTGATGAGCGCGAGACCGAGGCCGAGGCGCCGCGCTTTGGCCTGTTGATGGACGGGAAGTTTGCCGCTGAGGATGGAGATGAAAATGATGTTGTCGATGCCCAGCACGATTTCCAGCAAGGTAAGCGTAGTGAGGCTGATCCAGGTTTCCGGTTGCGTAATCCAATCCATAATTCGGCGCTATCCTTGACGAACGGAGGACGAAGTCAAATTCAATGAAACCCCAAATTGCCGGAGAAATTGTAATGGCCGGAATAAAAAACCGGCCCGGGATATCTCGGGCCGGTCGTGAATGGAATGTCTGATTATTTCTTGGTGCAGGACGGGCAAGTGGCGCAGGTAGCGCCGGCGTCGGTGCAGCATTTCATGCCGCAGGCGGCCGTTTGCTTCTTGGCGCAACAGCTCTTGCACGAAGCGCAGCCGGTGAACACAGTCGCAGCGCCGACAAGCGCCACACACAGGGTGAGGAGTTTGATGAGTTTCATAGTTTGAGTTATGTCCCGCAGATTGGTTCAGCGAGCGACGTCTGCGGCGATGGGGAAGAGTAGCGCGATTTGGAAAAATGTCCAAGCTCGCAAAATTTCTCGCCGCGTGCCGTCGCGCCTTTCATCCTTGAGGCGATGCATCTGGCGCAATTGAAACTTCGCGACTTCCGCAATTACCCGCGGTTGGACGTGAATTTTACGCCCGGATTTCACGTGTTGCTCGGCGATAATGCGCAGGGCAAAACCAATATTCTGGAAGCTGTTTATCTGATGGCGACGCTGCGCTCTTTTCGCGGCGTGGGCAGCGCGCAGATGATTCGGCACGGCCAGAAAGGTTACTTCGTCGGCGGCAAAGTCGTGGGGCGGGCGGAGCATGAAATAAAAATGTATTGGTCGAGTCGCGAACGAAAATTGGCGCTCGACGGTCAGCCGGTGAAAAAGCTGACGGATTATCTCGGTACGTTGCGCACGGTCTGTTTTTGCACGGAAGATTTGCAACTGGTCAAAGGTGCGGGGCGCACGCGACGACGATTCCTCGATCTGTTGCTTTCGCAAACGCAGCGCGGGTATTTGCCGATATTGCAGCGTTACATGCAGGTGGTTCGCTCCCGGAATGCGTTGCTCAAACAGCACGCACCGGATGTGATGTTGCTCGACAGTTACTCCGAGCAACTCGTGAAACTGGGCAACGAAATCATTCGCTACCGGCGCGAGTTGATCCCGAAACTGTCGCCGCTGGCGCGCCTCGCGTATCGTCGCATTTCCAACGACGCCGAGGAACTGCGCATCGAATACGCGCCCAACGTGCGGGGCGATTTCGAGGTGGAATTGGCGCAGGTGCGAGAACGCGAACGACGTTTTCGCGTTACGCTGCTCGGGCCGCATCGCGACGATTTGCAATTATTGCTGAATGAAAAATCGGCGGCGCAGTTTGGCAGCGAAGGACAAAAACGTACGTTGGCCATCGCATTGAAAATGGCGCAGGCGGAGTATCTCACGGGAATTCATGGCAGCGCGCCGGTGCTGTTGATTGACGACGTGATGGGGGAATTAGATGTGAAACGGCGCAGCGGTTTGTTGCCGTTGCTGGAACGAGCGCGAGAAACGAGCGGGCAGGTGTTCATGACGTGCACCGAGGAAAACTGGCCGCGCGAACTGGGGCGCGAGTTGCAGCGCTGGCAGGTCGTTCAAGGCGCATTGGCCCCGATGTGAATTACGGCATTGCGCCGTGTTCAGGAAATGTTTCCGCAACGGGACTTGCGACCGGCAAACGCGTCGTCGGTTTCAAAGTCAGCCGATGAAATCGCCACGTTAAGGCGACGGCTGCCGCGCCGAGGCCGACGGCTAAGCCAATCCACATTCCCACCGCTCCGAGCTTCATGCGAAATGCCAGAATGGCGCCCAAAGGCAGCGCCACGCACCAGTAAGCCACTACCGCAATGACTGCCGACGCGCGCACATCCGACAAACCGCGCAATGCCGAGATGGAAGCCACTTGCACGCCGTCAGCAATCTGAAAGAACGCAGCAATGATGAGCAGTTGGGCGGTCAAGGCGACGACTGCGGGTGAGTCGATAAACAGGCTGGCAATCGGTTTTCCGGCCAGCGCAAAGATGATTCCGAAACCGCCCATGACAACGGCAGCCATCGCAATAGCGCTGAAACCGATGCGGCGAGTGCGAGTGAATTTTCGTGCGCCGTACGCATGTCCGACGCGAATGCACGCCGCGGCGCCAATTCCAAGCGCAGTCATGAAAGTTGTCGCCGCACAGGTAAGAGCAATTTGATGGGCTGCAATAGCAGTCGCGCTGATCCAGCCCATCATCACTGCGGCGGACGCAAAAGCGCTGACTTCGAAAAAGTGTTGCACGCCGACGGGAAAGCCGACGCGCCACAACCGAACGCACCGTTCTTTGCTGAGCGCGGCTCGCCAGCGGGGCGGATGAAATCGGCGCAACTGCGGCGCGGCCACAACGTAGGCTACCATCACTGCGGTCATGATGGTTCGCGCGATCAACGTCGCCCAACCTGCACCATCGAGTCCGAGTGCCGGCGTGCCCCAATTGCCGTAAATCAGAAGCCAGTTCAACAACACGTTGAGCAGTACGCCGCCGGACATAATAATTGTGGGCCACCACGGATGATTTAATGCGTCGCTGAATTGTTTGCTGCCGTGCGCGATGAGCGCGGGCCACATGGAGGCGCTGACGATCAGCAGATAATTTCCCGCCGCTGCGGTGACTTCAGGTGTTTGCCCCAACAGATGCAAAAAAGGTCGCAGCACAAACATCGAAAGCGCGGCGAGTAATCCGATTGCCGCGGACAACACGAGGCCGTGACGGAGAACTTCGCCGGCTTCAGCCGGTTGTTTTGCTCCGTAGGCCTGACTCGTCAGCACGGCAATGCAAGAGAGCAATCCGAGTCCGAAAACCAACGGCAGGTGCGAGATGGCATTCACGAACGACGCGGCGGCGAGTGGCACGACCCCGACGCGTCCGACCATGATGGTGTCCGCCAGGCCCATGAGCGTTTGACTCAACATGCCAGCGACGATCGGTAGTGCGAGCGTGAGCGTGGGCCGCACTTCGTGTCGCCACAAGCGGAGGGTCTGGAGAAACTGCAACAACATGTGAAATCAGGGTTTGCCGTCAGCGCCGGGTTTGTCGGCAACAATGGGAGGCGCGACGTTCAAGAGCGGATTCGAAATGGTCGTTGGTTGCGCCGTAGCGATGGATTCGTTGGAAGGATTTTGACTGGTTGATGCCGGAGTTGCGCCGCCGCGTAACACGAGTATCACCGCTGCGATAATCAGTCCGCCTGCGAGGTACATATCTGGAGCGAACACTTCGCGACCGATGGTGCAACCGAGAATAACTGCGATCAGCGGATTGACGTAAGCGTAGGTCGCCACGCGCGCGGGCGTGCTGGCGTGAAGCAGCCACACGTAAGCGGTGTAGGCAACGAGCGAGCCGGCGATGGTGAGATACAACCACGCCCAGAATGACACCGCGGTGACTTGCGCAAAGGAGAATCGCTTCGCTTCGCCTTGTAGCACAGCGAGACCCAGGAGGACCAGACCGCCGGTGATCATTTGCATAGATACGCCGAGAAACGCGGATTTGGGTTTGCGCGCGGTGCGATTGAATACTGAACCGAATGCCCAGCAGATTGAAGCGGTGAGCACCGCGGCCACGCCCCAACCGTAGGCGGAACTGGTACCTGACATCTGTTTGCGGGCCAGCACCACGACGCCAGTCAGCCCGATGAGTAAACCCAATCCGACCAATGCGCGCGGGCGTTTGCCGCCGGGACGTGCCCAATCAATCAACACCATCCACGCCGGAGTCAGCGCTACGAGCAACGCCGCGATGCCGGAGGGAATCAGTTGTTCCGCCCAGGATACACCGCCGTTACCAATCACGAGCATGAGAATTCCGGCGATGGTCGCATCACGCCATTGCGCGCGCGTGGGCAACGTGGCGCTGCGCATCATCGCGAAAGTAAAGAGCAACATGCCGGCAACGAGATGGCGGCTTCCGGCCATGAGGAATGGCGGAATCGACTCAACGGCGTAGCGAATGCCAAGGTAAGTCGAGCCCCAGATGACGTACACAATGGCAAAGGCCGTGATGACCATTGTGAGTGAGACCTGGTTTGAATTGGTTTTCATTTTGTTCTACCGGTAATCGAAAAATAAAAAAACCCACCGCCGGAAGCCGACGATGGGTTTTTGAAATCTGGTTTGTTGCTATGAAATCAATCCCCCATCGCTTGCCGAATTTGCCATAATTACGAGGTGCAGCCACGCGGCGCGCGTAATCACAGGGTTCGGATTGGCGATGATAGATTTCATCAAGACGCGGGCACTCTAGCGTAAGAAAGGCGCGGGTCAACGAATTATTTGGCAGACTGCGGGTGACTCCAGCAGACGGTGGACGGGAAAGCGGATTGACTTGGATTCCGGGCGAACGCACTCTCGCCCGAACTCAATTTTCAAAAATTTATGCCAGAAAAAATTGGATTTGTCGGCGTCGGACGCATGGGAGCGAACATGGCGCGGCGCTTGCAGGAATGTGGTTATCCGGTTACGGCGGTGTTTGATGCCAATCCGGGCGTTGCTGACACTCTTGCCGGCGAACTGAGTTGTGTGGCGGCGGATCAACTGAAGGTGGTTACGGCGTTGTCGGACGTAATCATCACGGTGGTGACTGATGACGTCGCAATGAAACGCATTTTTCTGAACGGTTTGTTACATCGGGCGAAAGGAAAACTGTTCATCAATTGCGCGACCGTGACGCCGGCGATTCATCGGTGGGTGCAGGACAAGTGCGAAGCAAAAGGAGCGAGTTCGTTGGAAGCCTGCATGGCGTCGAGCATTACTCAGGCACGGGAAGGAAAACTGTATCTGATGTGTGGCGGGAAGCCGGAGGTGTTTGAACGCGCCAAACCGATTTTGGAAAAACTGAGCAGCAGCTTGCGTTACATCGGGACGACCGGTAAAGCGGCCGAAGTCAAAGCGCTCGTGAACATGGTGATGAACGCTAACACAGCGGCGCTGGCGGAAGGATTGGGTTTAGGCGCGGCGCTGGGACTTGATCTCACGATGTTGCGTGAAGTGTTTTCTCAAACCGGGGCGAATTCACGCGTGTTGGAGACCGACGGCGAAGATATGCAGAACCGTGAGCATTCCTGTTTCTTCTCTGCCGCTCATGCAGCGAAGGATTCCGGCATCGCGGTCAAACTCGCGAAAGAGCAGGGGATGACGCTCCCGCTGGCCGTCGCTACCAAGAAACAGTTCGACCGCATGGTGGCCGAAGGGCTGGGCGAGCTGGACAAATCCGGCATCGCTGAGTTGACCTTCAAAGGTCGCAAAGGAATGCCGCAGTAAATCAGTCACCGGAAGAATCAACGTTCCGGCGCGCGGTCTTCCGGCTGAAACTTATTTGTTCAAATCAATCTCGAGCTTCTTCGGCTCGTCTTTGATGGCGCCGGTTTTCGACGGATCAGCGAACGCGAAGAGGTGCGTGTTGGATTGAATGTAAACCGTGCCGTTCGCAACGATTGGCGTGCCGTAAACCGCCGCGCCGAGATTCGTTTCGCTGATGACGCGCTTTTCTGTGCTCGCGGCCATTACAACGAAGTCGCCGTCTTCATCGCCGACATAAATTTTTCCATCGGCAACGAAGGTTGAACCCCACATGTGCGCTTTCATGTCGTGTGTCCAGTGCAGCTTGCCGGTTTCGGCATCGAGGCAATGAATGAAGCCGGAAAAATCGCCCACGAACAGCAGTCCGGATTCAGGATCAAGCGACACCGTGGAAATGCTGCGATGAATACCGCGATACTCCCAGATTTTCGCGGTCGCCGTGACATCGCCGGTTTGGGTGGCGTCAATGCACGTGAGAATGCCTACGCCTTCGCCGTGTTCCGGGTCCTGACCGGTGGCGACATAAATGCGATTTTTCCAGAACACGGGCGTGGCGTTGATTTCGCTGACGCCGTCGGACGCAGGATATTTAATCGGACGACCGTCCGCGTCTTTTTTGTATTCCGGCGGATTGCAATCGAACTTCCAGATGGTTTTCAGGAACGGGCCGTCCGGAGTTTCTACTGGAATCGGATCGAAGGAGTAACACCAGCCGTCGCCGCCCCCAAAGACGATTTGCTTTTTGCCGTTCACGACCGCGAGCGTGGGTGAACCCCATTGACCGTGGAGAATGTTCGGTCCGATTTTAGCGTCGTCTTCGCCCAGAAACTCGCCGGTCTTTTTGTTGAGTGCGATAAAGCTGGGCGCGTTCGGTGACGGAATGTTCGAGTGCGTCCAATCCTGTCCGTTCGACGTGCAGGTGTAGAGAATGTCGTCCACGATGAGGACGGAGCAATTTGATGCGTTGTGTGGAAACACGCCGAGATCGTCCATCATGTCATAGACCCAGATGATGTCGGCGTCTTTCGGGCCAGGCTCAATCGGCGACGCACCTTGCACATCTTTGATGACGTATTTGGCTTCGTCTTTGTACGGGCCGTCGTTGCCGTTCGCCATGCCGTTCACGTCGAGACACATCACTTCACAACGACTCGTCACGATGTAAACGCGATCGCCTTCAACCGTCGGTGACGCGAGCAAACCGAGACTTTCCCAGTCATTCACTTTGCCGGAAGCGAGTTTCGGCACGACGAGTTGCCAGAGAAATTCGCCGGTCTTTTCATCGAAGCATTTCAGAATACTGCGATCGCCCTGATGACGCGGATCACGCGGCGGTTCATTGTTCGTGCCGACGAATACTTTGCCGCTGGCGACCGTGACGTTGCCGTAGCTTTGCGAACCAAGCTTGGCAACCCACTTGAGATTCTTGATGCCGTTCGTGTTGACCTCGTCCGTGCCCGGTTTGAAATCAATTTTCCCGAACACATCCGGCAAACCGCGCTGCGGCGAATACATGTTGCGAATCGCTTGCCCGCCCCATTGCGGCCAATCAGCCGAGTAAGCCGGCGAGATCAGGGTTAAGAAAACGATCAAAATTAGGAGACGGCGATGGAAGACGGAGTTCTTAATCTTACTCTTAATCTTTTTCTTCATCTCTTTCCCATAACTCATCAATTGGTTGTTGCGTGGCTCAATCTCAAAAGGTTCGCTGTCTTCATGCAGTCGCGCCTCGGAATTGCTCCGGATCAATCCGATTATCGCCGTTATTTCCGCGAGATCTGCTTTGCCGACATCAATCTCAGCTTCGGTCGCGATTCCCTTCGCCCCCAGAACGTCCGATGCGGCCGCACATTCGAGGGTTGAACCGCGGGCGATGTCGAAGAACCGGCAGCGATCGGCGGAAGTAAATCGTCCATTGCCTTCGGCGATGTTGAGAGGGATGGACGTGGCAGCGCGAGCTAATTGCTGGTGCGCTGATAGCCTCGGAACACGTTCGAGAACCTCAGTGAGCCGCGCGATGAATTTCAGCGAGCGTTGATAGACCGTCAGCTTTTCATGATCGAAGCGCGTTTTCATGGAGAGATTAAGCAGAATAAGATTAAGAAAAAGATTAAGAGTAAGAACGGATTTCAGTTCGCCGTTACTTTGACATTATCAAAATAAACGCGTTCGTCCTGCGGCGAGAAACCGAACAAACCGGGCGAACCTTCCTGATGCGCGGTGCGATGTTTTACTTCGATGGTCCAGGCGTCCGGTTCGGGATCATCGCGTTTCCAGGCCTTACCACGAACGATACCGCTGCCGTCGGCTGCAATGTCCACGCGCGTTTTCAACCGATACCAGACTTTCGGTTGCCATTGGAAATCCACGGATTCACGCAGACGTTCAAAGTTGGAACTCACTTCGAGTTTCTTTTCGTTACCCTTGAGCACGATCAGGTAACGCTGATTGACCAATCCGACTTCAGACATTTTGCGACGATTCCCATCGCTCATCACGTCGGCTTCGATGGTGTAATTCTTCGCCGTGGAGGAACCGAGGAACACGGTAGCGCGCTGGAAGAATTTATTATCGATCGTCTTGGCGAGGACTTTGTTGCCGTCGCGTTCGCGCACTTCGAATTTAAAACGCGCTCCGATCCACGGCAGCGGCGGATACGCGAATGCTTCGCCCTCGATTGCGTTGGTTTCGGTGAGGCTGAACGATTCGAAATCCTCATTGAGCGGCAGGTAAGGCAGGACGCGGGCGCGGATGTAACCTTTCAAATCTCCGAGGCTGGCTTCAAAAGCGCCGGCGGAAGGCTTCGTCGCGGCAGCGGCCACGAGTTTTCCGCTGGCGTCGAATGAGCCATTCATCGAAGAGCGGACGCGCGCGGTTGCCGGAATGTAACTGGTCCATTTCAACGCGCTGAGGTCTTTGAGTTCTTCAACGACGAAACCGTTGGCGTCAATCGTGCGCGCGCGAAACGTAGCGGATTGACCGGGCCGCAACGTGACTTCGGCAGGAATGATTTGCAGCGCAGCAGCCGGACCGGGTTTAGGGGTAGGTTCAACTGATTTGGTCGCAGTCAGGTCAGTGCGATTTACGCGGCCACGACTTTTAATCTCGAGTTCGCCTTTCAGATTGTTGCCCCACGCATACAGATATTTTTTCGTCTGCAAATAGAGCTTTCCGTTGTAGGCCACAGGTGTGCCGAAACACGCGCCGTCGAGTTCCACATGTTGAAGAATCTCCGGTTGATCGCCGGGCTTGATAATGTAAAGCGCGCCTTTGCCGCCCGCGCCCGCAGCGTCGCCCGTTCCTTTGCTGGCGGGATTTTCCAACATCGGCACGTAGAGCTTTCCGTCGGCGAAGAACGGACAGGCGTTGCGTTGTTCAATGCCGATCTTGAGTTTCCATTTGATTTCGCCGGTGTTGGCGTCCACCGCGCATAAATCGCCTTTTTCGGCGACGACATAAACCATGTCGCCGACGAGAATCGGCGAACTGGTGGACGTGGAAACTTCCGCCGCCCAGAGTTCAACATCCTTACGATTCACGACGACCGGACCGGTGGCGCCGGCGGCGGGTTCGACGTCCGGAATTTTCATCGCGACAAGTTGGCCGGGTTCGTACGGGACACCGAAGATGGCGATGATTTTATCGTTGTTATGAACGAGCACCGTCGCGTTGATGCCGGCGCGGAACAACGGCACGCGCCAAATCGGTTCACCGGTGCGGGCGTTGATGGCGGCAACGCTGCCGTCGCCAAGGGCGGAATAAAGCACGCGTTTGCCTTTGTAATAGCCGAGATACGGATGAGAAAATGAATTGTCGCGCGGCCGATCGCTCGGGCTGCTGGACCAGACGAGTTCACCGGTCTTTTTGTCGAAGGCATAGAAGCGGTCGCCGGCCGGACCTTGCGCGCCCCAATTCGCGGTGATGCCGCGCGTGATGACGAGGTCGCCATCAATGACCGGCGACGCCGTGCGCGCGTTCGGAAACGTCAGCCGACCGAACTCTTCCATGAGCGATTTTTTCCAGAGCAATTTTCCGTCGCCGGTGAACCCGGCGAGAATTCCCTGCGTGCCTTGCATGTAAACGTTGCCCGTTTCGGGATCGATCACCGGCGTGGAAGTGGCGTAACGTTGATAAATCGTGTCGCTGATAAAATCGTTGTAGAGCTGCTGCCAAAGTTTTTCGCCGGTCTCCGCATCGAAGCACGCGATGCCTTCCTGCAAATCCGGTCCTTCGCCGAGATAGCCGATGATGTAAAGTTTGCCGTTGGCGATAACGGGCGTGGAAGCGCCGGGAAAAGCGGCGCGCCAGAGCGGTTTCTCCGGATCGACCTGCGAAGGCAAACCGGTCTCGTCGGATTTGCCGGTTTGTTCCGGGCCACGCCAGTTCAGCCAGCCGGTGACTGCTGCCGGTGATTGAGCCACGATCGACAGTGCAAGGACGAGGGCGAAAGATTTCTTCATGGCAGTAATCAAGAATACGAAAATCGTTTGGACGCGCAAAGTGTTGTTCATGTTCAGTCGGGAAACAAATTGAATGTGCGATGACCGCTTTGCACGAATGGACGCCGAGGCGAGGAACAATCTCGGTTGGATAGCGTTACGAGTGGCCTTTTCTCAGGCCCGCGTGGCCGTCAGGAAACGCTCGCGCCGCGAATAATCTTCGATGACCGCCTCAACGTTCCAATTCTGCGCAGCAAAAATGGCGCTGATAGCTGCGGCCTGGCCATCGCCAAATTCGACCATCAATTTGCCGTGCGGCTTAAGAAAACGTCCCGCGTCGGTCGCAAGTTGGCGATAAAAGTCCAATCCATCCGCGCCGCCGTCCAACGCACTGCGCGGATCGAAATCGCGCACTTCCGGCTGAAGCGTTTCGATTTCCGCACTCGCGATGTAAGGCGGATTGCTGATGATGAGGTCAAATCGCTCTTCGGCATCCAGCGCCGCGAATCCATTTCCGAGGCGGAACTCCACGCGTTCGGCAACGCCATTTCGCGTGCTGTTTTCCTGCGCGGCCTTCAGCGCTTCCGGCGAAATGTCCACGGCGACGATTCGCACGGACGGACATTTTGCCGCGAGAGCAATGGAGATGCAGCCGCTGCCTGTTCCGAAGTCCAGCGCCGTTGCCGGTTGAGCCTTGAGCGTTGCTAAAAAATTCCAGCCGGCTTCAGCGAGTAATTCAGTTTCCGGACGCGGAATTAACACATGGCGATTCACCGCGATTTCGAATCCGCAAAACGACGTTGTGCCGACGAGATGTTGGAGCGGTTCGCGTTGGCCGCGCCGTTGCACGAGGGTGCGGAGCGAATCCAATTCCGCCGCAGTAAGTTTGCGGTCGAAATTCAGGTAGAGCTTCATGCGCGGGAGTTGCAACACATGCGCCAGCAGCAACTCCGTTTGCAGGCGCGGAGATTCCACGCCTTTTTTGGTGAGAAAATCCGCGCTCTTTTGAATCACTTCGAGAACCGTCACACGCGCCCTGATGAAGTTACATCAACCCCAATTGCAAACGCGCCGCTTCCGTCATCATGCTTTGATTCCACGGCGGATCCCAGACGAGTTCCACGTTCGCTTCATCAATCGGTTCGAGCGAGATGAGTTTGTTCTGCACGTCCTGCGCCAGGACCGGCCCCATGCCGCAGCCCGGCGCGGTCAACGTCATCTTCACGTCGGCTTTGTAACTGTTTTCGCCGATGGGCGTCAGATGACAATCATAAATCAATCCGAGGTCCACCACGTTGACGGGAATTTCGGGGTCGTAACACGTTTTGAGCGATTCCCAGACCTGCTTCTCCAGCGCCTCCTGTGTCACCGGACCGCTCAACTGCGCGGCGGGTTTGGCGGCGACTTCCATGCCGAGCGCGTCCGCGTCTTTGTCGGCAATGCGGAACATGTTTCCGTTCACCACCACGGTGTAACTGCCGCCGAGCGATTGCGTGATGTAGGCCTGTTCGCCTTTCATCAAAGTGACTTTCGTGCCGACGGGAACAACTGCGGCTTCGACATCGCGGGTTAAGGTAACTGGATCTCTGCTCATAAATTCAGGCATTTGACCGAACCCCTATAGCTTGGCTGAAGTCGGACCGGGAGGCCAGTCCGAAGCAGGAAGAAATTGAAACAAAAATCGGAGATAGGAGTTGGGAGATGGAAGCTGGAAGTTAGGAG
>CALAYC010000075.1 GCA_937894935.1 uncultured Verrucomicrobiota bacterium
GAGAGTTTCTGGCTTCAGACCGAGAAATTTTTCTTTCGCGGCATTGGCGTAGGTAACGAGTCCCGCAAGCAACACCGCTGATGCGCCCGGAACGTTCGTCAGCCGATTCGCAATCCCGCCTCCTGTGCAGGATTCTGCGAGCGCGAGTGTCTGTTTGCGCTCGGTCAACAGCCGGACGATGGCCGCTTCAAGCGTTTCGTCCTCGGTGGCATAAATATTTTCGCCGAGCTGTGCGCGAACGATGGCTTCGGCGTCGCTGACAAGTTGCGCCGCTTGCGAACCGTGCGCTGCCAACCGCACATCCACCGCACCAACATGTGCGCAATAACCAAGCTCCAAACCGACAGAAATCGTCTCACGCAACAACCCGCCAATCTTGTCGGCCACCAACGATTCGCCAATGCCGACGGTGCGAATCGTGCGACAGACAAAATCGTTTTCGAGCGGTAATTCCCGGCGCAACAACGGCACTACCGCAGCATCGAACATGGGTCGCAGCTCACGCGGCGGACCAGGCAACATTATCAACCACTGAGGAGAAATCTCAGTTTGCGCATTGTGAGCGGAGGGATCATCCACCTGCTCCACCTTCATCGCGAGACCGGGCGCAGTGCCGTTAGGATTCGGCAACACAATCGCGCCGTCCGGAACCATCGCTTGCACGCGGGTGCTGGCCGGCATCGGACGATTGCGCGAAGCGAAATATTGTTCAATCTGCTGCACGACGGAGGCGTCTTCGTGCAATTCCTTGCCGAGCAGTTGCGCGATCAAATCCCGCGTGATGTCGTCAGAGGTTGGACCGAGTCCTCCCGTAGTAATAACAAGAGATGCGCGACTCAACGCTTCGCGCACGGCTTGTTGAATCGCCGGACCGTTGTCGGCAACTGAGACCTGACGCGTGACTACGTAACCAAGATCCGCGAGTCGGCGACAAAGCCATTGCTGATGCGTGTTGAGGACACGTCCGAGCAACAACTCGCTGCCGGTATTGATCAATTCAACATTCACGCGACCCGAGAACGACGAGTGGAGCGAACCGCGGATTTGCGACGTAAGTCTGTTTCATAGACTTCATAATGCGTCTTGGTCATGCTCAGTCGCTCATAGGTTTTTTGTGCGCGATGATTTTCCTTTTCCACGTAAAGACGTAACCCGCAGACATCACGCCGGCGCTGGGCGAGTTTTTGCACGTGGGCAAAAAGCGCCCGAAAAACGCCGCTTTTCCGGTGTTCGGCGCTCACATACACACTTTGAATCCACCAGAAATTCCCGTTACGCCAATCGCTCCATTCGTAAGTGATCAATAGTTGTCCAATGACTTCGCCCTCATGCTCCATCACGAAATAAGTGCCTTTGGCGGGATCACGCAACGCCGCGCGCACTCCGGCGCGAATAGTGTGTGCGTCGAGTTTGAGCTGTTCGGTTTCCCACGCGAGCCGCGTGTTGAAGTCAGCAATGACCGCCGCGTCCGCGAGCCGGGCCTTACGAATTTTCATCGCGCTCAGCATAGCGGGACAACGCAAGAACGCCAGTGTAGGCATGGGCGAAACGATGGAAATACACCGGCTTCCGTGATTAACTCCGTCCGTGGACGATGAACCGATCCAACTGCCGATTGATGGCGTGCTGGACCTGCACACGTTTCGACCGCGCGATGTGAAATCGCTCGTATCGGATTATCTGGACGAATGCCGGGCGCGCGGGATTTTGCGCGTGCGCATCATTCACGGCAAAGGCATCGGACAATTGCGCGAAACCGTTCATCGCCTTCTCGAGAAACGCACCGACATCGCGGAATTTCATCTTGCCAGCGAAGCGTTCGGCGGTTGGGGCGCAACGATTGTTCACCTGAAACCGCCGACCGGTTGAAGCGCTTTCGTTGATTCCATCAAATCAAAAGACCTTCTCTTCGCCCAATCACTCTTAGAAGAAATTCTCAATTCCTGCTTGCGGCCCGAACGAAGCCGGATAACGGTTGGCATTAGCAAGCCTGCAAAACCCGAATAACCACCGTCTTGGCTTATGCTCGCGCCGAGGTCGGTTGATTTGGAGCGCAGCAGACTTGCCGACGCCCCCTCACAAAATCGGATGATTGTATCGCAAAATGCGCCGAGCACGGGATTTCGACGTTTACCATTTTAAATGGCGCCGCGGCTGACGTTTCGGAAGCAGTCGCCCGCCGCAGCGAATATTAGCAGTCACGGTAGCAAAATTTGCAGCCAGACGAGCTAATGATGTGGTCCAGAAGCTAAAACAATGAAACCGGTTCTCTTCAACAACACAGTCCTGCGCGACGGGCATCAATCCATGGCCGCCACGCGCATGGCCACATCCCAAATGCTTTTTGCCGCCCCAATTCTCGATGAGATGGGCTTTGCCGGTCTCGAGACCTGGGGCGGCGCTACGATTGATTCGTGCCTGCGTTACCTGAACGAAAATCCGTTCGAACGATTGCGCACGTTGAAGAAAATCGCGCCAAAGACCCCGCAACTCATGTTGCTGCGCGGGCAAAACATCGTTCAATACGCCAGTTTTCCCGACGATGTGGTCGAAACGTTTGTCCGCCTGACGTGCCAGAACGGACAGGACATTTTGCGAATTTTCGACGCGCTGAACGATGTGCGGAATTTGCGCACGGCCATTAGCGCGACCAAAAAATACGGCAAGCATGCGCGCGGCGAACTTTGCTACACCATCAGCCCCGTTCACACGGTCGAGAACTTCGTAAAGATGGGGATTGAATTGGAGAAGATGGGCTGCGACTCCATCGGCATCAAAGACATGTCCGGCATTCTCCAACCGCAGATTGCGTATCGGTTGGTCAAGGAACTGAAAGCCAAAGTCGGCATTCCCATCACTTTGCACACGCACGACACCGCTGGACTCGGCGCGGCAAGTTATCTCGCGGCAATTGATGCCGGGGTGGATTGTGTTGAAGTCTCGATTGTACCGTTCGCGAATGGAACGTCGCAGCCCGATACGCAACGCATGTTGGCGTTGCTTGAAGGTCATCCGCGTTGTCCGAAGTTCGACACGGAAAAACTCGCTCAACTGCGCACGTATTTTGAGGGCGTTTACAAGGAACTCTCGAAATTCACGAGTCCAGCCAACGAGCGTGTGGACAGCGACATTCTGATTTATCAAGTGCCCGGCGGCATGTTGTCGAACTTCCGCACACAACTCAAGGAACAGGGCATGGCGGATAAGTTCGATCAGGTGGTAAAGGAAATTCCCGTCGTGCGCGAGGCGCTCGGTTGGATTCCCCTCGTCACACCCACGTCCCAAATCGTCGGCACGCAAGCCATGATGAACGTGAAGTTCGGTCGCTGGAAAATGATCTGCCAACCGGCGCAGGACATCGCATTGGGCAAATATGGTAAAACGCCCGGACCGATTGATCCGAACGTTCTCGCGCAGGTGGAAAAACAAACCGGCAAAAAACCGGTAACCGAACGTCCGGCGGATTTGCTCGAACCGGCGTTGGAGAAATATCGCAAGCAATGCGCGGAAAAGAATCTGCCCACCGACGACGAAACGGTGGTGCTGTTCGCCATGTTCCCGCAACAGGTCGAGGATTTGCACAAGGCAAAAACCAAACCCGCGCCTGCTCCAGCAGCGCCTGTTGCAACCAGTTCCACCGCGGCACCAGCGGTAACACCAGCGCCAGCCCCGGTCGCCAGCGCCACGGGCGCGGCCGGTTCGGGACAGCATTTATTCATCACGGTAAACGGCCGTCGCCATGACGTGACGGTAGAGCCGCTTGATGGTTAAAAATCGAAACGGCGATGAACCGAATCGCAAATAACAGACGAAACTGCATGAGTTCACCTGAACTCACGCGAACCGCACCAGGATTCACTTTTTGAGGCCATGACATCGCAATCTACAACTCCGTTGCTCGCTGAATTTCCGGCCGTCAGTTATGACGACTGGCACAAAGTCGTTGAAGCCGAACTGAAGGGTGCGCCGTTCGACAAGAAAATGTTCACGGCCACCTACGAAGGCATCACGCTCAAGCCGATTTATCGCTGCGAAGACATCGCGAATTTGCCACACGTCAATTCGTTCCCCGGTTTTGCCCCGTTCGTTCGCGGTGCGAGCACGAGTGGTTACGTGAAAGAACCGTGGGACGTGTCACAGGAAATTGCGGTCGCCAGTCCGACGGAATTCAACTTCGCCGCGCGTAATTCCATCAGTCGCGGTTTGAACGCGCTGAACATCGTGTTGGATCGCGCAACGCGGAACGGACTGGATCCTGATTGGGCGACGGCGGAAGAGGTGGGTTTTGGGGGATTATCCATTGCGACATTGGCCGATCTGGATCGCGCGCTCGAGGGCGTAGATTTGGAAAAAACGTCGCTGTTTGTCCGGTCGGGGGCATCGGCTTTGCCGTTTGCGTCGTTGCTGATTGCGCTGGCGAAGAAGCGCAAAAAATCGCTCGCGCAACTGCACGGCTGCATCGAGATGGATCCGCTCGGCGTGTTGGCGCATGAAGGTAAATTGCCGCAATCGCTTCCCGGCGCTTATCGCGAGATGGCGGTGCTTACATCCTGGGCCGCGAAGAATGCACCGCAATTGCAAACCATCTGCGTACACAGTCGCGCCTGGCATGAAGCCGGCGGCAACGCTGTGCAGGAACTCGCATACACCCTCGCCACCGGCGTGGAATATTTGCGCGAACTCGCCAAGGCAGGCGTGGACATCAACACGACTGCTCCGCGCATCCGCTTCGCGGTAACGGTGGGCACGAACTTCTTTTTGGAAATCGCGAAGCTGCGCGCGC
>CALAYC010000076.1 GCA_937894935.1 uncultured Verrucomicrobiota bacterium
AATCGCCGTAAGCGGAAACATCTTTACCGAGGCTGAGTTTACCGGTGAGGAAGTACCACGCATAACCGGCGCACCACGCTTCGATATAGACGTAGTACATATAGATGCCGACCGGGATAATTGCTCCGAGGACGCCAATATATTTCCCCAGCGGATGGCGGATCAGGAAATAGAAAATTCCCGGACTGGAATGAAATCCCTTCTGGCCCGCATAACGGCCTAGCGTCCATTCGACCCAGCAGATGGGGAAACCGATGATAAGCAGCGAGATAAAGTAGGCGAGCATGAAGGCGCCGCTGCCGTATTGAGCGGCTAAGCCGGGGAATCGGAGGAAGTTGCCAAGTCCAACAGCACTACCGGCTACCGCGAGAATTACACCTAAACGGGAACTCCAGACTTCTTTGATGCCGCTCATGGGCCTCACTTCTAACGACGCCTCCCGAGCATCGCGAGCTTAATCTTCAAGTAACTTCTCCTTGTGCCACACATATTTGAGCGGGGTGGAGTTACGGAGAATGTGCGCGTCGGACGTGGGTCAAAAGTTCTACTTGCCTCTATCAGATAGGATTTGACGACGCATCGGGCCCTACCTACCGTTCGGTAGGTTTGTTCCGGGCGATGCTGACCCCCCATATCAACGGCGAGACTCGCCAGCAGATTTTGCGCGCCGCGCTCAAGCGGTTTGCGCATTCCGGTTATGCGGCGACGTCGGTGCAGCAGATTGTCGGGGACGCCAAGGTTTCGAAACCGACGCTTTACTACTACTTTGCCGACAAGGCGGAGTTGTTTCAGGCGTTGGTGAATGAAGCGCATGACGAACGGTATCGCCGGATAAAAACGGCGTTGGAGCGGACATCGGGACTGCGGGTGCAGTTGGTCGAGATTCTCGTCGTGTTGTTCGATTATTTTCGCGACAACCGTGAACTGATGCGCCTGTCGTTGGCGACGGCGTTTGCGTCGCCGGGCGAAGTGCCACCGGGTTACAGTTGCGCGGATCGCTGCGAGCGGAATTTCGAGTTGTTGCATCAGGTTATCAAACGGGGGCAGGCGCAGGGTGAAATCGGGAAACGTTTTGACAGTCGGGAACTGGCGTTCGGTTTTTACGGGCAGGCGAATATTTATTTGATGATGCATTTGCTGGCGCCGGATGAGCCGTTGAATCGCAAGACGGCCGAAAGAATTGTGGATCTGTTTTTGTTTGGTGCCGGTGCGGAAAAAGTAACGCACCGAAAACCGGTAGCCGGAAAAGGCTGAAGAATTTCAGAACAGGTTGAGGAATTTTTATATGACGAAGAAAGTAATTATTTCAGTACTGATTGTGGTGGCGGTGCTGGGAACTTTGGCAGGGATCAAGGTGATGCAGATCAAAACGTTGATTGCCTTCGGGAAAAGCTATACGCCGCCACCAGAAACTGTGTCCACCGCAGTGGCGCGCGAAGAACGCTGGCAGGAAACGTTGCCGACGGTCGGTTCAATTTCCGCCGTGCAAGGCGTGCAGATTACGGCGGAAGTGGCCGGGACCATCAGTGAAATTGCCTTTGAATCCGGTGCGATGGTGAACAAGGGCGACCTGCTGGTGAAGTTCGATACTTCGACGGAAGAAGCGCAGTTGCGTGCTTTGGAAGCGCAAGTGGAATGGGCGCAGACCAATCTCGCGCGTTTCAAATCGTTGCGCAGTGAGAACACCGTGTCGCAGGCGGAATTGGATCAGGCAGAGACGGATCTCAAGCAGAAGCAGGCTAACGCAGACGCGATTCGCGCGGCCATTGCGAAGAAAATCATTCGTGCGCCGTTCTCCGGGCAACTCGGAATCCGCCAAATCAATCTCGGCCAATATCTCGACGCGGGGAAAGTGATTGTTTCGTTGCAATCGCTCGCGCCGGTGTATGGCGATTTTTCATTGCCGCAACAGGAATTGGCGCGATTGCAAGCGGGTCTGCCGGTGATTGCGTACACAGATACTTATCCGGACAAAGAATTTCACGGTAAACTTACGGCGATCAATCCGGACCTTGCCGCGGCGACGCGCAGCGTGCGGTTGCAGGCAACATTTGCGAACGAAGAGAAGTTGCTACGCCCGGGAATGTTTGCGCGGTTTGAAGTGATATTTCCGCAGGAGCATACAGTGTTGGCGGTGCCGGCGACGGCGATTCTCAGCGCGCCGTATGGCGATTCCGTTTACGTCGTGCAGCAATCCACCAACGCCGCCGGTGGACTGGTGGTGCGACAGCAATTTGTGCGCGTCGGTCGCGCTCGCGGCGATTTCGTTGCAGTGACTTCGGGACTTAAGGCTGGCGACGAGGTTGTGTCGTCGGGAATCTTCAAATTGCGCAACGGCATGAATGTGGTCATCAACAATGAGATGACCCCGCCCTCGAAAAAGAAGCCGACGCCGTCCGACGGTTAAGGTTGAGCCATTGCGTTGCGCGCATCTATGAAGGCATTTACCGATATTTTTATCCGGCGACCGGTGTTGGCCATCGTGGTCAACCTGATCATCCTCATCGCCGGTATTCAGGCGATTCGTTCGCTCAACGTCCGTCAATATCCGCGGAGCGAAAACGCGACGGTTACCGTGACGACGGCCTATGTGGGCGCGAGTGCCGAACTGGTTCGTGGTTTTATCACGCAACCGTTGGAACGCGCCATCGCGGCAGCGGACGGCATCGAATATCTCCAATCCAGCAGTAAACTCGGTCTCTCGACGATTACGGCGCGATTGAAGCTGAATTACGACGCGACGAAAGCGCTGTCGGAAATCAGTTCCAAAGTGGATCAGGTGCGGCGTGATTTGCCGCCGGAAGCGGAAGTGCCGATCATCAACGTGGAATCGGCGGACACGCGGTTTGCCTCGGCGTATCTGAGTTTCACTTCGGAAATTCTCGAAGCGAATCAAATCACTGATTACCTCGTGCGCGTCGTGCAACCGCGATTGTCGGCATTACCCGGCGTGCAACGAGCGGACATTCTCGGCGGACGCACATTCGCGATGCGGGTCTGGTTGAAGGCGGATCGGCTGGCGGCGTTCGGCATCAGCCCGAACGAAGTGCGGCAGGCGCTGGCGGCGAACAACTTTCTTTCGGCCATCGGACGAACCAAAGGTTCGCTCGTTCAGGTCAATCTCACAGCGAACACCGATCTGCAATCGGTCGAAGAATTCGAGAATCTCGTCTTGCGTCAAGACGGCGACACATTGGTGCGTCTGCGTGATGTGGCAGACGTTTCTTTAGGCGCGGAAGATTACGATTCGGAGGTGCGGTTCAGCGGTGAGCGCGCGGTGTTCATGGGCGTGTGGGTGTTGCCCAATGCGAACGCGCTCGACGTCGTGAAACGCGTCAACGAAGAAATGGAATTGATTCAGGCTGAATTACCGACCGGCTTGAGCGGTCGCGTGGCGTATGACGCGACCAAATACATTGATGACGCGATCAATGAAGTGATCGAAACGCTGACTGAAACGCTGATCATCGTAGCTATCGTTATCTTCCTGTTCCTCGGCTCGCTGCGGTCGGTGTTGGTGCCGCTGGTGGCGATTCCGATTTCGCTGATTGGCGGCGTGTTTCTCATGCAGGTGTTCGGCTTCACACTGAATCTCCTCACGTTGCTGGCGATTGTGTTGTCGGTGGGATTAGTCGTGGACGACGCGATTGTGATTGTGGAGAACGTGGAACGACACATTCGCGAAGGGAAAACCCCGGTGCAGGCGGCGCTGCTTGGCGCGCGCGAACTGATTGGGCCGATTATCGCGATGACCATCACGCTCGCGGCGGTGTATGCGCCGATCGCGTTCCAAGGCGGATTGACGGGTTCGTTGTTCCGCGAGTTTGCACTGACCTTGGCGGGCGCGGTGACGATTTCAGGAATTGTAGCATTGACGTTGTCGCCGGTGATGTCGGCGATGCTGCTGGATCCGAAGGCCGAAGAACGCGGTCTGGTTGGAAGGATCAATCACGGATTCGATTGGTTGCGTCGGCAATACGCTCGCGTGTTGGATGCGACGTTGCGGGCGCGTCCGGCGGTTTATGTCGTATGGATTGGTTTGTCATTGCTGACGATTCCGATGTTCCAGTTGTCATCCAAAGACCTCGCGCCGTTGGAAGACCAAGGCGTGATGATGACGATTGTGGAAGCAGCGGCTGACGCGACGATTGACCAGACGGCGCATTACACGGATGCGATTGGGCAAGCGCTGTTGAGCACCCCGGAAGCGGAGCGGACGTTCCAGATTACGATGCCGGATTCCGGTTTCGGCGGATTGGTGTTGCAGCCCTGGGGCGAACGTAAGCGCAAGGTGTTTGATGTGATTCCGGAAGTGCAGGCGAAGGTGAATAACGTGCCTGGAGTGCGCACGATGATTGTTACGCCGCCCGCTTTACCGGGTGGTGGTGATATGCCGGTGGAATTTCTCATCTGCAGCACGGCTGAGCCGGATGAGATTTTACAGTTTGCGACTCAAATCCAGGCCAAGGCGGCGACGAATGGAATGTTCGCGTTCCCGCCGATCATTGATACGAAGCTGGACCAGCCGGAAGTGAAACTGGTGTTGGACCATGACAAAGTGGCGGCGCTGGGATTGAACATGCAGCAGGTCAGTTCCGATCTCGCGGCTATGGTCAGCGGTAATTACGTCAACCGTTTCAGCTACGGCGGACGCGCTTACAAAGTTATTCCGCAGCTTCAACGCGTGGAACGTCTGACCACCGATCAGTTGGAGACGCATTATGTCAAAGGACCGAACGATGAACTTGTGCCGTTGAGCACGTTTGCGCGTTTTGAAAAGAAAACCACGCCACGTGCGTTGAATCGTTTTCAACAGATGAACGCGGTGAAAATCTCCGGCGTGGCTATTGTGCCGTTGGATCAGGCGCTGACGTTTTTAGAAGAGGAAGCAGCGAAAATTTTACCACGCGGTTACACGATTGATCACACGGGTGAGTCGCGGCAGTTGCGGACGGAAGGAAATAAATTCCTGCCGGCGTTTGCGTTGTCGGTGATTCTGATTTTCCTCGTGCTCGCGGCGCAGTTCAACAGCTTCCGTGATCCATTCATCATTCTGCTGGGCTCGGTGCCGCTGGCGATGTTCAGCGCGTTGATCTTCAGCTTCCTGAAGTTCCCGAATCCGAATCTGCACTTCTGGACCGATGGCTGGACGACAACGCTGAACATTTATGCGCAAGTCGGTTTGGTAACGCTCGTGGGTCTGGTGTCGAAGAACGGCATTTTGATTGTCGAGTTTGCCAATGAACTACAGCGTAGCGGTAAGACCAAACTGGAAGCGGTGCGTGAAGCGACGTTGACGCGGTTGCGTCCGGTTTTGATGACGAGCGTGGCAACGGTGTGCGGTCACTTTCCGCTGACGATGGTGAGCGGTGCAGGTGCCGCGGCACGTAATTCCATCGGTATTATCGTGGTTGCGGGTATGGCGTTGGGTACGATTTTCACGCTGTTGGTGATTCCTTCGATTTACATGTTGATCGCCAAGGAACACGGCGGTGAGCGGGAAGCGATTCCGGCTAAAGACGAAGAAATTTCCGACGCTGAGGAGGTCGGGGCAGAGGCGGCCGCAGCCCAATAAGCGGTGCTCGTCCTCGTCGGCAACGGCGGGGACGAGGATCGCCTGCTTCGCAAAACGGTTTTTGACACTTGATTCTCCCCGCGCTTTTGCAAGCCGTGATTGTTAATCGCGGGCGCGCGATACACTGCTGGCAAAATTGGCGGTTGCGAGTAGATTCCTGGCGTGACACTGCAAATCGCGCTGCTGCTCGGGATCATTGTCGTCGCGTTGGTGTTTTTCTGCTTCGAATGGATCGCGGCTGATGTCGTCGCGTTGGGGCTGCTTCTTACTTTAATTCTGACCGGGCTCTTGCCGTTGGACAAAGCTTTCGCCGGATTTGGGAGTGATACCGTGATCATGATTCTGGGATTGCTGATCATGACCGCGGCGTTGCTCAAAGCAGGCGTCGTGGACATCGTGGGGCGAAAAATTTTGCGTCACGCGGGTAAGCGCATGGACGTGCTTCTGTTGGTGATCATGGGAGCGGTGGCGACACTGAGTGCGTTTATCAGTAATACCGCTGCGGCGGCCTTTTTTGTGCCGGTGGTGATTGGCATCGCGGGTAAGGCGAATGTGCCGGCGGCGCGCTGGTTAATGCCGGTTGCGTTCGCGGCGATTCTTACGAGTTCGGTGTCATTAATCAGCACGTCCACCAATCTTGTTGTGAGCGGATTGATGACCAACGCGGGACTTGAACCCATGGGAATGTTCGAGCTCGCGCCGGTGGGTATCCCGATTGCCGTCGTGGGTTTGCTTTACATGTATTTCATCGGGCGGCGCTGGATTCCAGTGCGCGGTTCGGATGAAGGTTTGCTGGCGCGGTTTGGCATTCGTTCGTATCTCACCGAGATAGTCGTGCGACCGCAATCGCGGCTGGCCGGAAAAACTCTCGCGGAAAGTAATCTGGGAGCGGACCTGGATTTGACTGTTCTGCGAATTCTGCGAGGCAAAAGTCAGCAACTTGCGCCGGGTGACGAAACCGTGATTCAAGCGGGCGATGTTCTGCTGGTGGAAGGGCCGCACGAAGAGATTCTTAAAATCAAAGACACAGCGGGGATTGATATCAAAGGCGACGTGGAGGTGTCGGAGCCGGGATTGCGAACGGATGAAACGGTTTTAGTTGAGGCGTTGATTGTGCCGGGTTCGCCGTTGATCGGGCATACGTTGCGGAGCGTGCGATTTCGCGAACGCTTTGGTTGGCAGGTGTTGGGATTGAATCGGCACGGGAAAAATCTGATTCGCAAACTGAGTCGAATTCCAGTTCGTGTCGGTGACGTGTTGCTGATTCAAGGCCGGAAAGCTTTGTTGCCCAGTTCGCAGGATGACGCGCCATTCAGCATTTTGGGTGAAGTTGCGGAACGTCCGCCGGATCGCAAACGCGCGTTGCGAACGGTGTTGATTTTTTGCGGCGCATTGTTGCTGGGCACGTTCAAGATTGTTCCGCTGCCAGTGGCGATGCTGCTTGGAGCATTTGCGATTTTTGCGACCCGTTGTGTGACGCCGTCGGAAGCTTATCGCGAAGTCGAATGGCGCGTGGTCATTTTGATCGCTTCAATGCTGGCGTTGGGTGAAGCGATGAGCAGCACGGGTACGGCGCAATATCTCGCGCAACTCGTGGCGCAGGCCACACAGGGAATGAATCCTTTATGGCTGTTAGGGGGAGTGTTCCTGTTGACGGTGCTGTTGACGCAACCGATGTCCAATCAGGCAGCAGCAGCGGTCATCGTGCCGGTGGCCGTTTACACGGCGGAACAATTACAACTGAATCCGCGGACGTTTTCCATGATGATCGCCGTGGCAGCGAGTTGCTCATATCTGACGCCGCT
>CALAYC010000077.1 GCA_937894935.1 uncultured Verrucomicrobiota bacterium
TGGTGCGCGTGAATTGCGCGTCGATTCCGCGGGAGTTGTACGAAAGCGAATTTTTTGGTCATGTAAAAGGTGCGTTCACCGGCGCCATCAAAGATCGCGCGGGACGTTTTGAAACGGCGGAAGGCGGCACGTTGTTTCTCGATGAAGTGGGCGAAATTCCGATGGAACTTCAGGGCAAACTGCTGCGCGTCCTTCAGGAAAAACGTTACGAACGCGTGGGTGATGATCGCACGCGACTGGCGGATGTACGCATCATTGGCGCGACCAATCGTGATCTCAAAGCGGAGGTGGCGGCGGGACGTTTCCGCCAGGATTTATATTATCGGCTCAATGTCTTTCCCATTCAGGTGGCGACATTGCGCGAGCGACTTGAAGATGTGCCGTTGCTCGCCGCGCATTTCATCGAATTGTCAGTGCGCGAACTGCGTTGTCCGCGCCCGCGGCTGACCCGTGCGGGCGTGGCGCAATTGCAGGCGTATTCCTGGCCGGGCAACGTGCGGGAATTGCGCAACGTGATTCAACGGGCGGTGATTCTCGCCCGCGGCGGCGCGTTGCAATTTGATTTGCCGGGAGCGGAGAACAGTCGCGCGACGGTTTTATCACGTCGCACGCCGACTCCGGAAAATGGAAGTCCAAGATTTCTGACCGAAGTGGAAATGCGACAACGTGAGCGCGAGAATCTGATTGCGGTGTTGGAGGCGGCGGACTGGAAGATTATGGGGCAGGGCGGCGCAGCGGAATTGTTGGGCGTGAAACCGACCACGCTGTTTTCGCGAATCAAAAAGTTTGGCATTGAGAAGCCGGAATCAAGAAACTCACGATAGAGTTTGCGGTAGCGCCATCGAAACGCCGGCTGCTGAAAAGCGAAACCCTAAGCGGACGCATTTTATACCTGATGTTTGCCGAGAATTAGGTATTCCGTGCATCAGTTTGCTCGGATTGCTGCGGCGTGAAGGATGGCGTTTCTAAGCCGACATGCGTAACTTCTTCACCCTCGTCCATAAATCTTGAAATTATTTCAACATCCTCTGTGAGGATTGTAAGTGCGGCGCTTCCTGGAGGGCTGGATTTCGACTTTTGCCGGGCGGGGTTCTCGCTCATTCTACGCGTGTGGATTGGATGGTCATCTTGGCTGCGGTGCTGGTTCTGGTTTGTGCCGGGGCCAGTTGCTTTTTTTCCGTGGCGGAGACGGCGTTGTTTTCGCTGAGTAAATGGCAGATTCGCGAATTGGCGACGCAGACGGGGCGCGGAGCATTGGCGGCACGGCTGTTGGCGCAACCGCAGGATTTGCTGGCGACGATTGCGTTGGGGAACGCGTTCGCTTATCTCGCCATGTTGGCGGTGGGATTCTGGCTCAGTTGGAGCGGAATCGGGCCGATGTGGCTGGTGTTGGTAGCGGTGTTGTTGCTGGCGCTGTTCGTCGGTGAAGTGGTGCCGAAAATTCTCGCGGTGCGTCGGCCGGAAGTCTGGGCGCGACGCGTAGCGCATCCCTTGGCGTGGTTGCAACGGGTGACGCGTGTAGTGCATCGGTTCGGGCAACAGGTCAATCGCGGTATCATGGCCGCGGTGATTCCGGCTTCGGTTCAACCGCAAACCGCGCTCACGGATGCGGATTACCAGGAGTTGGTGGAACTGGCATTTCAACAGGGCAACCTCGCGCGTTCAGCTCGCGACATTATTCTTCAGATCGTCAATCTCGATCGGCGCACGGTGAAAGAAGTGATGCAGCCGCGCGCCCAGATGGCGGCGATTCCTGATGACCTTACCATCGAAGAGATGATTGCCGCGGCGCGTCGCACGAAACATCAACGATTACCGATTTACGATGAAACGCCCGACACGATTGTGGGCATTTTGAAGACGCGAGAATTGTTGCTCGATCCGCATGTGGACCTGGCGGAGGTGATTGAGTTTCCGTCGTTCGTGCCGGAGACGATGAATCTGCTGCAACTGTTCAAAAGTCTGCAACGGCAACGGCGCGGCATGGCGATTGTGTTGGATGAGTTTGGTGGTGTCGCGGGGCTGGTCACGATGGAGGATATCCTGGTGGAACTGGTCGGGCAGTTGCATCGTCGGGTTGAAGCTTCGGGATTCGTGATGGAGAAACTCGCGCCCGGCAAATGGCGCGTGAGCGGTTTGATGCGGTTAGATGATTTTCGCCGCGAGTTTCCAGCCCTGCCGGAAGTGTCGGGCGTGGAAACGATGGGCGGGTTGTTGACGAAGCTGTTGGATGTGATTCCGACGGCAGGAGAATCGGCAACGTTTCGCGGGCTGAAATTAACGGCGCACGTCGTGGACGAACGACGCGTGCGCGAACTTCTGGTGGAGACCGTGAAGTGAACAGGCGTCGCAACTGAGAATGGAAACACAGCTACTCATCGCCTTCGGTCTGGTGCTATGCATGGCGCTGTCGTTTCTGCTTTCGGGCATGGAGGTGGGATTGTTCGCCTTGAGCCGATTGCGCATTCGGCGCGAATTGCGTGCGGGCAGCAAGTCGGCTCGCGTTCTGCACAAGTTTCTGGAGAACCCGGAGAATTTTCTTTGGACGATTGTGGTGGGGAACACGCTGATCAACTTCGTGGTGATCGGTTCAGTGCTGACGTTGTTGTATCGCATTCCGGTGCTGCGATCGGGTTGGTTTGTGCCGGTGTTTCTCGTTCTGGTTTTTGTGTATTACACGTTCCTGGATCTGTTGCCGAAAATGGTGTTTCGCGCTTATCCGAATCGGATGTGTCTGGTGATGGCGCGACCGTTCCGGTTGTTACATCTGTTGCTGCGACCGGTGGTGGCGATTGTGGAATGGTGCGCGCGCGGGTTGTTGCGGTGGTCGGGCGGACGAACTTTTTCGGGGCATTTATTCGGCAATCGCGAAGAACTGCGTCAGGCGATGCAGGAAACCGAACAGGTTTTCACGTCAGAAGAACGCGCGATGATTACGCGCGTGCTCGATCTGGAAATTGCGACCGTGCGACAGATTCTTCATCCGTGGAGCGAGGTGGTCACTATTTCGGCGAATGCGACGGTGGCCGATGCGATTGAACGATTGCGCGAAACCGGTCGCGCGCGCATGCCGGTCTGGCAGGAACGCGGTGGCCGACGACGCATCGCGGGCCTGGTCAGTGCGAAGAATCTGCTCTTCGACGAAAAGGTTAATCCGACGACGACCGTGAATGAACTCATCACGCCGGCATTATTTCTCAATGAAGATTTGCGATTGGGCATAGCGTTGGAACGCATGCAGCGCGCCGGGCAGCGATTGGCGATTGTGCTGGCGCGAGATGGCGCCGAGGTCGGCATCGTATCGCTGGAGGATATTTTGCGAACTGTGTTCGGGGAGGTGCGCTTCTGATGAACTGGGATTACGCCATTGAAATCGCGTTCAAACTGTTCGCAGTGGTGTTCCTCGTCTTCCTCAACGGCTTCTTTGTTGCGACGGAATTCGCGTTGGTCAAAGTGCGCGCGACGCAACTGGAACCTGACGCAGCGCGAGGACACAAACGCGCGCGCATGGCGTTGCATCTGGCGCGGCATCTGGATGGATATCTGAGTGCATGTCAGTTGGGCATTACGTTGGCGAGTCTGGGATTGGGGTGGATTGGCGAACCGGTGTTCGCTGACTTGCTCGAGCCGGTATTTGATTTATTCGGCGTCGAAAGTGAGAAGTTGAAGCATTCGCTGTCGTTCGGCATCGGTTTCAGCGTAATTACGTTTTTGCACATCGTGGTGGGAGAAATGGCGCCGAAATCGTTGGCGATCCGACTGGCGATGCCGACCTCGCTCTGGGTGGCCTATCCAATGCGCTGGTTTTACCTGGCGATGTATCCGTTCATCTGGGTGCTCAACGAAAGCGCGCTGTTGTTATTGCGGGCCGTGGGTTTGGAGCCGGCGCACGAAAGCGAAGGCGTGCATTCCGAAGACGAGTTGCGATTGGTTGTGGCTTCATCGCAGAAACAGTTAGGCGCATCCGCGTTCAGTCGCGACATTGTGCAAAACGCGCTCGATTTGCGTCGGCGTATTGCACGGGACGTGATGCGGCCACGCAAAGAAATCACCGTGCTCGATACGCAGGCGAGCATCGCGGAATGTCTCGATGTGGTGGAGAAATCGCGTTACTCGCGTTTTCCGCTTTGTGAAGACGGCGATCTGGATCGTGCGTTGGGCGTGGTGCATATCAAAGATATTTTCGCGATGCGCCTCAAAGCGCGCACGGGAGCGGAATTATTGCCGGTGGCGCGCAAGATGATTTATGTGCCGGAAACGGCGCGATTGGAAAAGCTGTTGCAATTACTGCTCGAACGGAAACTGCACCTTGCCATCGTAGTGGACGAATACGGCAGCACGGTCGGAATCGTTACGATGGAAAATATCATGGAGGAACTCGTCGGTCAGATTCAGGACGAGTTTGATCAGGAGAAACCGCTGCTCACGCGTGCGAGTGAGACGACGTGGGAAGTTTCCGGCGCATTGCCGTTGCACGAACTGGAAGAACTGCTGGGCGTGACATTGACGGCGGAAGGCGTCACGACGACGAGTGGTTGGGTGACGCAGCGATTGGGCGGTTTTCCGAAAGCAGGGGACGTTGTAACGGTTGGTCACAGCGAGTTACGCGTCGAAGAAATGGAAGACACGCGGGTGGCGCGGTTGCGAGTAACACGGCGCGAAACGCCAGTGGAAACCGATCCGATTTGAAGCTTCAGAAAGCGCGTCTATTAGAGCGCACTCACAGGCGACCGTTATCAATCAGTCGCGTTTTGCCGACAAACACTGCCAATGCCATGTGTGTGCCGCGCTTCACCTGCTTTTGTGGCACGAGCGTTTCCGGATGGAAAAATTCCACGTAATCCAGACGCGCATCGGGTGCGGTGCTGACGATTTTCTTCACGACCGATTTAAGGCGGGTTGCAGAAATCGCCTTTGCGCTGGCAGAGACCAAGGCGCGAACTTCTTTGATCGAGCGTGATAAAACGACAGCCTGAGACCGCAGAGTGCCGACGAGATATTTGTTGCGCGAACTCATCGCTACACCGTCAGCTTCGCGCACCGTGGGTGACACGAAGATTTTCACCGGAAAGTTCAGGTCTGCCACCATGCGTTTGATGACAGCAGCCTGTTGCCAGTCTTTCGCGCCGAACACGGCGATGTCAGGTAGGACGATGTTAAATAGTTTCGCGACGACGGTCGTGACGCCGCGAAAATGCGTGGGTCGTGAAGCGCCTTCCATCTGTTGCGTGAGCGATTCTTCGACGACGTAAGTGCTGTAGTTGCCGTCCGCTTTGCCCGGATACATTTCGGCATCCGATGGGACGAAGACGGCGTTCACGCCCAGTTTGCGACACAGTGCGAGGTCGCGTTTAAGATCGCGCGGATAGCGCGACAAATCTTCCGTGGGCGCGAATTGTGTCGGGTTGACGTAAATGCTGACGACGACCTTGCCGTTTTTGCCAACGCGTTTCCGGGCTTCGCGGATGAGGCTGAGGTGACCTTCGTGCAGATAACCCATGGTCGGAACAAATCCGATTCGCACGCCGCGTCGCCGCCAGCGTTGCGCCAGCGTTTGCATTGCTGAAACCCGGGAGATGACTTGCATGGGAAACCGACTGGTCGCGCGGTTTACTCAAAATCGTAAACGACGACTTTTGTGCAGACGCGTTTGAAAACTTTTTCGATGAATTCCACGTGTTGCGGATGCACCTGATAGTCGTCCTGCGATTTTTTATCCGGAAAAATCAGGTTTAGCGCGACCTGATAGGATTGGTCCACGACGGGGCGATGGCTGCCGACCATTTTGCCGACGTGAAACTGCAACACGCCGGGAATGGATTTCAAATAGTGATTCGCGCCGGCGACGAGTTCGTCCGCAGCGTTGGGTTGAGCGGGGTCGGTCCAGAAGATGACAACGTGAGAAAACATGCGCAGCGATTGTGCGAGGACCGTCCGTTCACGCAAGCGGAAAGTGTGGTTTCGACCAGGTGTTGAGCGAGAGTGAACAGCAAACAGTTGAAAGATTTCGCGGAGTGCGCTAAACCTTGCGCGCCAATACCCGTTGGACAGAAAACAACATGTTATGAAAAAACAACTACTTATCAGTCTGGTCATCGCCGGAGCCGTTACGAGCAGCGCCTTCGGTCAAGCTGCCGCTCCCGAAAAGCCCAAATGGGAAACCGTCGCCAACGCCGGGTTGACCATTCAAAGCGGGAACAGCGAGAGCATTCTCGCGACTATCGGTTTGGATACCAAAAGAAATTGGGAATCCGATGAAGTGGCCTTAGGTGCTTCAGCCGGTTATGGCAAGAGCAGCAGCACGGGTAACAATCGTAACCGCACCACCGATTTCACCAAGGTGTATGGTCAATACAATCATCTGTTCAGTGAACGCGCCTATTTCGGTTTGCGTGTCGATGGTGAGCGGGATGGCGTTGCGGATTTGGCCTATCGCTTCAAAGTTTCTCCGCTGGTCGGTTATTACCTGATCAAGAACGAAAAAACGTTGCTGTCGTTTGATGTCGGTCCGACGTTCATCGTGCAGGAACGCGAAGCAACTCCCACGACGCCGAAAGATCATGAGGAATTCATTGCCTTAAGAATCGGAGAAAGATTCGAGCACAAATTAAGCGATACTACGAAGATCTGGCAAACCGCTGAGTACCTTCCGGCGCTCAAAGATTGGCCGGATAACGACCTGATTAACGCGGAAGTCGGCATCAGCACCGCCATCAATTCGCACTGGGACTTGTTAGTAAAATATCAAGTGACCTACGACAACGGAGTCAACTATCCCAAAGAAGGTACGGATACCCGTCTGATTGTTGGTACCCAGTACAAATTCTAAATCGCCCGAAGAGGCAAATGAACAAGGCCGGATTGAAAAATCCGGCCTTTCCTGTTTTTAGAAAACCGAAGGAAAAACGTTTACTTCGCCGTTTTGGCTGACTCGATCATTTCCCAGAACTTGGGATTTTGTTGGAGCGCTTCGTCCTCTTCGACCTTCAAACCGGAGCGATAGAAGAAATCTTTCAGCGTGTTTTTGCTGAGGATGCGGTGGACGAGCACGCCCAGTTCGTGCCGCTCAAAATAGACACGAAAATCGCCGATGCGAAATCGGTGCAGAATGCGCCCGCCGCGTTCGAGTTTACCGAAGTCGTCGAGTTCCGTGCCGATGACCTGTTGTGGCAGACCGCGAAATTCGCCGAGAATCTGTAATTGCAATTCCTTCGGCATGCGTGCGACTTCCGCAGCGCTGACCGGCGTAAATATGATTTGAAACGGCGTCATAACTGGGACGCCATGCTAAGGCGCCGTAAGTGAAACGCAATTCCCCGATTTGTTCCGGCTGATTCCGTCAACTCGTGATGACGAGTGTGGATTCCAATCCGGTTCAACGTCTGTCGTTCAATTGGATATCAAGTAATCAGCTCGCCGCCGGCGGCATCGGCACAGGATCGGTATTCGTCGGCATCGGAGGATAATCCGGCAGGCCGATTTTTTTGACCAGATCAGCGATCTTAACAGGTTTGCCGGTGCGCATGGAGTGATTCGCGGCGACGCCGGTCAGAATCGAGTAAGCGCCACTGCGTTGATCTGCGGCGCGCAGGAATTTATCCGCTGGCGGATTCGGCAGGAACAGGTCGTCGAGCATCAGATTGTCACCGCCGGCGTGACCGCCGGAGCCGGACTGCCAGAGTTCGACGTTGTATGCGGGAGCGCGGAGCGGATAAACGCGCGTTATTACACCTTCCTTCGCGACTGCGCCTGGTGTGTTGCCATCGCCGAACACCGTGACCTTTTCCTGAACGGTATGTTCGAGCCGGCCTTTCGTGCCGTTGAACGCGAGACGATAACCTTCCCAGCCGTTAAACGCGTTGAGGGAATACATCATTGTCGCGCCGGTGCTGTATTTCACGATGACGTTCATCGTGTCTTCGATATCAATGTCCGGACGGAACACGCAGCGGTCGCGGAAATAACCATCGTGATGTTCCTGATCGAGGTACATCCGTTTGAGATTTGCGTTGCCGGCGAGGTCGAGGCGGAAAGTGCATTTAGATTTTTCGGGGCAGGTGTGGCAACGCTCGTGATGGCTTTGCAGGCCGAGGCGCTTCGCCATTTGCGGCGTGTAGAATTCACGTTTGCCGACGGCGGCGACTTCAACGGGCACTGCGGATAACCACCAGTTCATCAAATCGAAATGATGGGTGGCTTTATGCACCATCAATCCACCGGAGTTGGCTTTGTTCGCGTGCCAGCGACGGAAGTAATCCGCGCCGTGCATAGTGTCGAGCAGCCACGTGAAATCCACTGACAACACATCGCCGATGACGCCATTCATCAACAGTTCTTTCACCTGCGAGCGATACGGCGAATAGCGGTAGTTAAAGCAAACGGTGCATTTGCGACCCGTTCGCGCCTGTGTTTTCAAAATCGCGGCGCACTTTTTTTCGTCCGTGGTCATCGGTTTCTCGGTCATCACATCGCAACCGAGTTCCATGCCGCGCACGAGATAGCGATCGTGTTCGGAATCCTTCGTGGTGATGATAATGACGTCCGGTTTGGTTTCGCGGACCATGCGATCAAAATCTTTGGCGGGATAGATGGGCACTTCGACTCCGGCGAGATTGCGCGCATGGTCCTGCGCGAGTTTGAGTCGGCCAGCGTTTACATCGCAGAAGCCAACCATTTCCGAATATTCGGCATACTTGCGGAGCACAGCTTCGCGAAACATGCCGGAACGGCTGCCGACACCAACAAGTGCGTAACGCTTTTTGCGGCTTATGGGCGCGCTGGTTTGCGCCGAAGCGGTCGAGACAAAGGCGGATGCGCCAAGAGCAAATCCGACACTGGCAGCGGTGGTGGTGGCGAGAAATTCCCGCCGCGTGGGCAGGGACGTAGATTCAGGGGTGGTTTTCATGTCTTTGACGGGATTTTGCTGTCGAATCAGACGCAGGCAAGTTTTTGCCTACTCAATTTTTTGCAAAACTATTTTGTGTCCTTCCGCGTGGTGGCTGGAGTAACGTCAAAGTTTATTTGCCCGAAGTCGGACTGCTTTTCTATTTTGCCGCGATGGAATCTTATGGTTACAGCCCGTCCCTTGGGGAGCAACTGCAACACTGGTTCAGTCTGGGAATCGCCGGTGCGATGACGTTGTTTCACCTGTGGATGTTGATTGACGCGGTGCGCAAGCGCGAATGGCTGTGGGTCGTTTACATGCTCTTTTTGCCGATGCTTGCAGCGGTGTTGTATTTCTTCTGTCTGTATCGCAGCACAGCGACGCGCGGTTTTGAACTGCCGGGTTCTCATGACCGTCATCGCATTCGCGAACTCGAAGCGAAGATTCATCACATTGATAACGCACATCAACACGCGCAACTGGGTGACGTTTATTTTCAGCGCGGTAAACTGGATAAAGCCGAGGCGTGTTATCGCGCCGCATTGCAACGCGACCCCAATGACGTGGATACGCGCGCGCATCTGGGCCAGTGTCTGTTGCGGCAAAAACGCGCAGCAGAAGCGCGACCGCTGTTGGAAGGGGTGTTGCGTGAGAATCCCAAACACGATTACAACCACACGGCCATGGCGTACGCCGAAACATTGATGGCGCTGGGTGAAACGGAAAACGCGATTAAATCCTGGGAATACGTCGTGGCGCATAATTCTTATCCGCGTGCGAAAGTTCAACTGGCGGAACTTTATTTCGCGACCAGCCGATTGGATGAAGCCCGGGCGCAATTGAACGATGTGTTGGTGGAAGATTCTCATGCGCCGGCATTTCAGCGGCGGCGCGATCAGGTCTGGATTTCGCGTGCTAAAGCTCTGGCGCGCAAGCTGCCTTCGTGAAAAAACGATTGAGTTCTAATCGCGGCAGTTTCGGGGCTTGATTTTCTGCCCTTGGACAAAGGGCGCAAAACAGTGAGCAAAATTTGAGTGGTCTTCCATAGAGAATGGGAAGCGAGCAGGAAAGTTGTTGCCGATGATTTCTGCACGTAATGAGCCTGTGGAAGTCGAGCCAGTTTGATGGCGCGCCTGCTGATCCTGTCGCCAATACCGACGTAGCCAGTGCGCCCGTGTGCTTTCATTGCGGCACATTGTGTCGCGGCACGGTGCTGTCGCTCGCGGAAAAATCCTTCTGTTGCCACGGTTGCCAGACGGTTTACGAAATCTTATCAGCGAACGGCCTGACGGAATTTTACCAACTGAGCGATACCGCAGGGGTGCGCGTCAGTGCCACGGTTAAATCAGATCAATATCTTTTCCTTGATGAACCGGCGGTGCGCGAACGGCTGGTGGATTTCAGCGATTCACGCCTGACGCGCGTTACCTTTCACATTCCGGCCATCCATTGCATCGCTTGTGTGTGGTTGTTGGAGAATCTGTTCCGGCTGAAACCCGACATTGGCCAGACACAGGTGAATTTTCCGCGCAAAGAAGTCGCGCTTTCTTTCGATCCCACGCAGGTCAAGCTCAGTGAAGTTGTGACGTTGCTGGCGTCGCTTGGTTACGAACCGGAACTCAAGCTCGCGGCGTTGGACGACAAGCCGAAAAGCACGGTGTCGCGACGTTTATGGATTCAACTGGGCCTGGCCGGTTTTGCGTTTGGCAACATCATGCTGTTCAGTATTTCGGCGTATCTCGGGCTGGACGCTTTTGCCGGCCCGGCATTCGGCAAAATGGTAGGGCTGATAAGTTTTTTGCTGGCGACGCCGGTGGTGACTTACAGCGCGTTGGATTATTGGAAAGCGGCGCGACGCAGTTTACAGCAGCGACTGTTGAATATTGATGTGCCGATCGCGGCGGGCGTGGCGGCGATTTATTTGCAGAGCGTTTACGAGGTGTTTACCGGTCGTGGGGAAGGGTATTTCGATTCGTTGTGCGGTTTGATTTTCTTCCTGCTTTGTGGGCGTTTGTTTCAACAGAAAACGTATGACCGACTCGCGTTTGATCGTGATTACAAATCGTTTTTCCCGTTGTCGGTCACGCGCTTGGTTCCCGTCACCCGGCCGTCGGCCACCCTCTCCCCATCAAATGGGGTGAGGGGGAGCGCACCGATAAGAACGCGTTCCGAGGAACACGTTTCGCTCGCGCAACTTGCGGAGGGAGATCGGCTCATCATTCGCAATGGCGAATTGATTCCGGCGGATTCAAAACTCATCAGCGGTCCGGCGTTGATTGATTACAGCTTTGTCACTGGCGAATCGGAACCGGTTGAAAAGAAGATCGACGATTATCTCTACGCCGGCGGACGACAGATGGGCGGCGCGATTGAAGTCGAAACGGTCAAGCCGGTGTCGCAGAGCTATCTGACGTCGCTGTGGAATCAAGAAGCGTTTCGCAAAGAAAAGAGCCAGTTACTGGATCGGATTACGAATACCTACAGCCAGCGCTTCACCAAGATTGTCATCGCAGTCGCGGTTGGCGCGGCTGTCTTCTGGGCATTCGTAAATCCGGCGCTGGCAGTGAAATCGTTTACGTCGGTGTTGATTGTGGCGTGTCCTTGCGCGCTGGCGTTGGCGGCGCCGTTTGCGCTGGGAACGGCGCAACGGGTGTTGTCGCGCCGAAAGATTTATCTGAAAAATCCGTACGTCATTGAAACGTTGGCAGAGGTGAATTCCGTGGTGTTCGATAAAACCGGCACGCTCACGGCGGCAGGAGCGGGAAGCGTGACGTGGATTGGCGCGACGGAAGCTACGCGTCGGGAAGGGGCGAGCGATGCGCTGACTGAAACCGAAGAGCGATGGTTGTATTCAATGACGCGGCATTCGACGCATCCGCTGCCGGTGCGCATCGGTGAAGCGATTAAGCGCGATTATTTTCCTGAGCCGGTGCGGTCGTTTTTGGAAACGCCTGGTTGCGGCATGGAAGGCAGCGTGGCCGGACACGAAATCTGGATGGGTTCGGCGGCGTGGTTGGAGTCGCGAGACATAGTTTGTAGTAAACGCGGTGACGAAGAAAAAGGCAGCGTGGTCCACGTCGCGATTGATGGGAAATATCGTGGTCGTTTCGTGCTCGCGAGTGCGGTCCGACCGCAGACCGAGCAACTCGTGCGCGGTTTGAATGAGAATTGCGAAATTGCGCTGTTGAGCGGCGACAATGAGAAAGAACGCAGCCGGTTTGAATCGCTCCTGGGAACTCGCGCGGAACTGAACTTCAATCAAAGTCCGCTCGACAAATTGAACTTCATCAAACACCGACAGACGGCGGGTAAAACGGTGATGATGGTTGGAGATGGATTGAACGATGCCGGAGCGTTGCGACAGGCGGATGTGGGCGTGGCGGTGGTTGAAAACGTCAGCGCATTTTCACCGGCGAGCGATGTGATCCTGGCGGCGGATCGCGTGCCGCAAACGACGGAGCTGTTGCGTTACGCGAAACAATCGTTGCGCGTGGTGCGAACAGCATTCTGGATTTCGGCGGCGTATAACGTGGTCGGCGTGGCCATTGCCGCGAGCGGGAAATTGGCGCCGGTGGTGTGCGCGATTCTGATGCCGGTGAGTTCGGTGACGGTGGTGGCGTTTGCGTGCGGTACGGCGACGTGGCTTGGGCGACGCGCGTTCAACAAAGCGGAGGTGGAATCATGATCGTCATTTTTTTACTGATTCCATTAAGCATCATTATAGCGATTTGCTTTCTGGCGGCGTTTATCTGGGCGGTTCGCTCCGGGCAGTACGAGGACACTTACACGCCTTCGATGCGATTGTTGTTGGAAGAAAAACGCAATGAAAACGAGCCGTCGAAGATGAATTCCGCTGATGCGAAACCTTCGCAAAAGCCATCCATAGCAAATGATGAGTAGGAAAGAACAATCGGCGCGTGGTCGTTGAGAGCAATTCCGAGTTGAATAAGCAGTGGTGAATTGTTCGCGCCTGAAAACTTAAGCAATCGGGCAACCGCTTTCGCCTCAAAAGACATAAAATGAACGTAGAAACATTCAAATACGACAATAAGATCGTCCGCGCTTTCGCGATTGCCACCGTCGTGTGGGGAATTGTGGGGTTCTGCGCGGGGTTGTTGATTGCCTGTCAGTTGTTCTGGCCGGACCTGAACTTCAATCTGCAATTCACCACCTTTGGCCGACTGCGCCCGTTGCATACCAATGCGGTGATTTTTGCCTTCGTCGGCAATGGCATGTTTTGCGGCATTTACTACTCGCTGCAGCGGCTGTGTAAGGCGCGGATGTATAGCGATTTTCTGAGTTGGGCGAACTTCTGGGGGTGGCAGGCAATTATCGTGGCGGCGGCGATTACGTTGCCGTTGGGATTGACGACGAGCAAAGAATACGCGGAACTCGAATGGCCGATTGATATCGCAATCACGCTCGTCTGGGTGTTCTTCACGATCAATCTGATCATGACCATTCTGAAGCGACGCGAGAAACATCTCTACGTCGCTATCTGGTTTTACATCGCGACAGCCATCACGGTTGCGCTGCTGCACATCGTCAATTCGCTCGCAGTTCCGGCCAGTGCATTCAAGAGTTATCCCATCTATGCAGGCGTGCAGGATGCGCTGGTGCAATGGTGGTATGGTCACAACGCCGTCGCGTTCTTCCTGACGACGCCGTACCTCGGTTTGATGTATTACTTCCTGCCGAAAGCCGCGAATCGTCCGGTGTTCAGCTATCGGCTTTCAATCATTCACTTCTGGGCGTTGATCTTCATTTACATCTGGGCCGGACCGCATCACCTGCTTTACACGGCGTTACCGGATTGGGCGCAATCGCTCGGCATGGTGTTCTCGCTGATGCTCATTGCGCCGAGTTGGGGCGGTATGTTGAACGGGTTACTGACGTTGCGCGGTGCGTGGGACAAAGTGCGCCAGGAGCCGATGCTGAAGTTTATGGTCGTGGCGGTGACGGCATACGGTATGGCCACGCTGGAAGGACCGGTGCTTGCGATTAAATCGGTCAACTCGCTCTCGCACTACACGGACTGGACGATTGCGCACGTGCATACCGGTGCGTTGGGCTGGAACGGATTCCTCACGTTCTCGATGCTTTACTGGCTGTTCCCGCGGTTGTGGAACACGAAGTTGTATTCCGTCAAACTGGCGAACTGGCACTTCTGGATCGCGTTGTTGGGAATGATGTTCTACGTCGTGCCGATGTATGCCAGCGGCATCACGCAAGGATTGATGTGGAAACAATTCACGAGCGAAGGCTTCCTCCAATACGCGAACTTCCTGGAAACGGTATTCCAGATCGTGCCGCTCTACAAACTGCGCGCTGTCGGTGGAACGCTATACATCATTGGCGCTTTCCTGATGGCTTACAACCTCTGGCGCACGGCGAAGGCCGGCAAGTTCGAACCGGAAACCGAAGCGCAGGTAGCGGTTGCTGCGAAGCCTGAACCCGAACACGCGGGTAACGATCCGTGGAAGCATCGCTGGTTGGAAGCCAAGCCGCTGACGTTGACTGCGCTTGCGCTCGTGGCGGTGACCATCGGTGGTTTGATCGAGATGGTGCCGATGTTCCTCGTAAAAGAAAATGTGCCGACGATTTCCAGCGTGAAGCCGTACACGCCGCTCGAAGTGTTGGGACGCGACATTTACATCCGCGAAGGTTGTGTGGGTTGTCACTCGCAAATGGTGCGTCCGCTGCGCAGCGAAACGGAGCGTTACGGCGAATACTCCAAGGTGGGAGAATTTGTGAACGACCATCCGTTCCTCTGGGGCAGTAAACGTACCGGACCGGACTTGCATCGCGTCGGCGGCAAGTATCCCGACGCATGGCATTACAATCACATGGATGACCCGCAAAGTACGTCCCCGGGCTCAATCATGCCGCGTTATCCGTGGTTGTTGACGCAGAAACTGGACACGAATGCGTTGCCGGCGCGAATCAAAGCGTTGCGCAAGGTGGGCGTGCCGTATCCCGATGGATACGAAAATGGCGAAGCGCAGAGCGACCTGCAAAAGCAGGCTGACGCGATTGTGCTCGGGTTGAAAGTCGGTTCGGTGGAGAACGCTTCTGCCGACCGGGAAATCATTGCGCTGATTGCGTATTTGCAACGGCTGGGCAAGGACATCAAAGCCGCGCCGCAGGAAACAACTGAGACCGCAGCAGCTCAATAAACATTACGCTTATGATCAAAAATGTTCTCAGCGATATCGGCGGCATCGGGTTGTATGGAGTGATTTCCATCTGCCTGTTCTTTGCCGTGTTCACCGGAATGCTGATCTGGGCCTGGCGCATGAACAAATCATTTGCTCAAAAGATGAGCGCGTGTCCGCTCGAAGACGGCGAAAAGAAAATGGAACGCAAAGGAGATTCGAAATGAACGATCCCGTGACCGACATCAAATTGATGGACCACGAAGCCGATGGCATTCAGGAACTGGACAATCTGTTGCCGCGTTGGTGGGTCTGGCTGTTCAATCTGACCATCGCTTTCGCGGTGCTCTACATGGTTTATTACCACGTGTTGGGGATGGGCGATTTGCAGGCGGCTGAATACCAGAAAGAATGGAAGCGCGGCGAAGAACTCAAGAGTGCGTCCATCGCAAAATTCGAAGCAAACATCGCATCGCTCGAGCCGTCCACGAATGCGGTGCTTCTGGCGGAAGGCAACCGGTTATTTGCGACTTATTGCGCTCCGTGCCATCGTGCAGATGGCGGCGGATTGGTGGGACCGAATCTTTGCGATGATTACTGGATTCACGGTTCGAACTACGTGGACACCGTGAAAACAATTATCAACGGCGTACCGGCTAAAGGAATGTTGGCGTGGCGTGGCGTGTTGACGCCTGATCAGATTAAAGGCGTGAGCAGCTATATTTACACATTGCGCGGCTCGAATCCGAAAAATCCCAAGCCGCCGGAAAACACCGTAACCGAGCCCACCGGGCCGAGTGAGTTTGAATAGATGATTACTGCGCCGCCCAATAAAAAAGGAAATCGAGATTCGCATCAAACGGCGCAGATAGCGGGTACGGATAACTTTCGGGATCGGTTGACGACGGCTGATAAGTTCGGTCGTCGGCAATGGATTTACGCGAAAAAGCCGGAAGGCAAATGGACGCGGCGACGCGAGTGGCTGAGTCTGTTTCTGATCGGCATCATGTTCGCCGGGCCATTCATCAAGATTAACGGCAACCCGCTGTTGATGATCAATGTCGTCGATCGACGCTTCTCCATTCTCGGGCAATTGTTCTGGCCGCAGGACATGATCATCTTTGCGGTCGCGCTGCTGATCTTCATCACGGGCATCATCATCTTCACGACGGCGTTCGGGCGGTTGTGGTGCGGTTGGACGTGTCCGCAAACGGTGATGATGGAAATGGTATTTCGCCGGTTGGAATACTGGATTGAAGGCGATGCTGTGGCGCAGCGAAAGCTGAATGCCGCACCATGGACGGCGCGAAAAATCGGCAAGAAGGCGTTGAAGCTGGGAGTGTTTTTTATTCTGTCCTTCATCATCGGCAACACGCTGCTCGCGTACATCATCGGCAGCGATGCATTGATTCGAATCATAACCGACGATCCGCGCAATCACGTGACGGGGCTGACGTTCATGCTGCTGTTCACGCTGTTGTTCTTCGCGATTTTCGCGCGATTCCGGGAGCAGGCATGCACGTTCATTTGCCCGTATGGGCGGTTTCAATCCACGATGCTTGATGAGAACACGATGGTCGTCGCGTACGATTATAAACGCGGTGAAAAACGTGGGAAACTTACGCGTGGCGAATCGCTGGTGCAGCGCATCGCGCACGGGATGGGTGATTGCATTGATTGTCGGCAGTGCGTTTCAGTGTGTCCGACGGGCATTGATATCCGGAATGGAGTGCAGATGGAATGTGTGCATTGCACCGCCTGTATTGACGCGTGTGATTCGGTGATGGACAAGGTCGGGTCGCCACGCGGGTTGATTCGCTACGCTTCGTTGAACAGCATTGAGAAAGGCGAACCGTTTCGGGTGACGTCGCGGATGAAAGTTTACGCGGGCGTGTTGACGGGGTTGATTGTGCTTTTCCTTGCGCTCGTGTTCACCCGCTCGCCGGTAGAAGCCATTTTATTGCGCGCGCCGGGTTTGTTGTTTACGCAAACGGCAGATGGACAGATTGAGAATCTTTACACGCTCAAACTGGTCAACAAAACGATGCGTAATCTTCCGGTGCAATTGCGGCTGGAAAACGAAGTCGGTCAACTCGAAGTCATGGGCGTAAAAGAATTGATTGTGCCGGCTGGAGAACTGAAAGAGACGTCGATATTGATTTCGATGCCGAAAGCGGCGCTGGATGGGGCGACCACGAAATTGCGGGTCAGCGTTTATTCCGGCGACAAAAAAATGCAAACAGTGAAAACCGTATTTACGGGACCACGAAAATGAATGCTCAACTTGCAAAAATCCGCCGCAATCCGTGGCCGTATTCGATTACGGCTTTTTTCGTGGCCGCAATTACGTTCTTTGCGTGCTTCATCACGTGGGCGGTGCGATTGCGTGATGATCTGGTAACGCCGAATTATTATGAACGCGAAGTGAAGTTTCAGGCGGAGCTGGATTCGTTGAATCGGTCACAGGCGTTTGCGAAACGGAGCGTGGTGACATTTGATCCGACGCAGGAAAGTATTGTCATCACTTTGCCGGAAGCCGGTGTTGCGGGTGCGACCGGAAGCGTGCATTTGTATCGGCCTTCGGATGCTCGGATGGATCGCGAACTGCCGTTGGCGCTTAATGCTGAAGGGAAACAATTTCTGGATGCCAAATTACTCCGCGATGGACTTTGGAAAGTGCGCGTTAAATGGCGCGTGGCGGATCAGGATTATCTGGTGGATCAACCGGTGGTGGTGAGTTCCGGATCGTAATTCATGGAAACCTGGACGGCATTTCTTCTTGGCTTTGTGGGCAGTGTCCACTGCGCCGGAATGTGCGGTCCACTTGCGTTGGCGCTGCCGCATTGGGGACGGGGTCAGGGATCGTTTCTGGCGGGGCGACTACTCTACAACCTGGGTCGGCTGTTCACTTACGGAATTTTAGGCGCGATTTTTGGATTGGTGGGGCAGGGTGCGACGTTGGTGGGATTGCAACGATGGGTGTCGTTGACGTTGGGCGCACTGATTTTGATGGGCTTGGTGATCTCGCCGCGATTGGCGCATCAAGTGCCGATAGCGCGAGGTGTGAATTGGCTGAAACAACGTCTCGGCGGGCTTTTGCAATCGCGCGGTCTGCCCGCGCTGTTTGGCGTCGGTTTGCTCAACGGTTTGCTGCCGTGCGGATTGGTTTATGTGGCTGCGGCTGCGGCGGTGGCGACTGGTGACGTTTTGAGCGGAGTGCGTTACATGCTCGTGTTCGGGTTGGGCACAGTGCCGATGTTGTTAATTATCTCGCTGCTGGGAGCGAAGCTGCGTTTCTCCTTCCGCCTCCGGATGCAACGCCTGATTCCGGCAAGTCTGGCGTTGGTGGGGGTGCTGTTGATGCTGCGCGGCATGGCGCTGGGGATTCCCTACGTGAGCCCAAAACTTCCCTCGGAGCCGACTGGCAGTATTTCCTGTCATTAGGTCTGGCCATGTCCTGAATAGTGCGCCATTCTGTTTCCGTCGAATTTCCCGCATGCGAAACGCTCCGTTCATCACGGTTTTGAGTGGCCTGGTTTTAATCCTCGCCATGAGTCTCGGTCTGGCCGAGGCGAACACCGGAGTTGCACCGCTTCCTCCGATCGAAGAAGTGATCAAGCGCGCGTTGGAACGGGCAGAAGTTGAAGCGAAGAACGACGAGGAATTCAAGAAGCAGTATTATTTCGTGCGAAGTCGGAAGACGGAAATTCGCGATTCCGACGGTGACATCAAAAAACTCAAGACGAAGATTTCTACTAACGATCCTACTGCCTACTTTTTATTGGAACTTGCCGAGATGAAGGAGGAACGGCGGCGGAAGTTGCATTCGCCGAAATATGGCGCGAATGAAAGCGATTCCGATGCGGCCAAGAAATACGATCGCGAGAGCAATCTGAAGTTCAGCAAGGAAGCGGTGAAGCGGTATGATTTCAAAATCGTCGGACGCGAAATCACCAACGGCTGCAGCTTGTTGATCGTGGATTTCGCTCCCAAGACCGGGAAGTTGCCGGAGAAAGATTTGCGGGATCGCATTGTCAATCGCATGGCCGGTCGCATCTGGCTCGATGAACGGGACTATGCGGTGAAGAAATGCGCGATTCGACTGACGCGGAATTTGAGTATTGTGGGCGGCATTGTGGGGGAAGCGCAAAAATTTCATTTCACGTTTGATCGCGAACGTACGGAAGACGGATTGTGGTACGTGCGCGAATTTAAATGGCATCTCGAAGGACGACAGGTGGTCGTGCAACGCGAGGCGGATTACCACGAAACGCGCACGGACGTGCGAAAATACGTGCCGAATGATCAGTGAAGGCGAGTGACTTCTATTTCCGCAGCCACCACTCGCGTTGACCCCGCGGGAGAAATTGCTACGTTGGCAGCGTTACTGTGATTGCCAATATTGCCAAATCCAATTCTGCGGCTTTGCCCGGTTTTCGCGTCGGTGACGAACGCCTGATTAAACTCACGGCCAACGCAGGGCGAAAGGTCAGTTCGCTGCTCACCAAACAAGGTCGTCCCGGTGGGGTGTTGCGAGTGGCGGTCGTTGGTGGCGGTTGCTCGGGCTTGCAATATAAAATGGATCTTCAGGACGGGCCGGCGAATCGCGATTTCCTCGTCGAGTCGGCTGGCGTGAAAGTGGTGGTCGATCCGAAAAGCGCGCTATATGTGACCGGCAGTGAATTGGATTACGTGGACGCGCTGACGGATGGCGGTTTCAAAGTGAAAAACCCCAACGCTGCGACGAGTTGTTCCTGCGGCGAAAGCTTCAGCGCCTGATGACCGATTATTTCGCGTTGTTGGACGAGCCACGTCGTCCTTGGTTGGATGCAGAGGTACTGAAGGCAAAATTTCTCGCGCGTTCGACGGAGGTTCATCCGGATCGTGTTCATCAGGCTTCGGATGCGGATAAACTTGCCGCGAATCAGCGTTATACGGAAATCAACGCGGCTTACAACTGCCTGCGCGAACCGCGGTCGCGCTTGCGTCATCTGCTCGAACTCGAATTGGGCACGAAACCATCCGACCTGACTGATGTTCCGAATGATTTGATGGAGCTGTTTTTCAGTGTCGGAAAAGCGCTACGCGAAGCCGATGCAGTGGTGGCGGAGAAGGCAAGGGCGACGTCGCCGCTACTCCAGGTCCAGATGTTTGAACAGGCGCAAGCCGAAGTGGAAAAACTGAATGCGATTCGCGAGAAAATTTCGGCGCGACGCGAGGTGTTGCTGCGCGAACTTCAGGAGTTGGATTCCAACTGGAAAGTTGGAGATACTCAGGCCGTGAATTCATTACTGCGCTTTTGGCGATTGCTCAGTTTTTACGATCGCTGGCTCGCGCAGATTCAAGAACGCACGGTGCAATTGTCTTTCTGATTATGAAATCGATAAACACGAGGTTGATCGCGAAGCTTGCGCTGCGTTGCACAGGGCTTTGTGCCCCGCATCGGTGGATGGCTTTGGCTCTTATGGTCATGCTGATGTTTGTCGGGCGGGTGAATGCCGACACGTCGTGGGCCGAGGTGTTGAAACGCATGCCATTGGCAACAAATGCCCCCGTCCTGAATCATAGCAATTGCGCGCCAATCCTCCTCGCGAGTTTCCAATCCAACGCGACCGCCAAAGCATTGATTTTTATGCCGGGCGCGACTGATGAACTCTATTTCTTTCGCCGCGTTCAGGTGAGTTTGACCAATGAAAATGCATCCGTGTGGGATGCAATTGTTGCGCTGACGAATCAGTCACCGTTACAGGTGTTTTTCCAGTCGCCATTCGTTTTGCTGCATTCAAAGGAAGACGTGTTGGAATTGGACTTCACGGTGAAACACGAGCGCACGCAGGAGAAATTGAAGTCTGGCAAACCGCTGCCGCACCTGTTGGCGAACGACCGTGACTGGACGCAGTTGTTGCGACTGATGAAGAAGCAGATTCCGGCGACGTTGTGGCCGTATGAGCGGACTCCGGATTCCTGGCATTTCTATCGCCATACATTTGCCGGTTGGAATCTGACGCCATGGGAAACTTTGGAAGCCGCAGCGCTGGCGGGGAAGACGCGTTTTACGGTGTATCGTGGACGGGTGGGGTTCGAAGTGGATCCGCGGCTCGGCGAGATTCCGCAGTTGGATCATTTCCCCGGGCGGTGACCGGAAAATCTCCGGGACGCAATCGAAGTCGGCAAAGACAAATCTGTCTCTGAACGGGACAAAAAATCGGACGGGCGAGGTGGATTTGCGCGGAATCGGTTGCTGGTATATGGGCTGCTTTTTGTGCGGGCATGAAGATGCATTTATCAACTTCGAAAGATTTGATGGTGCATTCCTCTCCGTTCGCGCCTCAGTGCGCGAACGAAAGTCCCACATAACTCCGCTAGTTAATGTATCGGGCGCAAGCCTGATGCTCTTCTCTACTGGGTTTGGTTTCTGGGGGCCGGCTCGCACCGGCCCCCAGTTTATTTTTCCTGAATGAATCAGAAATCGTGCGTCAGAATCGCTTCGGCGCGCCGACAGAGTTCGCGGCCGTAATCGGTCCAGATGCCTTGACCCCAGTAACGGTAACAACTCGTCTGTGAGCAGAGCAGGTAGAACAAGGCGTTGCGATAGCGATGCTCGTTCGTGGGAATGTTTTTCTTGAGCACTTTTTCGTTGAACAGCGAACTGACCTTTTCCATCGGGCCAAGCACGTTTTCGTAGCCGCGCACCCAGGAAATGTCATTGGTCCAACTGCCGCCTTCCATGTGAAAACGATGATCCTCCTTCTTCAACTGCTCGATTACCTCAGCCAATTTCTTTTCGCCATCAGCAGGTTTGAATCGTTCCCAGATTCGCTTCTGATGAATCGGTTGTAGCACAGGAAAATCGGATTCCTTGATGCCCAGCGCGTAGAGGTGATCGAGATATTCCGAAACGTTCATCAGCGGTGATTTCGAGCCGCTGGCTTCGCGCGCCACTTCGAGAAACTTTGGCGGAAACTCGTTCATCATGACACCGCCGTTTTCGCCATCAGCAATCTGCGTGACCAACGGCGGAACGGATTTCCCCGCCAGTTCCCAGCGTCCGAGACTTTTCGCTTCGTAATACGGCTGCATCTGCGCGACGAGTTTAGTGTCGCTGCCCTGAGTTTTGAGAATCGCGATAATACTGGCTTCGTCGCCTTTGGAATTTCGGCAAATCAAGCGATGGGGCAGGTGTTTCTTTTCCGGCCCGTGACCGTTTTCAGGTCGTTCGACCGTGTGTTCCTGAATCAGCACCCATTCGTAACCGCAATCTTTCAATGTCTTGACGTATTCATAAGCCGTATCGGGATGATTCGGCAGCGCCATTTCAGAAGGCGAAAAACCGCGTACGCGTTGCAATGCTTCGAGACCGAAGATAGCTGCGAAATGATGCTGAAATGCTTTGACGTGCAATCGGAAATCCTGCACCGGTGTCGAAGGCGCAACGGCGTGTCCCCACGGCATGCCGAGCCATTCGACGGCGTGTCTGTAACGCGAGTCGCAGGTGATGCGTTTGAGATTGTCGAAGACGTCATGCAATCCCATCTGCCGCAGGCCGTGAAACAATGTGCCGGAATATTCCAACATCACGCGCGGTTGTTTACCTTCATCAATCAACTGCGGGATGAATTCGCCCATGCGCTTGTAGCACCAGTGGAAGACCGTGGCATTGTGATTATCGCCAACGCCCGGGTTGTTCATCATGTGCTTCAGATTGCTGATGACTTCCGCGGTCTGAAGATCTGAACCGCCAGCCGGAATGAGCGGTTGATGCATGTGCAACGCGATGGCGCACGCGCTGTTGATGTTGTTGAAATCAATGTTGCCGTTCGGCAAAGCGGATTTGCGCTCGCGCAATGTTTTTTCAATCAGAGCTTCCTGCCCGCAGATGTTTGGCAGGTTTTCCACATATTCGGGCAAAGCATTTTCGCTCATAAGCGCCGTCATGCTCCGGCAGCATGAGAACGGTGTCAATGGGTTCTCGCCCCACACGCGAAAGTGTTACTGCTGGGCGTGGCGAAATTCCGAAGCTTCATTCATGAGTCCGATTGGACGGAGTGAATGGGATGAATCATGCGGGGAACACTCGCGTTGCGGGCGCGACCTTCAGCCCAACTGCGCAGCGCGTTAATCTGGTCGTCCATTGTTTTCGCGAGCGGTACGGTTTGCGCCAGAGCGTTGGCGATGTGTTCCGTGGTCAATTCGCTTCGCGCGGAAAAGGCGTCGTAAAGCGCGCTGTTAATAGCTTCTTCAATCTCAGCGCCGCTGAACATTTCACTCGCGAGAGCCAGTTGTGTCAGATCGAAATTTGTGGCGTTGCGTCCGCGTTTTTCGAGATGAATGCGGAACACTTCCATTCGTTCTTCGGGTTTCGGCAGATCCACGAAGAAGATTTCGTCGAGCCGACCTTTGCGCAGCAGTTCGGGTGGGAGTTGTGAAATATCATTCGCGGTGGCGACGACGAATACCGGCGCTTGTTTCTCCGAAAGCCAGGTCAGAAATGTGCCGAACACGCGCGCCGTAGTGCCGCCATCACTGGCGCCGGAGCTTTGCGCGCCGGCAAAAGCTTTATCAATTTCGTCCACCCAGAGAATTGCCGGCGCGATGGATTCCGCCACCGCAATGGCGCGACGAATGTTTTCTTCGGACGACCCGACGAAGCTGCCGAACATGCGTCCGACGTCGAAGCGGAGCAGGGGAAGTTGCCAGAGATTTGAGATGGCTTTTGCGCACAGGCTTTTTCCGCAACCTTGAACGCCGAGCAGAAGAATGCCTTTCGGTGCCGCGAGACCGAACTCGCGCGCTTCGGCGCTGAATGCGACCGCGCGCTTGGCGAGCCAATCTTTCAACACCGCCAGCCCGCCGACGTGCGTAAAGGTCTCATCCGTGGCGTAATATTCCAGTAGGCCGCTTTTGCGAATGATTTGCTGTTTTTCCGCGAACACTTCGCTGACGCCGTCGCCACTTAGCCGCTCGGATTTTACGATGATTTTGGCGAAGACATTTTCCGCTTCGCCGAGCGTGAGGCCGAGAGCCGCTTGCAAGAGTCGTTCGCGACCTGCTTCGTCCAACTCAATCTTCACCAGCTTGAGTTGTTTCACCTCTGCGATGATTTGATCGAGCAACGCAGAAAGTTCATCGCGTGTGGGCAGAGGATGATTCAGGACGGTGATGTCTTTTTCCAACTCCGTCGGAATCTCAAGAACCGGCGAAACCAGCACGATGGTTTTGAAACTGTTTTTCAGGTGCAGCGCGATTTCCTTGAGCTTACGCGTGACGGCGTAACCGCTCCTGGTCAGAAACGGATGAAAATCTTTGAAAATAAAAATCGCGGGCTCGACTTGATCAATGACGTGATCCAACGCGGCGAGCGGCTCTTTGGTGGCAGCGTTGCGGTTTTTCTGAGATTGAATCGAAGTTCCGGCGGGCACGATGCCGGTACTGCAACTCCACTCGAAAACTTTCTTTTGACGTTTGCGGGCGATGTCGGCAACGACCTGTTGCACGCGCAGTTCCTCGCTTGAGATGACGTAAAGAATCGGATAACGCGCGCGGATGAGCGTCTCAACTTCTGTGGGGAAGTTCATGCGCGGACAGAATAACGGGTCAAAGCAATTTGAACCATAATTTCTCCCGACGTTTTCAGACTGCGAACCAGGCAAGTTTCCAATTCGCTACCGTTTCCACAGACGTTCCCACCAGCTTCGGGATGGTTTTGGCAGCTTGGCGATGGATTGAGTCAGCCGTTCGGCGACGGCCGGCGGAACATCCGTCTGCGCCGCGTCGTGCCGTAAAAGTTCGTCGGTAGCTGCAAATTCGCGGGTCGCCTGTGGGGCGGTGAACTGAGAAAGTTGTTCCTGCTCCTGGGAGCGCTGTTTCGATTCGTGTTTCATACGGCGTCAGGGTTCAGGCGGTTTTGGCAAAATGAACGGCAAAGGCTTTACGAGCGCGATGCAATTTCCCGCGCACCGCATCGGCAGTCTGGTCGGTCAACGCGGCCACTTCATCATAGCTCAATTGTTCATCAGCGACGAGCAACAGAAGCAGCCGATATTCTTCACTCAACGCATCCAGCGCTTTCTGAATTCGCTCGCCGAGTTCTTTCGTTTCCAACGCGTGCAACGGCGATTCCGCGGGCGCGGCGGTGGTATTCCAGATGGCGTCGTCCGCGGTGCTGATGAGATTGCGACTACTCCAGCTCTGCTTGAGGTTCTGGCAATGATTGATGGTGATGCGATAAAGCCAGGTGCGAACCGACGAATCGCCGTGAAACTCACCCAGTTTCCGATACACCTTCAGAAATACATCGTGCGTGACGTCTTCCGCTTTTTGCGGGTCGGCGAGAAATCGGAGCGCGAGGTAATAAACCGCCTTGCTGTGCTCGTCGTAAAGATCGGCGAATGCCGCGGTGTCCGGCAGCGACCGCAGCGGATTGGTCGGCGTCATCGCGACGGCTGGTTCATTGACACAGGAGTCCATGACGGTTTGACCGGGCGTAATGCAAAACGTCACGAGCGAATCGTTTACTCCCGGCGTGGTTGTTGTTTGAGCCCGATGTCCTGTTCATACGTGCCGAGTTTGATGGAGCGCGGCGCTTCTTTGACTTTCAATTCCAGTCGCAGCAAATCAATACGATTGCGCGCGAGATCGGCGGCGGCGTGATTCGGGTAACGCTCGATAATCTGCGACAGGGTTTCGTAAATCGCTTCATACGGGCTGCCGTGGCGAATCTGCAGATCGGCCATCAGATTGAGCCAACGAATGACCCGTTGCGCCGGTTGCTGCGGTTGATTGACCAGGTGATTGAGCTGCTCGAGAGCGAAGTCGAGGCGCTGATAGTGATCGGCATAAATCACCGCCAATTCTTCACGCGTTTCCGTGTCCTGCGGATGCGTTTTGAGATGCTCAATCAGTTCAACGGCGCGCGCCGCCGGATCGCGTGCGGTGGGCGCAAGATGCGCTGATGATTCCAACAGGCCGACATTCTCAACGCCTTTTGGTACCGCAATGCGAGGACGATCGTGTTGAGCGAGGAGCTGTTCGCGTGTAGCGAGATGACCGATGCGTTGTTCCGCGAGCAAAGCGAACTCAGTTCCCGGCAGCAGTCGCACCAATTGTTCCAGCGCTTCGCGCGCAGCATCGGGATCGGCGGAATATTTGAGCTGCCAATCCGCGACTGTATTGAGTGCATAAGCGATATTGCGCGGTGCATGTTTTGGCTGACGTAAAATGCGTTGGACGGTTGCGATCGCACCTGGCAGAGTACCGAGATTTTCCGCCTGAATTTCCGCGATGAGCATCTGG
>CALAYC010000078.1 GCA_937894935.1 uncultured Verrucomicrobiota bacterium
CCATGTTTGAACTTGTTTCCGATTACCCGCCGGCTGGCGATCAACCGCAAGCGATTGCGAAGCTGACCGAGGGCGTGCTTGCGGGCGTGAAACATCAGGTGCTGCTCGGCGTTACGGGTTCGGGCAAAACGTTCACGATTGCCAACGTGATTAAGAACGTAAATAAGCCCACGCTTGTTATCTCGCACAACAAAACGCTCGCCGCCCAGCTTTACGCGGAGTTCAAAAGTTTTTTCCCTCGGAACGCAGTCGAATACTTCGTCAGCTACTTCGATTATTATCAACCGGAGGCTTACATCCCGCGCACTGACACGTTTATCGAAAAAGATTCGAGTGTGAACGCCGAGATCGAGCGGATGCGCCTTTCGACGATGAGTTCATTGTTTGCGCGGCGCGACGTCATCGTGGTGGCGAGTGTGTCCTGCATTTACGGCACCGGCAGCAAAGAGGATTACGAAAAAATGGTCATTCCGCTGCACGTCGGGCAGGCGCTCTCGCGTGAGCAATTGCTCAGCCGACTCGTGGAATTGCAATACACCCGCAACGACATCACGTTCGAGCGCGGTCAATTTCGCGTGCGTGGCGACACGGTGGAACTGTGTCCGGCCGGACGCGAAGATGCGTTGCGCATTGAATTTTTTGGCGACGAGATCGAACGGCTTACGGTGTTCGAACCACTGACCGGCGAACAGACCGAGCGCCCAGCCAACACCATGATTTTCCCGGCCACGCAATTCGTGACCACGGGCGAAAAGATGAAGCGCGCGATTCTATCGATTCGCGAAGAGCTTGGTCAGCGCATCGCCGAATTCGAAAAACAGGGAAAACTGCTGGAAGCCCAACGCATCAAAATGCGGACGGAATACGATCTGGAGATGATGGAGGAAATGGGTTTCTGCTCCGGCATCGAAAATTATTCTCGGCACATTGCAGGCCGTCCGCCTGGCTCGCGCCCCGCGACCGTGATTGATTTCTTTCCCGACGATTTTCTGCTCGTGCTGGACGAATCGCACGTCACCGTCCCGCAAATCGGCGGCATGTATGAAGGCGATCGTTCGCGCAAAACCGTGTTGGTCGAACATGGATTCCGGCTGCCAAGCGCGTTGGACAATCGCCCGCTGAACTTCGAGGAATTTCAGGCGTTGCAAAAGCAGACCATTTACGTGAGCGCTACGCCAGCAACGCGGGAAATCGGTTGGGCGCAAGGCCAGGTGATTGAACTGGTGGTCCGCCCGACCGGCCTCGTAGATCCGAAGGTCACGATCAAACCGCTCAAAGGGCAGATTGACGATCTCATCGAAGAATGTCGCAAGCGCGTGGACCTCAAAGAACGTGTGCTCGTGACAACGTTAACCAAACGCACGGCCGAGGAATTGACCGATTACCTTCGCGACATCGGCGTGAATGTGCGTTACCTGCACAGCGAAATTGATGCAATCGAACGCGTGGAAATTTTGCGCGCATTACGCAAAGGCGAGTTTGATGTGTTGGTCGGCATCAACCTGCTACGCGAAGGTCTCGACCTCCCGGAAGTTTCGCTCGTAGCGATTCTCGATGCCGATAAAGAAGGATTTCTTCGAAGCGAAACCAGTTTGATCCAGACCGCCGGTCGCGCCGCACGGCATCTCAATGGAGAAGTGATTCTCTATGCCGATGTGATGACCGACAGCATCAAAAAATTCCTGGCGGTAACAGAATATCGCCGTAAGCGGCAACTGGCGTACAACGCGGAACACGGCATTACACCGCGCAGCGTGAAACGGGCAGTCGAAGAAAGCCTCTCTACGGTGGCGCATCAATCGGACAACAAAGCCGTAGCGGTGTTGCGCGATGCCGGCGCGGATTTCGACGTCACGGAAACCATTCGGGAACTTGAGGAAGAAATGCTCGCCGCAGCGAACAATCTGGAGTTCGAAAAAGCCGCGCTATTGCGAGACCAGATCAAGGAATTGAAGCGCACGCTGGATGGAGTCGCTATGGCTTCACCCGGTGCAGCGGGACGAGTTACCAATTACGGACAAAGCACCCGGGCACCCACTCGACAATCATCTCGTCATCAACAAGCTTCGCGCCGAAAAAGATAACACGGCCAGAATCGTCATCCCGAAAAGTAGCTTCAGGATTGCAACGACGGCTGCAATCCTGGAGCGGTCTCTACAGCCGTTTTGCCCTCGTAAGGAACATTCAACGCCACACTCAGGCCAAGAATCCCAGTGAATTTGAACAGGTCATTCGAGAACGAGCCGTAAATAAAGAGGAAATACACAGATTGAACCAAGAAGGTTCCAAACAGAAAGTTGTTAATTTGCCGCAACTCCGGAGGGGAATCCCGCCGTACTCGATACAAATAGCAAATTCCTGCAATGATTAACCATAAGAACCCTGCGAACCCGTAAATCCCGAAGATGATAAGAACGGTCAGCGGTCCGTTATGATAGTCTCCTACCGTAAAAGCGCCTTCCCAATTGGCTGCATTTCCTTGCCGCATCGAGTAAGAAACCATATAGATATCATCCATGCTTATTTTGTATCCTTTGCCTTTGAAAAGATATTTTGGAACTTCCGTAACTGCATGCTGCCACATCTCAAGCCGCCATGTGGAGGAAACCTCAGCGGAAAACTTAACGGCCGGGTCGAGCTTAAGAGGGAGAAAACTCAGCGTCCGCTGCATCACAAACGGCAACTTATCAGCAAATCCAATCAATCCCACACACGTGATCGCGATACAGCCGATGAATGCAAAAGCGGCGCGGGTTCGCCAAAGACCTTCCAAGCAAAACAACACAACGAAAGTACTAAACATGATGATTCCGATTGATCGGTACCCTCCTAACATTCCAACCCCCAAAAGTATGAACGCAAGAAGCGCCCACCAAGGTTGTCTAAAATTCAGAATCCCCGAAACCCCGTGGCGCGCTAATAACCAGTAAAAGGCTGCCGTCCCCGCTACCGCAACACTCCGGAGGCGGATCTCACCAAAGCTGAGACCGGCTTCATATTCCGGATCAAAATCCGGCCCAAAGAAAGGTGATACCAGATTTAGGGCAAAGTCACCAAACAAAGCAGCTACGCGCGGCGTAGCTGCACAGAGTCCCGTCAAAAAAAACAATCCAATATAAAACCGGGCGCGCTCTGGTGGAATAAATCGGCTCCCTAACACAAAATATCCAACGATAGCGGCAATAACAAAAAAATAGCTTTTTCCGCCCATTTCGCCCGATCGAAAAATACCGAGATTGATTCCTCCTGTAGCCACCGCGGTAAATATCACGATAACCAAGATGGCTACCAGTGGCATTGTCAGGCTTGAAACGGCGGAAAAACGCGCTCTTTCATCTCCAGTTGCCCGGTTCAGAATCAGAACCAAAATGCCCAAGAAAGCGAAAATAGTCCACAATGCAGGTCGTCCTGGCAGGGCGACGAACGCTCCCATATTCCACGTCAACACTAGCAGGGGATGATACCATTTCATCAGCAGCGGGACGCTTAAGGCGAAGATGGCGCCAATAATAATCAAAACACTGACTGGGTCTTGAACGTCGGCTAGTAGGTAGCCAAGCAACAGCGCCAAAGGGAGACAAATCCCAAAGATCAGGTGCTTCCTGGTAACTGAAAACGTACTGGCCATTGAACCGGCGATTAAAGGCGGTGACTGTTCATTCCGCAATCTTAAACTTTCTCGAATAAAAGGCGATATGCGAATTGCCGTGCAAATAATTGACTCTCATTACCGTCATCCTAAACAAGGAAAAATAATTGAAGGTCTGTTTTCCAACTGCCATCCTCTTCGGGTGCTATCAATAGTGCCCTCCAATTATTTGAACCTGCGCTTTCAAAACAAGTCCAAGCACCATGTCTCGCGTTAAGCGCTTTGCCCACGCAATCGTTTCCGGATATGCGCTGATTCTAGCGAATATTTTATATACCTTAACCTCCATCCCGCTTGCGCTGCATTACTTGTCCAAGGAGGAATTCGGATTATGGATGTTGGTGGCGCAGGTTTGCAATTTCAACCAGATTTTGATCGACCTCGGCATGTCCAGCGCCGTCACACGAGTGCTGATTGATCACAAAGATGACTCCGGTTCGGCCAACTATGGTTCCGTGGTGCAAACCGGGTTTTTGATTCTGGTCGTCCAAGGTGTCTTGTTGGCGGGGGCGGGAGTGACCATCAGCTATTGGTTGCCGGGGTGGATGGATGTTCCAGTCGAACATTGGCGCATTTTCCGGCTGTTGGTCATGTGGCAATGCGCTTTACTGGGCATCTCCATGGCGATGCGGATTTGCGCGTTCATCCTGCAAGCACACCAGCGTTTTGATATCGGCAATTACGCTCAGCTCGGCGGTTTTTTGCTGGGCTTAACCGGTTTGTGGTTGGGATTTGAATTGAGGCTGGGACTATTCAGCCTGTTGCTTGGTGCGGCGATCTCGACCCTGTTTGCCGGCTGCTTTTGCCTATGGCAAACGTGGCGGCTACATTTGTTTCCGCGACACGGCAACTGGGGGTGTCCGAATCGTGCCGTTTTCAAGGAACTCTTCTTCTACGGTACAGATCTCTTTCTCGTCATGGTGGGATTGCAATTAATTACCGCCAGCCAAATGCCGGTCATCACCCGCACGCTGGGTCTGGAAGCGGCCGCCATCTGGTCCGTTGCAACCAAGCTATTCATGTTCTCGCAACAACTTGTCTATCGGCTGTTTGATTATGCGACGACTCCATTTTCGGAAATGATCGTGCGTGGCGAGAAAACCCGGCTCCAGAATCGGTTTCGCGATGTGATTGTGCTGTCTGGTTCGGCCAGCGCTGCGGTCGGTTTTGTGATGGCAGTGTGCAACGAACCATTCCTAGCGCTTTGGACTAAAAATCGCATTTCGTGGAATGCTACCAATAACTTTCTAATGGCAGTCTCGTTCGTCGTTTATTCCAGCACGCGCTGTCACAATGCGCTCGCCAGCGTCACCAAACGCGTCGGCGGAATGAAATACGTTTACTTTGCAGAAGGACTGGCGTTCGTGTGTCTGGGGCTGGTTGTTGCGCCACAATTCGGACTGGCAGGCGTGATTGTCTGCGGCGTACTAACGAATCTGGCATTTGGTGGTTACTACGGGCTGAACCGTAGCGCTAATTATTTCAATGTCCACATCCGGGAAATCATCTTCACATGGCTGCGCCCGTGTTTACTCGTATTTGGGTTAATGTCACCTGTGGCGATCGGACTTTGGCTGGCGACGCGAGGACTCGCGCCGCTACCGCAACTGGTCGTTGGGGGAGTTCCTATGGCGCTTCTGGCGGGAACGATTCTGTGGCGGTTTGGTTTGCCACCACATTTGCGTGCTGAATTGACGACAAAACTGACGCGTGTCCGCATGCGCTTGATGGCGCGAGCTTGATGGTGGCGATACAGAGAAAAACGCTTGTGCGGCTCACTTGGCCGTTCGTACCATGCATGCTACAAAATCCAAGCGGCCGTTCCGCAGTGAATATTAGAAGGCTTGTAACGATGTTTACTAAACAAATCCGGTTGCGCAAACCGCTCGTGCTCCGCACTTTTCCGCTGCTGGCTCGATACTATCGGTTGGCTTTTCAAACTCCTGCCACGCGCAAGAAGGAATTGTTCGTTTACGTCCCATTGCGAAAACTGTTTCCGCTCTGTCGCAAGTTAGGCGTTCTGCCGCATGTGGGCGATTTCGACTACGAGCGATCAGGCAAAACCATGCGAATCAACTTCGACGCGCGAAATGTGCAGTTTCAGGCGCTCTACGGGCGGGTTTATGAATACGGTTACGAGCAGGAATTGGGATTGTTGCTTGATTACCTGTTGCCGGAGGGTGGCACTTTTTTCGACATCGGCAGCAACTGGGGCTACTTCTCACTTTACGCGGCCAGCAATCGTACCAAGGTCAACATTCATGCATTCGAACCTTTCCCCGATACGCATCGCGATCTGAAGAGTTGTGTCGAACAGGCAGGCCTGGCCGATGTGGTGACGCGGCATGAATTGGCCTTGTCCGATACCGACGGCGAAGCATTCATTGATATTCCCGATGGCATTCACAGCGGCACCGCAGAATTGAACACGAGTTGTCGCGGCACACGCATTGTGACCCGACGATTGGATTCCCTGAAGTTGCCACCGCCGGACTTTATCAAAATGGATGTCGAAGGACACGAGGCGGCGGTGTTGCGTGGCGGGATCGAAACCTTAAAGGCGGGCCGTCCGTATCTGGTTTTCGAGAATAAGCGTGACTACGCCAATCCGGCCATGACGCTCAAGCCATTGCTCGTCTTGCAAGATTTGGGCTACCGCTTTTTCCTCCCGGCGGTGCAGCGCTCCTATGAGGGTCGTGAATATTTCCTCCCGTGCGGCTGGCAATGGGACCTGCGGCGCATGCAGGAGATTAAAGATCCCGATGTGCTTGCGTTGGTGCCGTTCGACGTATCGGCGCGATTTTTGTATCAACACGATCTCAATATATTGGCCTGCCACGAAAGCCGACTGTCCGAGCTCCAAGCGGAATTCACTCCGTGGCAATCGGGATTAACTCCAGCGGTGAACCGCTAGGAAGAGGCGATTGTTCGGAAGGCTATTGAAATGATTTAAGCCGGTTTTCAATTCGTTCACATTGCGCTGCATGCAAGTTCTGCTGACCACCACTCGCGACTGGCATTTACCGCATACGGCGCGCGCTTTTGCGACGCGGCAAAGCTTGGCCGGCTTGTGGATGGCGGACAAAGCCCCGACTGGACTGGCGGCGCATCTTTATCAGCGCTGTTGGCCCTATCACTTGGTCATGAAACCGTTCTATCATCTCACCTCGCAAATTGTGAGTGAGAGGGCGACCTATACAATGATTGGTTTCTGGCGGCGCTGGTTGAAAAGGAGACTGAATTCGCGCCCACCACGGTACGACGTTGCGCATGCCATTATGGGTTTTGGTAGCGAACTCTTCGAGCACGCCGACCAATGCGGTGCGTTGAAAGTCGTGGATTGTCCTAACAGTCATCCGGTGACGTATTACGGTTTCTGGCAACGGGAGTGCGATCTTTGGTGTCCCGGCGAAAGAGTGCCGATTCCGCAATGGATGTTTGCCCGGATGAATCGAGAATTGGAACGCGCGGATCTGATCATTGTGCAATCGCTGTTTTCGCGTGACTCGATGGTTTGGAACGGCATTCCGGCCGAAAAAGTTTTTGTCAATCCCATGGGTGTGGATGTGAGCGTATTCACGCAACGGCGCAATGTGCCAACGCGACCGCGGTTTGTTTGCGTCGGCACGATTTGTTTGCGGAAAGGCCATCAGTATTTGTTTCGCGCATTTGAAAGGGTCAAAGCGGTGTTGCCGGAAGCCGAACTCGTTTGCGTCGGCAAATACAAATGCGACTTCCGCCGGGAACGACCCAAGTGGGAAGGAAAATTCACGCATCATCCGCAGCTCTCGCATCAGCAAATCGCAGAGTTGTTTCAAACTGCAACAGCGTTCGTGTTCCCGTCACAAGAAGAAGGAATCGCCCGTGCCCAAATCGAAGCCTTGGCTTCCGGGGTGCCGGTCATCGGAACTTACACGGCAGGCACAACGACGGTGGTGAATGATGGCGTTGAAGGATTTGTTGTTTCCGGCCGTGATCCTGCACAACTTGCCGAACGAATGGTGCAACTCGCGCAAAACCCGGATTTGAACCGCCAGATGGGCGAAGCCGCCTATCGCCGTGGCAATCTCAACAACTCTTGGCAAGACTATGGCGATCGATTATTGGCCGCATATGAATCCCGGCTTGCCACCCGCCAACACTGACCTGAAGCTCGATGGATTTGCAATCCGCCTCCAGAGAGAATCGCTGCGGAGATTACTCCATTTCAATCACGGCCAAATTTGGAAAAACTTCTTGGCAGTCTATCTGCAGGCCTGCCAACAATGGGGTGTCGTCATGAACGCCTCCCAATCAAATGCAATCCGCCTTTTGAATTCGGTTTCGATTCTTGCCATTTTTTGGGGCGGGTTTATCAAGGTTGCCGCACAGGAGCAATTTTACACCGCCACCAATCTATGGAAAGTGGATGTCGGAAACTACAACCGTTCTTCTCCAGCGATGGATTTGAACGGCATTCTTTATCTCACCACATTCGATGGCCGGTTGTTGGCAATCAGTCCGGACGGCACACACCTTTGGAGTTTCAAATTTGGGTTCGAATCGGTTTCGACTCCTGCGGTTGGCAGCGATGGAACAATCTATTTTGGAAGTCGTAATCGAAATGTTTATGCCGTTGCCGCAAACGGGAAAAAACAGTGGGAATTTACAACCGGCGCGTGGGTGGACGCCTCGGCAGCCATTGGAAACTCGGGCGATATTTTTATTGGGTCTTGGGACAAAATATTTTATTGCCTCTCTCCACAAGGCCAACAAAAATGGACCTTTCAAACAGCTGGCCCAATCGTCTCGTCTGCGGCGATTGACAACGAGGGAAACATTTATTTTGGCTCGCACGACCACACATTTTACGCTCTCGGTTCCGACGGATCAAAGCGGTGGTCATTCACTACCCAAGGCGCAATTATCTCTTCACCTGCGCTTGATGCCAACGGTGAGATTTATTTCACATCCACCGATGGTCTATTCTATCGGCTCACGAACAATGGTGAATTGAAATGGAAGCTTCGGACGGGAGGATTCACCGCTTCCTCTCCTGTGCTCGGATCGGATGGAACGATATATCTCTCTGTCAATCAAACCCATTGCGCCTTCTCAACAAACGGGAAACTACTATGGCAACGCAATTTTTGGCATCCTCAAGCCAATTACTTCGGCGAGACATCCGCCAGCGTGGTTGCCGATGGAACAGTCATATTTACTGGCGGAGACGGCTATGTAATGACTGTTCCTGTGGATAATGGAGCTAATGAATTCGTATGGAATTACTGGCTTTTTGGTGCCAGCTACTCTTCATCCCTCGTTGGACCCGACGGAACCGTTTATGTCCTAGCCTTGCCCAAAGAATTACACGCATTAAAAAATAATGCATCTCTTGCTCAATCCTCCTGGCCCATGTTCCGCGGAAATCCCCAACGCACCGGAAGAATGTACGAACCGAAGTAAACTGACCGCATTAGCGCCCCGTCTGTTGCAGTGCTGCTCGGTAAGCCGCCAAAAACTTCTTCGCCATCAGTTCAGGCGAAAGATACTCGCGCTCCTTGACTAGCGTTTCAGCGTCCACTTCACCGCGACCAAACAACGGGTGAGTGCAGGCAGCGTGAATCGCCTGAACAAAAGCATCCAAATCGCCAGCCGGGAAAAGAATGCCGTTCTTATCCGGAATCACGTAATCCGGAATACCACCAACTGCTGCGGCAACCACCGGCACCCCCGCCACCACGGATTCCTTCACCGCGTTCGGACTCGTATCCGCCCGCGTCGGCATCAGGAGCATGGTCGGCGTGACCAGTTCCTGCGCCACTTCGTTCGGCAGCAGGTGATGCTTGAATTCCACACGTTCCCACGTGCGAGGCGAAACCGTCGTGCGCAGTTGTGCGATGTATTGCGGCGCCGGGCCGGTGATGATTTTCAATCGAAAATCCATTTCGCTGCTGAGTCGCTCCATGGCAGCGAACAATAAATCCGTTCCTTTTCGCGCTCCTAAACCACCAACGCATAAAAATTGAATCGGCTGCGTTTGCGGTCGCCGCACGACCTCGCGGAAGGCGACATTCGGCGCGTGCTCGGCTTGATGCACTTCCGGCCCGGGAAAATGCTGCGCCAGAAATTCGACTGCAAAATTGGATTCGGTCGTCACCACGCGCGCCCGCTTCAAGCTGATCCGTTCCACCACTTCCACAAACCGGTCGTACGGGTGCAGCTTCACTCGCTGTTTATACCACGCAAACAGCCCCTGAATCGTCATCACGTACGGCCAGCGCAATCGCGATGCGATGAGCGATGCCCCTTTCTCGCTGCCCCAGGCGTGAATCACGTCAGGTTGCAATCTCTCGCACAATCTACGGATACGCAGCGTGTCCAACCAAAAGAATGAACCGAGCCGCGCTTTTCCGTTTGCTTTCAACACGTGAAACGTCACGCCGTTCTGCTCGAATTCGAAATCGCGTTCAATCGGCCCGCGAAACATCACTACGTGCACTTTGAGCGTCGGATCTTTTTGAAACTCGTTCAGCAAAACCATCGCCCACGTCGCAGGATGCCGACGCGGCAAATGGCGCAACTCAGCCGGCACCGTCGTCAGCCATTCGACAGGAAAATCTGAAATCCAGACAATCTTCAGAGGTTTCTTTTCCATGGACGCGGTTGAAATCGTTTCAGTGAATTACGTTGTGGGGTTCGGTTTCGAGAGCACCCGCGCCGGATTGCCGCCCGCGATACCGTGAGCGGGAATATCTTTTGTCACCACCGCACCGGCGCCGATTATGGCCCGATCGCCAATGGTTACGCCTTTGAGAATGATCGCACGCGCACCGATGAAAACACCGCGACCGATTCTCACCGGACGCGGATTATCGTCAGCAAAAGTCCCCCAATTCCATTCGCCTCTTGGCGCATGAAAATCGTTATCGAAAATAATCGCATCGGCGCCAACGAAGGTGCCTTCGCCGATTTCTACGCGTTGCGCGGCACAAATGGAAACGCCGCTCAAACCTACGCCTCGGCCAAGGACGATTTCCGCTCCCGCACGCATCGTTCGCAAGGAAACCGGTCGCGCACAGCCAATCGGATTACTGCGCAACGAACTGTTCAAAACCACACCGTCACCAATCACAATGCGCGAGCCTGCGTGACGATAAAGATAAGGGCGTCCGTTGAAGAGGATGTTTGCTCCGAGTTCAAACCCGCGCGCCTGCGCCTCCGCGCGCCAGATGGCATTGATGAACGCGCGACGCACGCGATTCAACGCGCGCAACGGGGACAACAACGGGTTCTGACTCACGGCGGAATTGTGCGAACCGACGCCGACCGTGCAAGTTTATTGAAGAAGCACGAAGCTATCGGCCTTGCTCGACCGCTTCGAATTTTTCATGCAGCCGATCGTGCAATAACCGTTGATCTTCTTCGCTCAGGTCGCTGAGATACTCTTTCACCAGTTCATTGGCGCGAAAAACCTCTGACCGTTTCACCGCCGCCTCAAAGGCCGTTTCGTTTTCCCAAAATGCAGCACCGGAATCGAACATTCGCCACGATTTCGGACGCATATTGCCATCTTTCTTTCGATATTTCACCCCATCCACAAGCGTGGACCTGCCGACAAAACGCCAACTGCGATCAAAGAACACCCGTTCCACGTGCAAACTTTCTCCAGTGCTCTCGTAGCGTACGAACACCGTGTATGCCGCGACGAACAGTTTCTTTCGTCGCTCGTAATCTCGAAACGTGCCGAGATCATTTTCCGGCTGACCGCTGTTCCGCGCGGATTTAATCGAAACCTCAATCTGATTCGTGCCGCAGGTTATCGTGAAGTCTGCGAGGCGATTTTTCTCCCGCCCCACGTCCGCTTCACCACCGTCAAAATGTTTCGCGCTCAACTCCGGAATGTATTGCGGTAAAATCTCGCGCAGCGCTGCAATGCTCATCTCTTCGAACTGTCGCCACGCGACGGTGTAGCTGCCACGCACTGCGTTGGTGCTGAGTCGCGCAGTCAATTCCGCGCTGAGGTTGGTGGTCAACGAATCCAGTTTTTGAATGACCGTCGCCGCCGAAATTTCTTCGGCGGGAAGCGAACCGGTGAAGACCAAAACGCCGACCGCCAGGAATAATGATCCCAATCGTCCGCTCCAGCGCCTCCGGTATTTGTCCGCTCTCCCAACCAAACCCTGTTCCCCGGCATTCACAGTAATTTCTGCGGCTGCGTCTCAATCAATGGCGCTTCGGCCAATTCTTTGTTCGGCTGGCCGCCACCCAGTTCCACCAATCGTTCCCCCGCCGGGCGCACGCGCGACTGGAAGCTCGCTGCCGCGCGATTGTAAGCTGTGTTCGCTTTTTCGAGTCCATCTCGAATCGTTTCGAAATGTTCGGTGAACGTCACCACGCGTCCATAAAGTTCCTGCGCCGCAGCCGCGATTTTCTGCGCGTTTTCAGTTTGCGAATGTTGCTGCCAACTCACGCTCACAGAACGCAACAACGCGATGAGCGATGCGGGCGTCGCGAGCATGATGCGCTTGCTTGCCGCCCAGACAATCAACTCGTGATCGCCCTCCAACGCCGCGCTGAATAACGATTCTGCCGGCACAAATAACACCACGTAATCCAGCGCATTGGGAAATTGCCGCGGGTAATCGCGATCCGCCAACGCCTTAATGGTTTCGCGCAGTTTCTTCGCATGTGCTGCGAGCGCTTCGGTGCGTTTGACGGTGTCCGCCGATTCAATCGCACTGAGGAAATCCAACTCCGGCACTTTCGCGTCCACGATGATCATTCGGTCACCAGGCAGCTTCACGATGAGATCAGGCTTTTTGTCGTCGGACTGCGTTTGCTCGCTGAAATCGCAATGCGCGCTCATCCCGGCGGCTTCCACTACGCGGCGCAATGTTTCTTCACCCCAACGCCCACGCGCCTGATTGGATTTCAGCACGGAACGGAATTGTGCGGTCTCGGCGGCGAGCGATTGGCTTGATTGCGCCAGCGTTTCCAACTGTTTTTTTACCTCGCCCAGCGCGGTTGCCTGCGCGGTCTCGCTTTGCTGCAAACGTTTTTGATACGTGTCCAACTGCTGCTTGAGCGGTTCAACCAACACCTTGATGGATTCCTGCCGCTTCTCTAAATCGCCTTTGGCCGCTTCCTGAAATTTTCCAAACGTCTGTTCCGCCAATCGCAGAAACTCCGGCGCAGTTTGTTTCAGCGCATCAGCACTCAGCGCCTTAAACGCCTCGCGCAAATCCGCCAGCGCTTTGGCCTGGGCCTCCTTCGATTCCGCCATCGCGCGCTCATGCAACGCTCGTTGGTCCGCTAATAACTTTTCGGCGCTCGCCAGATTGGCCTGCGCGGTCGCAAGACTGGTTTTAATGGAAACAACTTCGCTACGAAGCTGCGTCAGTTCGCCATCACGCTGTTGGAGTTGTTGGCGCAATTCATTTTCCAATGCGGCATTCGCAGGCGTGGCTGTTTGCTTATTCCGGGACAGGAGAAAACCGATCAGCCATCCAAGGCCGCCGCCAAGAAGAAATGCAATTGCGAGTTGAGCACCAAGAGGCATAGATCAGCGAAATTTTCCGAACAGTTTCTTCTCGTAATCCGCGACGAGCACGCGATTGCCTTTGCGAACCAACCTGTGGCCTTCGGCGCGAAGGCGCCTTGTGATTGCGGCCACACCGCCCGGATACTTCGGGTTCACTTCCCCGCCCGTTTTCAGCGTGCGCCAATAAGGCGTGATGCGTTTCGCGCCATCAGTTTCCGCTTCTGCGGCGGCATGCGCCGCAATCCACGAGAAAATCCCGGTGGTAATCGGGCATGCGATATCCGTCTTATGCTTCATCGCCAAGGCCGTGCGCAAATCGTTAATCGTCGCCAACCGACCTTTTGGCACCTGCCGCATTAACGCGTCCACGTCGCGCGGCGCCGGAATCACCATCGTGCCCGCGCCCCAACGCTGCCGCAGCTTGCCGGTGATTTGACTGACTTTCGGCAGTCCTTTGTCATCGACCAGCTTCTCGCGCCAGGATTTTTTCTTTTTCATGTCAACGGACGCCGCCCTGATAGGACGATGAACACGTCAAAAATGCGCTATGACCTCGATTTCCACGCTCGCGCCCTTGGGCAACGCGGCGACCTGAATGGTGGAACGTGCCGGGAAATTCTCGGAAAAATATTTCGCGTAAACTTCATTCATCGCGGCGAAATCGGCGAGGTTCGTCATGAACACCGTCGTTTTCACCACGTTTGCAAACGTGAGTTTCTGGTCCTCAAGAATCGCTTTCACGTTCTCCAGCACGCGTTCCGTTTGCGCTTTGATGTCACCGGAAATCAGATTGCCGTCCGCTGGATTGATCGGGATTTGCCCCGCGCAAAACAGCAGGTCGCCGACGCGCACTGCGTGGTTGTAGGGGCCGACTGCGGCGGGAGATCTGGCGGGCTTGATAATTTGTTTGGTTGCCATAAATCGTGACGCAAGGTCTAACGGCTTTGCGAGTGCGGGTCAATCGCGCCTTTCGATTTGTTAAATGATGTTGCGTCGCGCTCGCTTTGCGGGCCAAGCTCACGAACTTTTGATGAAAAAAACGTCGCAATTTCGCCAGTTGCTGAAGTCCGGTCGGCTGGAATTTCTGATGGAAGCGCACAATGGCCTGAGCGCGACCATTGTCGAGGAAACCGGGTTCAAAGGCATTTGGGCCAGCGGCCTTTCCATCTCCGCCGCGCTCGGTGTGCGCGACAATAATGAAGCGAGTTGGACGCAAGTACTCGAAGTGGTCGAGTTCATGAGCGACGCCACGAGTATTCCCATCCTGCTCGATGGCGACACCGGCTTTGGCAATTTCAACAACGCCCGCCGGCTCGTGCAAAAATTGGAACAACGCGGCTGCGCGGCAGTTTGCATCGAAGACAAACTGTTTCCCAAAACGAACTCGTTCATTGATGGCGAGAAACAGGCGTTGGCGGACATAGATGAATTCGCCGGCAAAATCAAATCCATGAAGGACGCGCAGAGCGATCCGGACTTTTGTGTTGTGGCGCGCCTGGAAGCGTTCATTGCCGGCTGGGGATTGGATGAAATGTTGCGGCGCGCAGAAGCCTATTATGCGGCAGGCGCGGATGCGTTGCTCATTCACAGCAAAAAGAAAACGCCCGATCAGGTGCTCGCCTTCGGCCAAGCATGGCAAGGCAAATGCCCGCTGATTTGTGTGCCGACGACGTATTATTCCACGCCGGTCGAACAGTTCGAACAGGCGGGCTACAATCTGGTTATCTGGGCGAATCACAATTGTCGTGCGGCAATTACCGCGATGCAGAAAGTCTCGCGCACGATTTTTGAGGAACGCTCGCTCGTCAGCATCGAAGACAAAATTGCGCCGGTGAAAGAAGTATTTCGCCTGCAACGCGCCGATGAACTCGCGGCGGCGGAGGACCGTTATCTCCCCCGCAAAAACGAATTTGCCCGGGCCATTGTTCTCGCAGCATCACAAGGCGCAGAGTTGGGCGAAGTCACACGGACGTTGCCCAAAGCGATGGTGCGCATCGGCGATACTCCGCTGCTGCACAAACTCGTCGCCGATCTGCGTACCGAACGCATCAAGGAAATCGTCGTTGTCCGCGGCTTTGCGAAACAGGAAGTGCAAGCGCCGGACGTGACGTTTGTGGACAATGATGATTTTGCCGTGACCGCAGAGTTGGCGTCGCTGCAAAAAGCCGCGCAATGGCTCGAAGGCGAAGCGGTTTTGACGTTCGGCGATATTCTGTTCCGGCGCTACATCCTGAGCAACTTACTCGCAGACTCGCACGATATCGTCATCGTCGTGGACGCCGGCTGGGAGCAACGTCAACCGGTGGGCCAGGTGGATTACGTAACTACGACGCGACCGTTCTCGCTGAAATATTCCGAGGACGATGTCATGCTCAAGGCGATTGGCGCGGATTTACCGAAAGCGCAAATCAACGGCGAATGGATTGGCCTCGTGAAAACCAGTGCGCGCGGTTCGGCGCAAATCAAAGTGGCGCTGGAGGAACTTTCGCGCCGCGCGGATTTCAATCAATTGCGCTTCGATGATCTGTTCCGCCATCTGCTCGCGCAAGGCACCCCCATCAAAGTGCACTTCATCACCGGCCATTGGCTCGACGTGGACAATGCCGAAACGTTGCTCGAGGCGCAGACGTTTTGAAAACCTGCGAAATGAAAATTACCCAAGCACTCACACTGGCGGCGCTGGACAACGGAGACAGATTTAATTGGTCTGGCGCTCGCCCTCACCCTGACCCTCTCCCCCTGGAGAGGGCCGGGGTGACGGCGGATGTTAAATAGAATTCTCTCAACGAAAATTGACCCTCATGCTCAACGCCGCTTCATTCATCGAACATCTACGCGGGCTGAATTACTCGCAATACGCCGGCGTGCCGTGCTCGTTCCTCAAGCCGTTCATCAATTACGTGATTGATGACGCATCGCTGGATTACGTCGGCGCGACCAGCGAAGGCGAAGCCGTCGGCTTCACCCTCGGCGCTTATCTCGCCGGACGCAAAACCGTGACGATGTGTCAGAACTCCGGGCTTGGCAACATGGTCAACCCGCTTACGTCGCTGAATTATCCGTTCCGTGTGCCGACGCTGCTCATCACAACATGGCGAGGCGAACCTGGCGTTGCCGACGAACCGCAACACGAGCAGATGGGCCGCATCATGCACCAATTGCTCGACACGATGGAGATTCCGTGGCTGCCCTTTCCAAAGACGGAAGCGGAGATTCCTGACGTCATGGTCAAAGCGGAAGCGAGCATGGCAGAGCGGCAACGTCCGTTCGCACTGGTGATGAGCAAAGATACGGTCGCGCCGCATAAACTCACTCGCAAACCGGAGATTACGATCGTCAAAACCGCGACTCAGTTTTGTCAATCGGCACCGCGAGCTGAACGATTGACCCGCACTCAGGCGATTCAACTGGTGCTGGAAGAATTGACCGGACGCGAAGCCGTCATCGCCACGACGGGTATGACGGGGCGGGAATTGTTCACCGTAGCAGATCGCGCGAATCACCTGTATGTCGTCGGCGGCATGGGCACCGCATCAGCTATCGGTTTCGGTGTCGCGCACGCGTTGCCGGAACAACCCGTCGTTGTGCTCGATGGCGATGGCGCGGCTCTGATGAAGTTGGGTTCGTTCGCCACCATCGGGTATTACCAGCCGAAGAATTTGCTGCACATCGTGCTCGACAACGAAACGCATGACTCGACCGGCGGACAGGCCACATCATCGCCTATCACGCGCTTTGCGGAAATCGCTGCGGCAACGAATTATCAGAATGCATTCTCAGCGAATCGCGTGGAAGACATTCGAACCTGTTTGAAAACGCTTCGCGGCGGTCATGGGCCATCGCTGTTGCACATCAAAATCCAACCGGGTTCCCCAAAGGAAATCGGTCGCCCGACAGTGAAACCGCACGAAGTGAAGGAACGCTTCATGGATTTCTTGAGGACAAATCAATCTCAACCGAAGGCGGCAGTGTGTTAGCATGAAAGCGAGGGGAATGCGCACACAATTTTGAAATCGCTCTAACATCATGACTCCTCTGTCCGACAAACTCCTGTTCACCCCCGGACCACTGACGACGAGTCTCACGGTCAAGCAGGCCATGTTGCACGATGCCGGTTCGCGCGACCCGCAGTTCATCGCGTTAGTTCGCAGCATCCGCGAACGCCTCTTGCAACTCGGCGGTGTAAGGCGCGACACCGGTTACGAAGCGATATTGATGCAAGGCAGCGGGACGTTTGGCGTCGAAGCGGTCATCAGTTCCGTGTTGCCGCGCGACGGCAAATTGCTCGTCATCATCAACGGCGCGTACGGCGAACGCACTGCCACCATGGCGGCACGACACAACATCGCCGCCACGCTCTTGCGCTGGGACGAAAATCAGTTGCCCGATCTGGCAACAATTGATCAAGCGCTGGAATCTGACCTCGCTATTACGCATGTCGCCGTGGTGCATTGCGAAACCACAGCGGGCATTCTCAATCCCGTCGCACGCATCGGCGAAATCGTGAAGCGGCACGGGCGGGAATTTATCGTGGACGCCATGAGCAGCTTCGGCGCAATTCCGTTGCAACTGGCTGAGGCCGGCATTGATTATCTGATTTCATCGGCAAACAAGTGCATCGAAGGCGTGCCGGGATTTGCGTTTGTTCTGGCGCGGCGGGAAGCCTTGCTCAAAACAGCAGGCCGCGCGCGGACGCTGAGCCTAGATCTACTGGCGCAATGGCAGGGCCTGGAAAAAGACGGACAATTCCGTTTCACGCCCCCGACACACGCCCTGCTCGCCTTCGACCAAGCGCTGAAAGAATTGGAAGCTGAAGGTGGCGTAAGCGGGCGCGGACAACGCTATGCGGAGAATCATCGCGTGTTGCTCGAAGGCATGAAAGCGCTGGGCTTCCGTCCTTATCTGTCGCCGGAGGTGCAGAGCTACATCATTACGACATTTCATTATCCGACGGATTCGGGTTTTGTTTTCGCGGAATTTTATCAACGCCTGTTCGACAAAGGCTTTGTGATTTATCCCGGAAAACTCACGAAGCGGGATTGCTTTCGCATTGGAAACATCGGTCGCATCGGCAAAAACGAAATCCTCGGTTTACTCGCGGGCATCAGGGATGTTTTGAAGGAAATGCAGTTACCCGTTCCTCTGGCGAACTGAACCGATAGCGCGCCTGAGAATGTGAAACCATGAGCACACGTCGCGCCGTGTGCTCATGACAAACGGTAAATTCGTATGATCCGGGCCGGTCAGGCGATCTTGATTTTGACCTTATGACCCTTGATCTGCGTGCGATTCAACTTCGCAATAATCGCATTGGCATTTTCGGAATCCACATCCACGAACAGATGTTTTTCACGCACGTCCACCGTGCCAACAACTTTACCCGGTAAACCCGTTTCGCCGGAAATGGCATTCACGATATCAATAGGTTTGATCGCGTGCGTCTCACCGAGATTTATCCAGAGTCGCGTTTGATGTTTCGGTGTTGAACGGCTCGGACGCGGTTTCTTCTCCGGTTTTACCTCCGGACGCTTTTTCTCGGCCCAAGGCGGAAGACTCTTGGCTGGATTTACTGACGCGAGAATTTCTTCATCCGAATATGTTTTACCGGAAGCAACCGATCGCTCTTTTTCGGAAGAACTTGCTGGAGCGGTTTTCGCCGAGCTTGTCGGCGCAGCAACTGACACTTCGGTTTTAGGCGAACTGGTGACCGGTGCAGCGGGTTTTGTCGCGGGCTGTGGCGGACGATACGTGCGCACGCCCGGAAATTCCCCGCGCGACGGACGCTCGTCATATCGCGATGGCCGATCGGCGCGTTCACGTCGTTCGAAGCGCGAACCGCGCTCCTCATAACGCTCACGCCGACCCTCACGGAAACCACCGCGCTCAGGACGCTCCTCGCGTTGCGGGCGTTCGTAATCTTCAGTGTTCGGGCGCGAATCGCCGTCGCCGTTTTGCAACAACGTCACGCACGCGCTGGCGATATCCGTGGATGAAAATCCTTCTTCAAGCAAACGCTCTACGAGATATTCCTGCGCCTTGAATTCGCCGGCCTGCAATGTCGCGCGGATCTTGCCGATAAACAGATTCGCGCGCGCATCTTCGACTTCCGCCTCGGTGGGAATTCGCGCGCGATGAATGCGTTGATTCGTGTAGCGCTCAATATTGCGGATTTGAAACAGCTCGCGACCGGAGACGAAAGAGATGGCGCGACCCGTGCGCCCGGCGCGCCCGGTGCGTCCGATGCGATGCACGTAATCTTCGCCGTCATACGGCAAATCGTAATTGAACACCACTTGCACGTCGTCCACGTCGATGCCCCGCGCCGCGATATCCGTGGCGACGAGAAATTCCAGTCCGGACTTGCGAAACTTGTTCATGACGCGATCGCGCATCGCCTGCGTCATATCGCCGTGCAACCGATCCGCCATGTAACCCTGCGCTTCGAGATGATCCACCAGATCGTCCACCATGCGTTTGGTGTTACAGAAAATGATGCCGAGCTTGAGGTCGTGAATGTCAATCAACCGCGTGAGCAACTCGATTTTGAAGCGGCGGTCCACTTCGTAATAAACCTGCTCCACTGTCGGCACGGTCATCGCCTTCTGTTCGATTTTGACGTTCTCCGGATTGCGAGCGTATTTCTCGATCAAGTCCCGGATTGGACGTGGCATTGTGGCGGAGAAGAAAATCGTTTGCCGTTCTTTCGGCACCGCTTGAAGAATCATTTCGATATCGTCGCGGAAACCCATGTTCAGCATGACATCGGCTTCGTCGAGAATCGCCATCTTCACGGTGTCGAGCCGCAACGTCCCGCGGCGCATGTGATCCATGATGCGACCCGGCGTGCCGATGACGATTTGCGCGCCCTGCTTGAGACCGTAGAATTGACGTTCGTACGATTGTCCGCCGTAAATCGGCAAGGCCTGGATGCCGCGCTTGAACAAGGCGAGCTTGTGAATTTCTTCTGAGACCTGAATCGCGAGTTCGCGCGTCGGACACAAAATCAACACCTGAACCGCGCGGATATGGGGATCGACTTTTTCCACCGCCGGAATGCCGAAGGCGGCGGTTTTGCCTGAACCGGTTTGCGACTGGCCGACGATGTCTTTTCCGGTGAGCAATGGCGGAATGGACGCAGCTTGAATCGGTGAGGCCTGCTCGAAGCCCAGTTTATCAATGGCTTTGAGAACTTCGGGCGAGAGACCCAGTTCGGTAAATAATTTTGGTGTCATGCAAAGTCGCAATTGCGACTTGGCACAAGGTAGCGGAGATGCGGACGAAGCGAGAGGGAAATCTTGCCCCCGGCGATTCGAGTGCCTAAAAACCGTTTCTCAGAAACGATCGGACTCCGTTGCGATTTCCGGTCGGCAGATTACACCGCCTTTCACAGAATATTCGCTGCCAACTCTGCCAACTCCGAACGCTCACCTTTTTGCAGTTCCACGTGCGCCGCGACGGCTTCCGGACGAAACTTGCTGACGATATAATTGAAGCCGTTCGATGAACCATCCACGTAAGGATTATCAATCTGATACGGGTCGCCGGTGAACACAATCTTCGTGCCATTGCCGACGCGCGTGACGATGGTTTTGACTTCGAGCGGTGTCAGGTTCTGCGCTTCGTCAATAATCATGAACTGATTCGCAATACTGCGACCGCGAATGTAGCTCAACGCCTCCACCACGATGCTGCCGCTGCGCATCAAATCGCCGCTGCGACGATGATCATGGCCCATGTTGAGGTCGCTCAACATTTCGAGCGCGTCGTGAATCGGTTGCATCCACGGCGCGAGTTTTTCTTCCAATGAACCCGGTAGAAAGCCGAGTTCCTTGCCCATGGAAATGGTCGGACGTGCCACGACAACGCGACGGAATTCGCGGTCGAGCACGGTGCGTTTCAAGCCGGCGGCCATGGCCATGAGGGTTTTGCCGGTGCCGGCTTTGCCCATGAGCGTGACGAGTTTGACGCGGTCGTCGAGTAATGCGTCGAAGGCGTAATGCTGTTCGCGATTACGCGGTTTGATGCCCCAAACGCCATCACGTACGTCGAGAATCGGAATCAGCTTTTTACCGCTGACGTCCACTTTGGTCAGTGCACACTTCTTGGGATTGGTTTCGTCAATCAACGTGCAGTATTCGTTCGGGAAATATTGTTTGCCACCGTTGACCTCGAGTTCGCCATTCGCGCGAAACTCCGCGAGTTTCTGCGGGCTGACCGGGATTTCGATCATGCCGGTGTACAGGTCTTTGATGTGGACGCGATCCGTTTCGTAATCCTCAGCATCAAGTCCGATAGCGTCAGCTTTGATGCGCAGGTTGATGTCCTTGGAAACGAGAATGGTTTTATTTTTCGGATCAGCCTTCTGCACGTCTTTCGCGAGCAACAGAATTTTATTATCCACGCTCGTGGCTTTGGCGTGGTTGTGACCTTTGCCATTGCCGTTACCATTCCCGTTTTTGAGGCTTTCCTTTTGAACCGTGATGCGCAATTTGCCGCCATTGGGCAACTTCACGCCGGCACTTAAACTCCCTTCGCCGCGAAACCCGTCGAGCATGCGAGAAACCGTGCGAGCGTTCTGCCCCAGTTCGCTGGATTCGCGCTTAAACCGATCAATTTCTTCAATGACTTCGATGGGCAACAGAACGTTGTTTTCTTCGAAGTTGAGCAGGGAATTGGGGTCGTGAAGGAGAACGTTGGTGTCGAGAATGTAGTTCTTCATTTAATGCAAAAGTAAAAAGGCAAAATTAAAAATGGTGCGGCGCATCGCGTGTGGTGGCGTTCAGCTTATTCTCGACACACCTCTCTCCTTTTCTCCTGGCTGAAACACGGTTCGCGGTAGCGAGAAGGCGGAGGCGGAGGCGCGTTTCCGGGCTTCTTTGAGAGCGACGCTCATTTTGTTGATCAAATCCTCTTTGCTTTGACCGGCTTGGACCTCCTCCACATTCGCCGGGGCATTGGTACCGGCGCGAAGAATCTGACTCATCATCACGCGTCCAACGCCCGGGCGTTCGTCCAATTTTCCGCACAACGTCACGATCTCAACGGCAAAATCAAAGCCCCGCTGCAAAATTTCCGGCGGCTTCTTGCTTTCGCTCTCGAGCCGCGCGTTCCCCCCACTTTTCATTTCGCATTTTTAATTTCTAATTGGCCAATCCGCCGATGCCATTTGGCGATCTGCGGTCGATTCCTGGGCAACCTGTAATGCCCGGTGTAGAGGAAGTTGTCCAACATCCCGAGCAGTTCAAAATCCACAAATCGCGGACGATCGCCCAACAGGAAGGGCCGATACGTCAGCATTTCTTCAAACGGCAACAGGCGCTCCGCCAATTCGGCTTGCAGGATTTGCTGAGACGCAGCCCATTGGTCAATACAGCCACGACCAAATTTCCGTTCTTTATGCCGGATAAAGGGCAATTGATCCGCCCGAACCACGAAATCGCGAAAATAAATATCGTTAAGCTTGAACGTTCGAGCTTCAACTTCGTCCTCGATGTAGCGCCAGAGAATGGATTGTTCACCCTCCAATTCCGGCGGAAACAGGGCAAGTTTCAGTTTCTGGTCCAGGTATTTGGCGACGACCTGAGAATAATCATCGGTTTCAAAGACGACGTTCCGTCCGTCGCGCACGATGGGCACGCCGTAGTAACGTTCTTTGGTAAGTTTCCAGATGAGCGACCGGTCGTTCGTCAGTTTCAGGTTGGTGATTTTGAACGGAACGCCGGAGTAACGAAGAATGTGCCGTTGCACGAGGCAGAACGGACTCCAAGGGAACTGAATCAGTTCAATCATTTCAAATACGGCTTGGCTGCGTCTCTGAACCGGATAGTGAGCCGAGCAGGGTGTACTGACAAGCAGAAGATGCAGAAGAAACGATGACGGGCGCTCCCGCGGTCGAAAAATTATTTTGGGCCACCGCCGCTAATCCACAGATTTTGATGCGCTTGGTTGTCATTGTTCCAGCGGCGCGCCGCAGTTTCATTCAACGCGGTCCACTTGGATTGCTTTTGCCAATCCACATGCCCATCGCAGAAAACAACGTTTGCGCCTTTGTTGTGACGGTCACCCGGAGGCGCAACTAAAACGGTTTGAAATCGGTGAAACGTAATTTCTCCGTCCAGACTGCCATCTCCAGCACTATCGCCAATGGCGATCATTTCCGCCGGGCGTTTGACATAAGTCATGGCGATCCGATCCTCGGGATGGACGCCCAAGCCAAAGCCTCCCACTGTCGCCACTCCCAAACCGTTATAGCCATAACTGAATTTCACGTCTGGTCCGATGTTGTACGGGAATGAGTACCCCCGGCTCGAAACATTCGTAGGCCAGAGAAACTCCGGCACCATGGAGAGACACTTAAAAACCAAAGTGTTTCCCGAAACGTAAGGGAGTAATTTACCCATCCACCCATACGTAACGAACGCATTAACACTCGGGTCAAGATGGTGCAACGGAGGATAAGAACCGCTCTCACTGGCATAGAGGGTAAGGCCAATACCGAGTTGGCGCAGGTTGCTTTTGCAAGCGGCAGAACGTGCCGAGTCTTTGCCGCGCGACAACGTGGGCAAGAGCAACGCTGCTAAAATCGCAATAACGGCGATTACCACCAGCAATTCGATCAATGTGAATGCCCGCCTTGCCTTCATCTCATTTGAATCCAAATTCCAATCCCGCAAGCCAGCCCGCCTAGCAGCCACCCCAGCAGTTTGAACAAGGGCCGATGCGATTTGGCAAAGCAGCATTGCCCCAAGCCCCACAAACCGATTCCGACCACGACCCAGGAATAACCCACAGCGGCGTCCCCGAATCTTTCCCGCCTGCTTCGCCATGCCGGGATATGTTCGCTTTGGATGCCGTCAATTCCGTAAAAAATGATAAACAACGGGACGGAGCACCAAAGCAGCCAGGAAACGCATTCGCGCAACCAATTGCGCGACGGAGTCGAAGCGTCTCGCTCGTAAAGGATAGTTACACCAGCTTCTTCCCGTCGAACAGTTGTGCGTTTTTTCTTCATGGTCACGAGGCGGAGTGGCCTGATGACCACTCCGCCTGAATTACAACTACCAACATTGGCTATCATAGCCATCGAACTCCGAGAGTTGGTTCCAGTAAATCAGCCAGAAATTTCCCACTGAAAAGCCATTGGCAAATTCGGCGGCAGTGTCAAAATTATTATCGCATCTCCGCCTCACGTCGCGGATATAGGGAATCGCGGCGTCAATCACTCCCGTCGCAGATCCCCAAATGCTGAAGAATGTGGCCACGCGTCCTCCGACGGACACCCAATGACCCGCCCGGGTCGCCCAGCTCTGGCCCTGATAGGAGGCGATTTTGATTGAGGTCTGACGAAACAGGGTTGCTTCAGTGTGTATTTCGCTGATCGCGGTTCTCAAACGCATTTGAGCTCCGGTGCTTGCGTCGGTCACATCAACAGCGAGCTGTAGCTCCCGCAACCGCACTACGGTTCGCAAGACCGATCGCTGTTTAACGACAGCGACCGTTTCAATGTTGAGTGCATCAATCGCGTCCGAAACTTTTGCCTCATCCCAAACGTTGGCCAACAGACTCGTGCTGGTGATCAAGAGGTCTTTCCACGGAATGTACCCGTCACTTGCTTCGACGCCATCAACCAGGGAGTCCAAATACATACCGCTCCAAGGCGACAAAAATCCGCCCCCAAAGAAGATGGTGTCGTATCCGGGCAGAGGTTCTCCATAAGCATCTTGATCCCGGCGGACATCCAGATGCAGGTAGGCTCCCAAAGTGCCGGCGTTATTGAAAATGAACCGATTGGTGCTGGCAGCATTCGTCGAAGCCGTGTGCTGAACCGTGATCGGCGCGAAAGAGATGACCCTTCGTGAGTCCGGCAAATTGTAAAAGTTCCAGTAAGCGTAAACCGCATCCGGCCATGAGGGATCGGTAAGCGCAGCGATTTCCGTGTAGTTATCAACGCCGTCTCCATCGGAATCGTCTCGCAGGCCGGGGTTTGAGATTCCTTGATAAATCCAAATCAAGGATTCCGCCCAATCTGGAAGGCCATCACCGTCGCTGTCGGCGAGATTGTCTTGGGCCGCCAAGGGGTCCGTGCCCATCCACAATTCCTTCATGTTGCTGTATCCATCACTGTCAAAATCTTCGTCTCCATCCACTACCCAGTTCCCGGCGCGTCCTGGGAAATCAGGCTGCCCATCGCCATCGGCGTCGCGGGCAAATCCGGAATCAGGATTGTTGGGGTCACTGTGAAAGACACAGATTTCCATGCCGTCAGAAATTCCATCCGAGTCCGCATCATTGAACGGAAAAACCCGGAAGAAGCCTTGCGCTGGATGATCATTGACGTATATGAAATAAACGCTGATCGAACCGAATATGACCTCCGGATAGCCTAGATACGCAAGTCGCCACCGGTTTGGATTCAATTCGTCCGCAAAATAAATTTCAAAGACCTCATCGGTTGGCGCGTCTGTTATCCATAATTCGTAACGCGTAAAACCTGCGGAATCAAAATGGATTCCGGCAAGATGCACCTGCGGTTCGTTACCATCCTCTTCGTCATCTCCGCCTCCACTCCCTCGCTGGGATGGCTCTTGATAGGCTTCTGCCGCCTTGCGTTGTTTTTCGGCCCGTTTCTTGGTCTCCTCTCGCAATTCAATCGGATTGACCTTGGGAACGAAACCGCTCTTCATGGCAGCGCGTCGTTTCGCCGCTTCCAACGCCGGAGTAGTAGCTGGCTTGGCCCGCAGTTCTTCTTCGGTCAACCATGGAGCCAATCGCCTTTTAACCCCAACCCATTGCGCCTCTGGGTCAATCGGTTTCGGATTCTTATATCGCTTGATCGGGCGCGGCGGGAGATCCGGCAGAGGTCCGTAAACCTCCTCCCACGGCACCCATTTCCCGTCTTTCCTGACGGGAGGCATGGGTGGTCGTTTGGGCGTTTGCGCCAGTCATCGCCATGCTGCCGATGAAAACAGCAAGGGCCAGCCCTGTGATAAACCGTCTTGCTTGCTTTTTCATGCACTTCCCTTCGTTTCTGATGCCTTGACTGTCCCATCCGAAACGGAAATGGCGCGAACCCGCGCGCTTTCCTTCGAGGCACAGCCAAGCGCCTGTGAGACAAAACGCACAGGCCGCGCCGA
>CALAYC010000079.1 GCA_937894935.1 uncultured Verrucomicrobiota bacterium
GAAGCGCAATGGCATCACAGGTCACACCCGCCAAACCAAGCACCGGAATCCCGCGCACACGCGCGAGCGTCGCCACCTGCCCCGCACCTTTGCCCATGAGCGACGACCGGTCGAGACAACCTTCCGCCGTAATCAGCAAATCCACTTTGGCCAAACGTTGTCGAAGTTTCACTGGACGCGCCACGAGTTCGAAACCGGATTCCAATCGCGCGTTCGCAAACGTCGCCAACCCGAAGCCCAATCCGCCCGCCGCACCTGCGCCGGGAGTTTTGGCAAAGTCCAAATCGAATTGCCGTTTCATCACTTGAGCCAAGCGACGCAGACAACGCTCCGCTGGCGCGAGGTCCTGCGGACGAATTCCTTTTTGCGGACCGTAAATGCGCGTCGCTCCACGCGGTCCAAGCAGCGGGTTCTGCACGTCCATCGCAACCGTAATCAATCCTCGACGCAGCCGCTTCGGCGGCGGTTGCACCGAATGCAGCGAAGTTAGATCCGTCCAGCGCGTGAGTTCGTTGCCGGCGCGATTGAAAAATTTCCACCCAAGCGCCCGCGCTAATCCGAACCCGCCGTCATTCGTCGCACTGCCGCCAATCCCGACGAGAATTTGTCGTGCGCCTTTTTCCTGAGCCGCACGAATCGCCGCCCCCACTCCAAACGTATCCAGTTCGAACGGATGAAATTTTCCCGTCGGTAACATCGCAAGGCCGACAATGTTGGCGGATTCAATGATGGCGGTGCGGGATTTTTCGTGCCACCACCAGCGAGCGCGACACGGCTCATGCGCAGCGTTGACCGTGCGAATCTGTTGTGACGTCGCGCCAATAAGTTCGCCCAACACCAATCCAAAGCCATCGCCACCATCGCTGATGGGTAGCAGTGTTAGTTGATCGGCCGGGCGAACTTTGCGCCAACTGCTGGCAATGGCGTCGGCAGCCTGCCGTGCGGTCAGCGTGCCTTTGAATTTATCGGGCGCGATAAGGATTCGCATGGGCGCAATCTAGGCTTTCCCTGGCGCGGGCTAAAGCCCGGAGTCACCAAACGACGACACATTCGAGTTTAGGGTTTTGACTGAGGATAAATTTATGCCAAGCTGGGCTGGCCTGATTGCCAAATCTTATTTCCAAGAAGTTGTCTATGAATAAACCGAAAATAATCGCTTATCTGAAGCCTTCGTGCGGTTGGAGCAATGGGGTGCGCGCCGTGCTGCGCAAATACGATTTGCCGTACGAAGACCGCGACATCATCAACGATCCCGCCCAGCGTGCCGAAATGATTGAGAAGAGCGGTCAGATGCTCAGTCCGTGCGTCGAAATCAACGGCCACATGCTGGCTGACGTGAGCGGCGACGAAGTGGAGCGATGGATGTTGGACAATAAAATCGTCGAACCGACGGATCGCACCGCTGACGCGCCCACGAACCAACCGTGCGCGCATGAAATGCCGTTCAACAGTCCGCTGAATTTCCGACCGCAAAGCTGAACGAAATTCGTTTGAGTTTTCAGCCGCGTTGGTAAACCAGCGCGGCTTTTTCTTTGAAGTAGTTCTGCGTGTCGGCTCAGGTCTTGTTCTCCAGCGCATCGAAACATTCACGGTCGCGGATGGAAACGTCGGTGAATGTCGTGCAATCGATTCCCGGTCACGTGTGTGTAAATTTCCGTAGTGCCGATATTCGCGTGCCCGAGCAATTCCTGAATCACCCGCAAGTCCGCTCCGTGCTCCAACAAATGCGTAGCAAAACTGTGTCGCAACATGTGCGGCGTGATGTTGCGCTCCACTCCGGAACGATGCACCCGCGCTTTGATTCGTTGCCACATGGTGATGGAGGCGAAAGCAGTGCCGCGATTCGTGAGAAAAACATTTCCTGGCGAGCGCGGTTTTACCAGTTTAGGTCGCCCGGCCGTCAAATAACGATTCAATGCTTCAACGGCTTTCGTTCCGACCGGCACAACGCGTTCTTTGTTGCCTTTGCCGATGACGTTGATGAAGCCGGCTTCCAGATGCAACTGCTCCAGACGCAGCGCGCAAAGTTCCGAACGCCGCAATCCCGACGCATAGGCGAGTTCTAAAATCGCATCATCGCAAAGACTCGCAGGCGTCGCCGGCTGCTGCGGAGTAAGTAATTTTTCGATTTCGGCATCGGAAAGCGCTTTCGGCAAACGTTTCCAGCGCCGCGGCAACGACAGATGTTCAGCCACATTGCGCGGTAACAATTTTTCCTCCTCCGCATACCGATAAAACGCCCGCAACGCTGCAATCTCCAGATAAACACTTTCGCTGCTGAGGCGGCGCTTGGAATTATCCGGTTCATGCGCGAGCGCCCGTTCGCGTTCATGCTGAAGAAATGCCGTCAGATGATTCAACTCCACCTGTTCCCAGGCGTTGATGCCGTTCTTTTCCGCCCAGGCAATAAATCGATTCAACAATCCCGAATAGGTGCGCTGTGTATGAGCCGATTGACCGCGTTCGTGACGAAGGTATTGCAGGAAATCCTCAACGAGTGCCTGCATAAGTGGACACGTACATTTCTTCTTTCTTCGGCGGCGTCTGTTTCCAGTAGAAACTCAATACCTGAATATCGCGTTGATTGTTTCGCGCCAGCACCGCGTAGTAATAGCGTTTCACGCCACTGCACTCGACTTCGATCTCCGCTTCAAACGTACGCCCGCGCACCGTGAAATAGCGCGTGATCTGGCCAATCACTCCGGGATTCACTTGCGCGCAGGTCAACGCTTCGCCGGGATTACGAAACGGCACCGGCACGCCGGTATCCTGACCGTTGCGACAATAAATAATCCGTTGCGCCGTCGCTTCATCAATGAACGGTACGAGTTGCAACACTTCGGCTGAGGCGGTGTTGATGTTGATTTGCCCGGAGGAAATCGGCGTGAATAAATCCTTCAGCACGGCACGTTGCGCGTATTCCTCCTCAAAGCCCATCTGCAATTGCTCTCGCAGCGATGGCGGCGGTGGCGGCGGCACCATTCCGCTCACGCCATACATTTCCGGCGTGATGCCTTTAATCAGCAATAATTCCGAAATGTCATCAATGTAACCGTTCTTCGCGATGTAAGGCGGATCGAGTGTTTCGTAATAATCGCTCTCCGTGCCGCTGATGCGCGGACTGTCATCGCGATCAATCCAATCGAGAATCGAATCAATAATCGTACTCGCTTCACCTGCATCCACACCGAGCAATCGCGTCGCCTGTTCGAGCATCATTTGATCGGCCGTATTGATGTTCGCCTTGCTCTCGAGGTCTCTCATTTTCCAACTGAACTTCCGCCCGCGCCCCATATCGACCGTCGGCTGAATCAGCGAAAGCAATTCATTCGAGCAGGTCATCGTCGGTCCCCAGACGCCGGTCTGTGGATCAAACGGCTCTTCCGGACACGTCATTGCCGCGGATAAAACTGCTTTGCAATAATCCACGGCCGATTGCGCGACCGGATAAAAATCCGCCTCTGCGTTTGCATTCATCGCAAGCCGCGACTCCACCTTCATCGAGTACGCAAACAACGCGGCCATCGCGCCGAGGACGGTGACACAAATCATCACCATCATCAGTGCGATGCCGGAGCGGCTTGAACCATAGGTAAGTTTCATCGCGGAAACCGATTCGGATTAGGCCGATTGAAATTCGGGTTATTATTGCCGGGATTATTAATCGGCAAATTTCCCGGTTGATTCTGCGGTGGTGGCTGTCCGATCTGACTGCCTTGTCCACCACCTGGCCCGGGCCCACCCCCAGGCTGTCCGCTCGGCGGACCTTGATAAATCGTCGGCACCATCGTCGCCGGCAACGGAAACACATCCACCAGTTCTACTTTTTTCGGTTGGGCGTATTTCTCGCGTGGATTGCGCCGCACGAACTCGACTTTAATTTTCAGCATCCGGGGCAACTCATTCGTTCGCGTCCATTCGGTGATCCAATCGCGTTTCTGATTATCCCAGAACTCGAACTCCATCTTGTTCACGTCTTTGGAAACGACAAACGGAAAATCCCTTTCATCCGGATGCATTTCTTTGAGCAACGGATTTTGCCGCAACACCAATTGTCGCTGCGAATAATCCGCCCCCGGTTCGATGGAAAACGTCACTCGCCGCACATCAAAACCGTCCCACGCCGGTCGGCTGCTTCGCGGAAACGATTCGGGCAGACGCGCCGCGAAACTCAGGTAACCGTTGTTTTCATTCTCAGCGATAAATGCGTAATTGTAAGGATCGGCCTGAAACGAGAGCACGCCTGCGAGCGCTTCTTTAATCATTCGCATCGTGATGCGTTCGCGCTGCACGCGCGCCGCGGCTTCCTGACCGATTTGCGTGGATTTAAGAATCAACGTCCAGGACGCGTAAATCGCCGCCAGCAACAGCCCGAAAATCGCCATCGCCATCATGATCTCGATGAGCGTGAACGCTCGCCGCGACGCAATGGGTTTTGATATTCGAGCGATTTGCATGATTAACGCAACCCGGCGCCGGGACGACTTTGCGTGTTGGGATCCCAATAGAAAGTTGAAACCTCAGAATCCACCTGCCGCGTTTTGCGATTGAACACAGTGTAGGTCACATTCCAGAGACCGTTAGTCAGATCGAGATTCGGCTCGGCGTAAATCTCCGCATAATAATCGCGATACAACTCGCCAAGGTCCTGCGCAATATCACTGAAATCTACCGTCGTCGAACCTTCCGTAATGCGATTGGTTTTCGATGTGTACCATGCGTGCACCATCGACGCGTGCGGTTTAATCGTGCTTTGAATCACGCGCGCGTTGGTCAGCAATTGCGCCGTCAGCGCGAGAATCGAAAACAGCGCGATAAAGAAAATCCCGATCGCAATCATCACTTCGATGAGCGAGAACGCGAGACGACGTTG
>CALAYC010000080.1 GCA_937894935.1 uncultured Verrucomicrobiota bacterium
ATCTGGCCAACCGCTCGCCGAAAATTCTCCCACGATCCTGCGCCGACCCTTGCAGCGCCTTGAACCCAGACTGTTCCACTTTCGCTATTGAGAGCAGCGCATCATAAATCGTCTTGAAAGGGATGCTGTCTTTCGCAGGCCGTCCAGGATAAAAATTCAGCTTATCGAGCAACGGTTCGTTTTGATTCATACGCTCAAGCGATCGATAAACCGCCTCTTCCAAGTCAATCCGGACCTGGTCTTTATCGGAGAGCCCCGCTGCAATCTTGGCGGCAAAGCCCGGGATACCAAACAACGAAACAAGCTGGCTCTTGTCTACGCTGACTTGTTTGCCATTGATGGTTGCAAACATTATTGCCTGGTCCAAGTCGTCGCATTTCACAAACGTGCATAAAAGCTTCGGATCTTTGCCTGAAGCAAGCGCGCCAAAAAACCTGTGCTGGCCATCAATGATTTTGATCGCTTCGGGATTTCCTGGAATCACAACTGTCATCAATCCGGTTCTATCACTCGATTTTGGCAGATTCGTATTTGATGGTAGCGCCATCACGATGGCGTTCGGAAATACTTTGCCGTTGCTCACAAATCTTCCAATTTCCGTGATGCGTTGCGGCTTAAGGAATCGTTGATACGCGGCTTCACCAAAGCCCTGACCTCGCTGGTAAACAAATGCTGCGTGTGCAACTTGTAATGGTGAAACAAAGCCGACGAACCATGGTTCTCCGTTGCCAGGCCATGCCTGAACTTGAAGTTTGATTGGCGGGTACGTCGCTTTTCTGATTCCGCAGCGGTACAGCACGAGTTCTTCCACCTGCGATTTCGCCCCTTTAGTGATCGCCCTCAAGTAATCAACCACGCCGTGATGCCAGAGGGCGACGCCGGTATCATCCGCAGTCGCTTGAATCTTGCCGTCCAGGCTCCGGAGCGAGGTGGCCGCAACTCCAAACACTTTGTGCGATTTTGATTTGAGTTCCTTCTTCAACTTGTTCAATCGGTCTGTGCACCGGCCATGAACTTCGTGGAGCCATTGCTTGATTGTAGCATTCCGTCGGTCGCGACACTCGATGAGTATCCAGCGATAGCGGTCAACCCGAACAACAACGTCCACCTGCATCACCGGATTCAATCTCTCCAAACAAAAACTGCGTTCAGGCAAGCTGCTTATTTTTTCCGGTGCAGGAATCTTCGTGTAGCCGACATTCTCGAAAATCTGTCCGACTTTTGTTTCCCATTCCTTCCAATGCGTTGCCATAGTTTTAGTTCTCCTGTGAGTTTTTTGAGCGCATCTGTTCAACCCGAGCATGCATTTCATCTCGGTATAGGGGACTAACAGATGACCAATCGACGGCCCAATCCTTAAAGTGCGTCGCGCTTCCGGGTGAAACTAGGAACAGAATCTCTCGTTGGACAAGCGCATTCACAAAATACAGGTATGGTTCATAATCTTCGTCGTAATCCATCGCGAAAAGTCCCCAGCACTGGTTTACAAAAGGGTCAATCACTTCAAAAATGAAGTTCAGCGTTTCTCCTGCTGAATCTGCGGCATCCATCTTGCCGAAATGCTGTAGGCTGTTTCGGAGCTTCCCAAAGTGTTCGAATCTGTCTTTGTTTGGAATCACCAATCCAGTCGTTGCCCAAAGGCGAGACGGTAGGTCGGACCATTGAACAGTTCTGCCTCTCAACATTAGATCGCGCAACTCTAGTTCATTCCCCGGCACTTCTGGGCCTTTCGGCAATTGGTCGAATATCAAAAGTGGATGCTCTTGAGCTATTCGTGATTTGATCAACAATTCAGCTGCGTGTGCTGCTTGAGTAATCGATAGCTCTGGCCATGAACCGCTTTCAACGCCCGGCGCGTGTCCGAATGCGGCATGATGATTTGCATGAGCTAAAGCGCCCAAGCCCAAACGCTGAATTCCTTCCCAGATTCCGTTAAGAGCCGGATTCATTCTAATGGCAATCCAAAAAACAAGCAGAGCCACGGCTTCAACTCGGAAAACTCAACGGCCTTGCCTGTGGAAATCAGAAACATCTTCATATTCTGGGTGAAGCCGTCTCCTGCAAAAACAACAAGCCCCGGGATTGGCCATGCACCGATATCTTTGATTGTGGCTGGAACTTTTTCCTCTGTGGTTCCTTTGTCACGTTGGTACTTGCATTCAATTCCTAAAGTCTTCCGCGTCTGCGGGTGCGTGATGACGACGTCAATTCTGCGGACGGCGCCCCAAATTCGTCGTGCTACACGGACTTGCTCTTTAGCTTCAAGTCCGAGATCTCGTGCAAGTTGTGCAACCGCTTTGACTAGATGATCACCATTTGAAACCGCATGTTGTCGGCCGGGCATGTTTTCCTCCTAGTCTTCTGCGCTGAATATGTGGAGTTGGTTGATCATCCCTGTTTCCAAGAGCCAAATTTCATCCTCGCCACTGACAACTTCCAAAATGCTGCCGACGAACAACTGGTGAAAAAACCACCTTATGCGGGACGCTTCAAGTTGCACGGCTTCCTGCCCTTTTGATCCAGCGAAAAGCCCCTGTTCAGGCGCACAGGGAAAAATAAATCGAACGACAGCCGTCGTTTCATCAATGAGATACTTTTGCGTATTGCTAATGCTCGCTTCCGCTGCTTCTTGACGAGTTCTCAGGTCGCCAGCACGAAAACGACCAGCGACATGGCTAATTGAATAGCCGATAAATTTTTTGGCGAGCCATTCACAAACCCGATCAAGAAACGCTTCTTCTTGTTCGTTCTGTTTTAGCGGGATCTGCTTTTGCAGTTCTGACTGCGACAGGGTTTTTAGGCGAAAACGAAGTGAATCTTTGTAAAACAAACCATCAAGCGCGTCACGTAAGAACTCCTCGTTGCGAAGCGGCATGAAGAACTCAAACATCACAACATTCTCATGCAGGTTAGGTTTATATGCGCGTGTGAGTTTTCGCTTCTGGGTGACTACGTTGTCACGAAACTTTGGCCACGTGCCGAAACGTCTGAACGCAAAGCTGACACGGAATTTATCACCGACTGGAATCAAGAGATCTTTGAACTGCTTCGACAGGTACGTGCGAAATGAAACATCTGACCATCCTGTTGCCGCACCAAATTGGGCGACAGAAAAAAGCTCCTGGGTATTGCACTTCTCTAGTAAGAAGTTAAACGCTCGCTTTTGCTGTTCTCTGTTTTCACTCATGCTGTCGTCTGCTTTTTATTGGGAGAATGACCAGAGAATTTCTCCCAGCGCTTTTGCCGAATAACTGGTGGCATTTTCTCGTTTGGACGGCGGCATATAGAGCCGTCTACATTTGCCCAACCTTTCCGTTCTCGCGCCGCACGCAAAACCGGAAATTTGATGCCTTCTACGATACGCGGGCTGCCGTCCTCATGCCCGGCCAGCACGTCAGCCCAATTCCGGCGCGTTCCAGTTCCCTTTTTCTCCCAGCCCTCTTCGACTCGGCGAATCTTGCTCAGTACGTCGCGATAGTCATTTTCTTCCAGCCACTCCTTAATGTTCATTGCCACCCTCGTTGGTTATTACCACCTCATTGACCTCGCCGCGCTTTGAGCCGTCGCAGTTGATTCGCCGCTTTGCTTGAACGGTGTGGATTTGAAAGTTGCTATACAGCTTGCGGATGAACCGGGTGTCGGAATTGGAAAGCGCCACCCGTACGCCGCGCCGCGCCGCTTCGGCAAACACAGCGTGGAGTTCGCGTTGTTCGTCTTCGGCAAATTCTTCCTTGGCGTAGGAGGTGAAATTGGCGGTGGTTGAAACGGGATAATACGGCGGGTCCACGTAGATGAAATCGCCGCGCCCGGTCTCATCAAAGGTGCGGCGGAAGTCCTGCACGGCCAGGTCCGCGTCTTGCAGGGCGCGATGGGCGGCCCAGAGGTTTTCTTCGTCGTAGAGCCGGGGGTTTTTATACGAGCCGACGGGAACGTTGAATTCGCCGCGGGCGTTGACGCGCCAGAGGCCGTTGAAGCAGGTTTTGTTGAGAAAAATCATCCGCGCGGCGCGTTCGACAATTTTCTGGTCGTCGCCGGTCAGGTGGTGTTGCGCGCGGACGTAGTAGAAGTAGTCGTCGCCTTTGGCTTTGAATTCGGCGGCATGTTCGTCGAGCCGGTGCATGAGTTCCTGCGGGCAGTCGCGGACGGCGCGGTAGGTGTTGATGAGTTCGGGGTTGATGTCGCGCAGGTAAGCACGCATCCGGGGGAAGCGGTGCTTAAGGTGAAAGAAAACGGCGCCACCACCCACGAAGGGCTCAAAGTAACGATTGATTTTCTTCGGGAAAAATTTGTCGAGTTGCGACAGGAGCTGGCCCTTGCCGCCAACCCATTTGAGAAACGGTTGTGCGGCGATTGGCACTACGGCATCTACATTTCCCAAAAGGAGTTGCGCATCGTGGAGGACAGAGTGGTTGGTGGGGCGAGCGTCCTCGCGAGCCGCCTGTTTGCATCGGCGGCCACAGGTCAGGTCACCGCGCTTGGGTGGATTGCGGCGGTAAAGTGAGCGTTCGACGCGCTTCGGTTTCTTCGGCACGCCGGGATCAATTGATCAGAAGGGCGGATCGGATCAAGGACTGAATTCGCGGTGGAGATATACCGCGTAATGACAGCAAGAAAGATAACTTCCAAATCTGGGACAAGGCGGAACCTGTCCCTACCGGGAAATCTTTTTGAAGCGCGGCTCCGTGAGCTGCTGGTTTTTTGGTCAGACGTGTTGAAGCCGGCTCGTCGGCAGCCTCACCCCACCGGTTGCGGGTCGGAAATCGCGCGCCGAAAACTACATCCGTAGCGAGAAGAATCGGCGGATTCTGTTCAGCCGCGTCAAACCCCGATGTCTTCGTTCCACAGTTCGGGGTGCGCGGCGATGAAGTCTTTCATCATCTGAATGCACGTCGGATCGTTCAGGATTTCCACCTGCACGCCTTGCGATTTCACATACGCTTCCGGTCCTTGGAACGTGACGTTTTCGCCGATGACGATGCGCGGAATTTTGTAGAGCAACGCCGCGCCGCTGCACATCGGGCAGGGCGACAGCGTCGAGTACAGCGTGCATCGCGCATACACGGACGCCTTCAGTCGCCCGGCGTTTTCGAGGCAATTCATCTCCGCGTGATGAATCACGCTTCCTTGTTGCACGCGTTGATTGTGGCCGCGTCCGATAATTTTTCCGTCCAACACCAGCACCGAGCCAATGGGGATGCCGCCTGCGGCGAGACCTTTTTGGGCTTCGTCAATCGCGGCCTGAAGGAAGGGGTCCATGTTAGGAATCGAGGTTCAGGGTTAATTGCAATTCCATTTCAATCCGGATAACCGTTCGGATGTTTCTTATGCCACGCCCAGGCGGTGGCGACGATGTCTTCGAGC
>CALAYC010000081.1 GCA_937894935.1 uncultured Verrucomicrobiota bacterium
GCCGCCCGTTCCATGTCCGTGACGATGGAATTCACGCGACTCACGAGATAGTTGTAGCCGGCGTGAATCGGGATCGCTACGGCCAGTCCGGCGGCGGTACAAATCAACGCCTGGCCCGTGCCTTCAGACAACATCGCGCTGTTCGCATAAAGCGCCTGGCCTTGCAGTGTGCTGAACGTTTTGATGAAACCCAGCACCGTGCCGAGCAGTCCGAGCAATGGTGCGAGTTGAGCGATAGTGGCGAGCAGATCTAATCGGCGTTCGAGTCGCGGCACTTCGCTTAAGCCGGCTTCTTCGAGCGATTCGCGCACGCGGTCGCGACCGTGATCGCGATTGAGAATGGCGGTTTTGACGAGGCGCGCAACCGGACCGGGCGTGGCGTCACAAATGGAAATCGCTTCCACGACATTATCGCGTTTGAGCACGGTGCGGACGCCGTTGAGAAATTCGGTGGAATTGATTTGAGCGCGATGACAATGAAGCGCGCGCTCGATGAAAACGACGATTCCCGCTGCGCCCGCAAAAAAGATGACCCACAACATCGGACCACCGTTGGCGATGAGTCCGGCCACTCCGGAGGAAGCGGTCGCAGCGTCCGCAGCGGGGGCGGCATTAGCGAGTAAAAGTCCTCCGGTGGCGACAAAATTTACCATGGCAGTGTTATAGAGTTTGCCGGGGCAAGTTCCAAGTTCCAAGTTCAGCGCGAATCTCGCTATCTGCCGTCGTGGCGGTGATTTCGCGCTAGAACGCATCGCCTCATTTTCGCTACGATGACAGCGTGAATAACAAATCAATTGTCGCTGCTTATCAACTTGCCCGTGAACGTTATGCCGCATTGGGAGTCAACACCGATAAAATCCTCAAAGTGTTGGCGACGGTTCCCGTTTCGCTGCATTGCTGGCAGGGCGATGATGTCGGCGGATTCGAAAATTTCGGCGGTGCGCTCAGTGGTGGATTGGTGGCGACGGGAAATTATCCGGGCAAGGCGCGGACGCCTGATGAATTGCGCGCTGATGCGGCCAAAGCGTTGTCGCTGATTCCGGGCAAGCATCGTTTCAATCTTCACGCGTTTTACGGTGAATTCGGCGGCAAAAAAGTGGACCGCAACGAAATCGAGCCGAAGCATTTTCAGAATTGGATTGATTGGGCGAAGTCGCTCAAGATCGGGCTCGATTTCAATCCGACGTGTTTTTCGCATCCGAAATCAGCGAGTGGTTTTACGCTGTCGCATCATGACAAAGGCATTCGGCAATTCTGGATCGAACATTGTCAGCGCAGTCGCGAAATCGGTGCAGTGATGGGCAAAGCGCTCGGCAAAGCGACGGTGACAAACATCTGGGTGCCGGACGGCATGAAAGATACACCGGCGGATCGGCGTGATCCGCGCGAGCGTTTGGAGCAGTCGCTCGATGCGATTTTCAAAAAGAAACTCAATCCGAAATACAATCTCGATGCGGTGGAAGGGAAGTTGTTCGGTATCGGCGCGGAAAGTTTCACGGTGGGCATGCATGAGTTTTATCTCGGTTACGCCGTGAAGAATCAGACGCTCGTCTGTCTCGACGCCGGCCATTATCACCCGACGGAAAACATGGCGGACAAGATTTCGTCCGTGTTGTGCTTTGTGCCGGAAATTCTCCTGCACGTCAGTCGCGGCGTGCGCTGGGACAGCGATCACGTGGTGACGTTGACGGATGAATTGCAGGCCATCGCACAGGAACTGGTGCGAGGCAATTATCTCGCGCGGACGCATCTGGGATTGGATTTCTTTGATGCGAGTATCAATCGCATTGCGGCGTGGACCATTGGTGCGCGGAATCTGTTGCGCGCGCTGTGCATCGCGATGCTCGAGCCGTACACGACTTACAAAAAACTGGAACGCGACGGCGATTTCACCGGGCGACTGGCGTTGATGGAAGAAGCCAAGACGCTGCCGTTCGGCGCCGTGTGGGATTATTACTGTCTGCAACAAAACGTGCCGGTCGGCGAAGCATGGCTCGAAGAGGTGCGAAATTATGAGAAGGCGGTGTTGAGCAAACGAGGCTGAGAGTTATGGCGCAAAAAGTATATCTCGCAGTGGACCTCGGCGCGGAGAGTGGCCGCGTGATGGCGGGAATTTGGAACGGGAAAAAACTTCGACTCGAAGAAATCAATCGCTTTCCCAATGGCGGCGTTTATCTCGGTGACACGTTTCGCTGGGACATCATGCGGTTGTGGGCGGAAATTCAGAACGGTCTGACGCTCGCGCGGAAAAAATACGGCAAACAAATTGTGTCGGTCGGTGCGGACACGTGGGGCGTGGATTTCGTGCTGCTCAATAAACAGGACGAGATGTTGGGGCAACCGTATCATTATCGCGATGCTCGCACGCGCGGTCTGATGGAGCGGACGTTCAAACGGGTGCCGCGCGCAGAAATCTTCGCTCAGTCCGGTTTGCAGTTCATGGAGCTGAACTCGCTCTATCAATTAATCGCGTGGAACAATCATGCTCCGGAAATTCTCGCAGCGGCGGAAACGCTGTTGTTCATTCCGGACTTTCTGCATTGGGCAATGTGCGGCGTGAAACGCGCGGAGTTCACCATCGCGTCCACGTCGCAATTCGTTCATCCGCTCAAGCGCGATTGGTCGTTGCCGCTGCTCAAAAAGCTTAAACTGCCGACGCATTTTCTGCCGAAAATCGTTCCGCCCGGCGCGACGCTCGGGAAGTTTCGCAAATCGCTCGCGGAACGGACCGGTTTGGCAGGAGTGAAAGTGGTTGCGCCGCCATCGCATGACACGGCATCCGCGGTCGCGGGTGTTCCAACAGCGAAGACCGGTAAAGCGAATTGGGCGTATCTGAGTTCGGGTACGTGGTCGTTGATGGGCGTGGAAGTGCAGGAGCCGGTGCTGTCGAAGCGCGCGCTGGAACTGAACATGACCAACGAAGGCGGCATTGATGGCACGTATCGGTTGCTCAAAAACATCATGGGCCTGTGGCTTGTGCAGCAATGCAAACGCTCGTTTGATGCCGCAGGGCGGAAATACGAATACGCGCAACTCGCGGCGCTTGCCGCGAAGGCGAAACCGCTGCGTTCCATCGTGAATCTGAACGATCCGCGTTTTCTCAATCCGCCCGATATGCCGAAAGCGATTCAGGAATTCTGTCGCGAAACGAAGCAGCCGATTCCGAAGAGCGAAGGGGAACTGGTGCGTTGTTGTTACGAAAGCCTCGCGCTCAAGTATCGCGAAGTGTTGCACTCGCTTGAAGAACTCACGGGCGAAACGATCGACATCATTCACATCGTGGGCGGTGGTTCGCAGAGTCAGTTGTTGAATCAGTTTACGGCGGATGCGTGTCAGCGACCGGTTTTGGCCGGGCCGGTGGAAGCGACGGCGATGGGCAATTTGCTCACGCAGATCAAAGCCGATGGTGAGTTGAAGTCGCTTGGAGAAATGCGGGATGTGGTGCGTGCGTCCAGCGCGGTGCAACGTTACGAGCCGGCGGCGTGGAATGACGCCGCGGAGCGCTTTGCGAAGCTGCGAAAGTAAAACCTTGAAGCCACAGATGGTCACAGATGCAACACAGATATATCCAAACCAGGCTTTCGGCGGTTTCGGACTCTGTGTGCATCTGCGTTTTATCTGGGGCCAAAAACACTGTTGAATGAAACGGCACGCATTCAAAATGAAGCTTAAGCCCGGCAATGTGGCGGAATACAAAAAGCGTCACGATGAAATCTGGCCGGAGCTTTCGGCGGCGCTTCGCGCGGCGGGGATTTCGGATTACTCCATCTTTCTCGATGAAGAAACGCTGACGTTGTTTGCGGTGCAGAAACAGGCGGAGAACAATACCGCCGCGGATCTGCCCATCCATCCGGTGGTGAAGAAATGGTGGGCTTACATGGCGCCGCTCATGGAAGTGAATCCGGACAACTCACCCGTGACCCGGACGTTACCGGAGGTTTTTCATCTCGACTGAGCGACGGTTGAATAGCTTACCACGCGCCGCCCGTGTGACAGTCGTTACACGCACCGTCCACCGGATCGCCCGGATGCTGGAACTCCTGACCATCCGGCGAGATTTGATGTAACTGTTCGCCGGTTCCTTGAGCCAGAATCGTGTGACATGATTGGCAATCGCTGGCGGGAATTTTCTTTTTGGTTTCGACCGACAAATGCCGGTCGTCGTGGCAACGGAAACAACCCGACCAGTCTTTGTGACCGGTGTTTTCGGGATATGCGCGCCAATCGGCTTTCATTTCCGGGAAGAAATTCTGCTGATAAATGGCGAGGGCTTCGGCCACGACTTTCTCGGCTTGCGGATGATCGGGATATGCCGCCCGCAGGGTCGTGGTGATATTTTCCAGCGCTTCGGCTTCGGTTTCGTATTCCGCTGCAAGCACAGCGACGACATTCGATTTCACCCACGGAATGGAAGGATCAATTTTGCCGATGCTCATGGCGAAGTTCACTGCGTCGTTTGGTGAACGGAAGCGATGCGACGGGCGGTTGTGGCAATCCATGCAATCCATCAGGCGAATTTCGTAACCGCTGATGTCGTTGGTGAATTTCGGCACGCGATATTCCGTGACGACACCGTTGGGATCCGTCACGCGCACCCAGGGAATCACCTGCCGGCGATCATCCGTGGCGATGTATTCAATTTTGTTGTCCTGACTGACGTGCCAGTGAATGCCGCCGACCGGGCCATGGGTTGGATCAGCCCCGCCGACATTGAGCGAAAGACGCACGGAGTAAGCGGTGTTGGTTTCGTCGGCCAAAAATGAATGATATGTGCGATCGATGTTGCCGGAGAATTTTTGCGGCCAATGACATTGCTCGCAGGTTTCGCGGGCGGGGCGGAGGTTCTTAATGGGCGTTTTGATGGGGCGATCGAAGTCGCCGGTTAAAACACCGATCAATTGATGCACGCCGTTCATCTTGGCTTTGACGAATGCATCGGGACCATGGCCGACGTGACATTCCACGCAAGCGACGCGCGCATGAACGGAGTGTTGATATGCGGTGAACTCCGGCTTCATCGGATCGTGACATGCCATGCCGCAGAATTCCACCGATTCGCTGACTTGATAACTCTGGTAGCTGCCGATGGCGGTGCAGAGGAGGAAGACGACGGTGCCGACGACGAACCAGCGCAATTTCTTCCGATCCGCCGGACGCGTCAGGTCCACAGCGATCAAACTCGATGCGGGGACGCCGGCACGTTTTTCCGAACGGCGTTGCCACCAGAATCCCAGCCCGATCAACCCCAAGCCCAAAAATAAAAATCCCGGCGCGACCACATACGCCAGGATGCCGAGATACGGATTGCTGGTGCGTCGGAACAGGTCGATTGCGAACAGTAAAAGGAAAGCGAAGAAACTTCCGAGCGCGACCACCGCACCCGCGTACGTGAGCCAATTACGGAAGTGACGAGATTGGGCGGGAGCGGCCGGAGGATTTTCTTTCATGGGCGACGAACACGTTCTGATTCCGGTGACAAAGTTCGATTTATGGCGCCGCTCCACCGGAGCTGAGCGGCGCCACCGCAACGCGGCTATTCAGTCTCCCTGCTTACTTCTTGAAAGTCCGCATGTAGCTCACGAGCGCTTTGATTTCAGCGTCGGAGAGATCTTCAGCGGGTTTCATCACGACTTTGCCGGCCTTGTCTTTCAAACCTTCCTTAATGGCTTTGAACGCGGCATCGTCGGTTAACGCTTCCTGGACTTTAGCGTCGGTATAATCTTTAACGCCAGCTTTCTGGCCCATCTTGGTTTCGCCTTTGCCGTCCTTCCCGTGGCATTTGGCGCAAGCTTTGTCGTAGGTTTCTTTGGCGTCAGCGGCCGAGGCATTGACGAGGGCCGCGGCCGAGCAGAGCGCGATCAGTAGCAGGATTTTTTTCATGGGCAGTATGTGGTTGATGGTTTGCATTGCGTTACGGGCGATAGCAGCGCCAGCTCCGGGCGAAATGGCCCGGCGACGATCGCCCCGGTGCGATCCGGAATCCCGGCTGCTGATACACCCGTCATACTCACGGGCTGAGTTTCTGATTAATGTTTAAAAGTGGCTCCGCTGAATTTGGCAAATTGTCTGCCTTTCTTGACCGGGACGTGATTATCAAAAGTGATGGCTGATGAGCGGTGAAGCAGGGAAAACAGTGCTCCTTGTCAATGTTTCCAAATTCTCGGTGATGTTACGAAACGGCCGACAAAAAGGAGACCAAGGACGAACGACAAGGCTTGGTTTGTGGCTTTTCCAAAGCCGCTCGAGTTCGACCGAAGCCGACCGAACCCGAGGTTGAACTTAAAAGCGGTATTGCAATCCGGTATAGACGACGTGGGCGTCGTAATCCCGATATTCGCCAAAGCTATCGTCAGTGTAGGTGTAGAAACCGTAGCGCAGCGAGGCGCGGAGATTTTTGTTGATGCGATGCACCAGCGTCGCAGTGATGCCGTGTTCTTCCGCGCCGCTGCCGAGCGCGAGCCCTGCTGGTGCAATATCGGAATAGTCATCCGCGCGGTAGTAGCTGTAACCGAGATTCAGATCCGTTTTCTCATCGAGCACGAAACCGACGTTGCCGTTCGCGGACCAGTAGTTGTTTTGCGAATCGAGCAGGGCGGTGGTGTAATTGACCGCTGGTGTGTGCAATTCGCTGTTCACGTAATGAACTCCAGCCTGCACATACATCCGTGACCACGGCGTCCAACTCGCATTGAGCGCGACGATGTGACTCGTCATCTCGGCTGATTCCGCTTCGCTCAAACCCGAAACCGGATCCGGCGTCGTGTTGATGTATGACAACTGATATTCGTAGCGTCCGACCAACGTCACGTTGCCGAGGGGTCGCCACGTAATGCGCGCGTTGCCATCATAGGTTTCGAAATTTTGCAACGTCAGGTAAGCGGGATAACGATTAGCACCAGCGTTTGCGGTGTTGTCGATGGTGTGGTCGTAATCGTATTCACTGCGTTTGTAATACGCGCCGGCTTCGACGCTGAGGCGCCGCGCCGGATACCATTTTGCGCTGACACTGTATTTCTGGGCGAAACGCGTTTCCTCGGTTTCGCGCGTGAGCGGACTACCGGGAGCGTTCGCGGCATTGAACAGGCCGCCGTATTCCATCTGATCGCCTTCGCCTTGCGTCCATTCGCCGTGCACAGTGAACACCCAATTCGTGATGCCGCCGTAGCGGATATCCAATCGCTCGCGCACTTCCAACGCATCCGCTTCTGCAGCGCTGGCCGTTGCGCCGAAGAGATTGTTTCCAAACGTGGAGAAAGCCGATGAGTAAGCGTCCCAATCCTGACGATGCACGCGAATTGATGGCGTGACGGTCAGCGTCCTGGTCGGTTGACTCATCAAATTCAGGTTGAGTACGTAATCGTGTTTACGTGCGTTACTGAGCAGATTGGTGAAACCCTGGCCGTTGGCGGCGTTCGGCGCGAACACCACGTCATAGTTGTCGCCCCAAATACGTTGGCCGCTTGTGTCATTGTCCAGGTCGGAGAACATGAATCCGGCGGAGAAAAACAGATTGGGCTTGAGCCACGTTTCGCTCGAAGCGTGAACGTTGAAGAGGTCATAAGACGTATTCTCCCGATGCGTTACTTTGCGTTCGCCGGCGGCGAGACCTTCGCCCGGGAACCGCGACATCTTCCGCGCATTGTTGAGGTCGCCAAATTCGTATATCGCGCCGAGATTCAGGTCGGTGGACTTGATGCGATGCGTGAGGTCCAGTTCGAAGATGTGGCGTTCTTCATCAAGGGACGAAACTGTTGGAACGATGCCCGTAGTAGGATTGATTAAACCCGGATGCGTCGGTCCCCAGATGGTTGAGCCTTTGTCGCCGTCGCGATAAAGATGACTGTATTTGAAGCGCAACCCCGGTCCGCTGTTCAGCGTAAAACCGCCTTCAACCGAAAACTCGCCGCGATCCAGCGCCAGCGCGTCGCCGCGCAATGGATAATACGCATTGCCGGGCGAGTAATAACCACCGTCGCCATTCGACCAGGTGCGGAAATTTTCAAAGTGGAAGCGCAGGAAATAACTTTCCTCCTTCTCAATGCCGAAGCTCAGCGAGTAATCATTTTCTCCCGCGAGGCCGCGACCATCGAGTGTGAACATCGTGGCCTTGGCGATTTGCTTTTCAAAATGCAAATCGGTGATGCCGCCATAGACGCCTTGCGACAAACGGCGATTCTGTTCCGCTTGTGCGCGATTGCCGAACGTGGTCATTCCGCCCGCGCCGATTTCAATCCAATTGTTCCCGGCATCTTCCGGTCCTTCGAAAATCGTGGCATCTTCGTCCTCGGCTACGGCGAGACCAGCGCCGAAGGCGAGGGCAAGGCCGACGGCGTAGCGCTTCGCGAGCATGGCGCGGAAGGCTCGTTGTTGTTTGACGCGCGCTTTTTTCTTCATGGCATTTTCTCAGTAGCGCAATGACGAGTTCACGCGGGAGCCATGCACGGCTTCGTGGCAACCCGCTGTCCAACACGCACCTTGTTGCACGCGCAGCGTGTGGTCCGAACCGCCGATGAGCAATTGGCCGCCTTGTACGCGTTGGAAGTGACACTTGAGACAGAGATTGGAATCACGCGCGGTGAGCAGTTTCGGATTTACCGTGCCATGCGCGCCGTGACAGGACGTGCAACCTTCGTGCATCGCTTCGTGTTCAAACACGAACGGACCGCGTTGCGTGGGGTGACATTTCAGACAGGTTTCGTCCTGCGCTTTCAACGCGGTGCTGCCGTTCAGATGCGCCGAACCTTTGTGCGGAGGATGGCATTCGATGCAACTCATCTTGCCTTCCATCACCGGATGGCGATGCGGCAGACCGAATTCGCCGCGCACATTCGCGTGGCAGGTGAAGCAAACGGTTTCAACTGCGCGCGTATCGGGATGGGTCACAGTTGCGCCCATTGTATTGGCAACGGGACGGCCGGCAGTGAAGTGGTAAGGCGGTTTGGTTTCACCGCCGGATTCCGCGTGAATGCTGCTCGGGCCGTGACACGCCTCGCAACCGGCGTTCACCAGATTCGCTCCGCCCATTAACAGTATCGAGTGATCGGCGGTCTGGAAGGTTTTGTAAATTTCCTCGTGGCATTGCTCGCATTCTTTCGAGCCGACATATTTCGCGCCGGGAACATCCGGCAACTTCACTATGGCGCGTTTCGGAGTACGGCACGAGATAGCGGCGAACGGAAGAAATACCACCAGCGCCAGAATGACGGCGCTCCAGCGTCGTTGCGACCAACACAACGAACGAAGCTGAGCGAGTGTCTTCCGAATAGTCGCGGGGAAGATCATGGATTCAGTTCTGCTTGCACCCAGTTACGAGCTGCATTCAGCAGCGCGACGGAGTGCAATGGATTGTGAGTGCCTTTACTGCCATCGTATTTGACGATGTAGAGATTGAATCGTGCCCGCCGGATATTTTCCGGAATCAACGCCTGCTCGCTGGAACTCGGTCCGGCGCCACCGCCGGAGATATCGCCAGCGGTGGTGAATTCCCAGGCGCGAACGCCGTATTTGGTGCGCAATGCTTCCGGTGCTTTCGTGGTCGCCCACAAATCCAGATCCGCTTTGAGTTGGTCGAGGCGCATATCAATGATTGTTGCGAGGAAATCCTTGAGCATCTCGGGGAACACGTGACAGCTCGAACAGGCGTCATAGGATTCGACGCGGAACGAGTGATTGCGAACGCCGTGACTGCCTTCGGATTCGCCCGGCATGTGACACGTGACGCATTGTTTTTCCAATGAGGCGTGCGTGCCGCGAATCGGGTTTGTGCTGGCGGGCAATTCGCCAATCGAGCCCAGCATCATGTTGTATTGCGGCGAATGATGCGGTGGCCGACCCGAACTCGTCCATGTCGCGCCACGATGATTATGACATTGACCGCAAAGGTTGATGTTCACGTCATGCTTGGCGACGAAGTTATCCGCCGTGCCGAGTGAGAAATCGTTTGTGGAGACGAGCGCGTAACGCAGTTGATTGGTGTAGATGACACCGGTGAGAACGTTCGTCCAGATACGTTTTTGATGCGGTTCGTGACAAACAGCGCAGGTGATACCGACGTTGGCATCGTTGGCGACGGTGACGGCGGGATCTTCGCCTTTCGCCAATGCCAGTCGCGCCGAACCGGAGTGACAGCGACCGCACGAACTGATGCGACCGGCTGGATTCATGTCTTCCACCACTTTGAAATGGCCGGTGGACGCCCACTGATCGAAGGTCGGGACGTGGCGGTTATGACAACCGCCGCAGACTTCGCCAGCCAGTTCGACACGCGGACGTTTGCTGAGATCCATTTCATTCGCGGCGTGTGCGGCGGCCGGTCCGTGGCAACTTTCGCATTGAACCCCGCGCAAATGCGGCGTAGTCGCTTCATCTACAAAACCGGTGGCTAATTCGTAACCTGTTGAGTGACAAGGTAAACAACGTGAATTCGTGTGTCTTCCGGCGGCTTTCAACGTGTCAAACGCTTCCGGATGAGTCGTAAGTTCGAAGCTGCCATGCACGCCAGCGTGACATTCAATGCAAACTTGCGAACCGGCGTATTGCGGGGCCGGGCCGAGGACTTTGAAAAAGGCGGTGGGCGGAAGATTGGAAACGGTCAATTGTCGCGCGAGATTCGGTGCCCCGACCGGTTGCCAGTCCGCACCCAGTTCGGTGGCGATATAAAGCTGGTAGTAACCCGCCGGGCCGTCCCACGTCACATTGACGCCGTTGGTGGTTTGGGAAATTCCCGTTACGATCGGGTGTCCGGGAAAGCCGCCGGGTTGGGCAATCGTGAGGTGTGGGGTATCCTGACCGCGCGACGTGGCGGCAAACGCCGTTAACAGTACCATCCCGAGACGGAAGTGAAGTTTGCGCCGTTGCATTGCGGCCATCCTAAATCAGTGCGGCCGTCTTTCTCTCCCGATCTTGCGGATGACATGGCATTTTTTGGCGCGTCACCAAGAAGCAATTCTTGCCTGGTCCGTGAATCAAACCGCAACTTCCCGTCCTTAAATTCGCTATTAATCCAATATTTTCGATTCATTCAGGTTCCGGCGAAGGTTAAAAATGAAGGTGAAAACTCAACCGGGACACATACACATGTTCCATTGCTGGAGCGTTCGCGTTCTTGAAGTGCTCTCGCACCTTCACTAGAACTGATTTCCAGAAACGTGATTGGCGGTAGCGGTGCTCGGTGAGCGCCGTTTTCCTCAGATTTTACCGGCGCGGCAGTCACAGACCGCCGCCATAATGAATTTTTGAAACCGTTCTAGAAAGAACCCGTCGTGAGCAACCAAAGTTTTTCCCCACTTGTCACTCTGAAATGTCCGCCGGTTCTCGATCCGCAATTTCGCCCTGCGTCGCTGGTGACGCGTGCGTTTTCCCAAGCCGTGCGGAATACCGGAGCGCCTCAACCGATTCGGATCGCGCTCGAACAGACGGATGGCTCGGTGCATCATTTCGGCACTGAAATATTTCCCGAGGCTGCCAATCAGACTGAAGCGAATTATCAGCATCTCGAACGGATTTTGAAATTCCTGCTCTGGTCGCGCGGCGGCTGGCGCATTCATTTCGATGGACCGGCCTCGATTGCCGTGCGGCTGGCGGCGCATTATCGCGACGACGCTACGGGTAAGTTCGATTCCGAAATCGTCGGGCAACGCATGTTCGATCATCCGATTGAAATCGTTTGCCATCGCGATGTACCGCCGGAACGCGTTTCCGCTCAACCGCTCGGGCGACATCTGAACGGTTGCCGCATCGGCTTCGATCTCGGTGGCAGCGACCGCAAAGCTGCGGCGGTGGTTGATGGCAAAGTTGTTTTCAGCGAAGAAACCGAGTGGAATCCCTATTTCCAGACGGATCCGCAATATCACTTCGACGGCATCATGGATTCGCTGCGCAAAGCGGCGGCGCATTTGCCGCGCGTGGACGCTATCGGTGGCAGTGCGGCGGGGGTTTACGTGAACAATCGCGTCAAGGTGGCCTCGTTGTTTCGCGGAGTGCCGCCGGATGTTTTTCAACGTCGCGTGAAAGACATGTTCCTTGAGATTCAAAAACAGTGGAACGTGCCATTCGAAGTGGTGAATGACGGCGAAGTGACGGCGCTCGCCGCTTCAATGTCGCTCGGCGTCAATTCCGTGCTGGGCATTTCACTCGGCACGAGCACCGCCGGTGGTTGGGTGAATGCGGAGGGCAACATCACGACGTGGCTCAACGAACTCGCGTTCGTGCCGGTGGATTATCATCCCGATGCGCCGCGCGATGAGTGGTCCGGCGATTACGGTTGCGGCGTGCAGTATTTTTCGCAGCAATGTGTGGGACGTTTGCTCGCACCCGCCGGCATTGATGCACCCGGGGAGATGTCGCTGCCGGACAAACTGAAACTCGTGCAATCGCTGATGAAACAGGGCGATGAACGGGCGCGCAAAATTTATCAGACCATCGGCGTGTATCTCGGTTATGGCCTTGCGCATTTCGCGAGTTTTTACGATTTGCGTCACGTTTTGATTTTGGGTCGCGTCACGTCCGGCGCGGGCGGTGATTTGATCCTCGACGTTGCCCGCGAAGTGTTGCAAACGGAGTTTCCGGAACTGGCCGCGCAGATTGCATTTCATATTCCGGACGAAAAAGACAAACGACACGGCCAAGCGATCGCGGCTGCAAGTTTGCCAGATATAGGTTAATAAGATGTCTGTGAACCCTTACACTGATTTCGTCTCCGCCACCGCCCGGTTGGTGGCCGAAGCCAGACAACTGCCGCTCGGCGGTTTTCCGCCCGCGCCGCGCCCACAATTGTCGCCGGACGCACCGCGCGTTCTGTTTTTTGCGCCGCATCCGGATGATGAAACCATTTCTGGCGGACTCGCATTGCGATTGTTGCGCGAGGCGAAGTTCAACGTCATTAACGTCGCTGTCACGCAAGGCAGCAAAAAAGAGCGTCAGGCGGAGCGACTGGTCGAATTGCAAAACGCCTGTGCGTATCTTGGCTTCGGCGTGCAGACCACCGCGCCGAACGGCCTGGAACGCGTGAACGCAAAGACGCGCCAGAGCGACCCCACTTATTGGGCGCAGATGGTGAAGGTGATTGCGGATATTCTGATTAAATATCAGCCGCGCATTATTCTTTGCCCGCACGAACGCGATTGGAACGGCACGCACATCGGCGTGCATTATCTCGTCATGGACGCGTTGCACACGATGTTGCCGGGTTTTGAGTGTTACGTCGTGGAGACGGAGTTTTGGGGCGCGATGGATGACCCGAATCTCGCGGTGGAATTCAGTGCGAACGACGTGGCCGACCTCATCGCAGCCACAAGTTTTCATGTCGGCGAAGTAAAACGGAATCCGTATCACCTCTCGTTGCCGGCGTGGTTGATGGATAACGTCCGGCGCGGCGCGGAAATCGTCGGCGGGCAGGGCGGGGCAGCCCCGGACTTTCAGTTTGCGGCGCTGTATCGCTTGCGTCGTTGGATTCACGGACAACTTACCGTGGAACTCAAAGGCGGAAAGTTCTTGTCGCAGACGGAAAACCCCGCTTCGCTCTTCGCGTGAACGAGCAATACATGCGCGAGGCAATCCGGCTCTCGCTCACCAAAATGAAAGGCAACCACGGCGGTCCTTTCGGCGCGGTCGTGGTCCGCAACGGGAAAATCATCGGACGCGGTTGGAATCGGGTGACCTCCACCAACGACCCGACTGCGCACGCGGAAATTGTCGCCATTCGTGACGCCTGCAAACGACTCAAGACGTTTCAGCTTGAAGGTTGCGAGCTTTACACCAGTTGCGAGCCTTGTCCGATGTGTCTCGCGGCGATTTATTGGGCGCGTTGTAAGGCGGTTTATTTTGGTAACACGCGACGCGACGCCAAGCGCATCGAATTCGACGACGATTTGATTTATCGGGAAGTTTCGCGTCCGATTTCGCGGCGGAAAATTCCGATGAAACAATTTTTGCGCGCCGAAGCGCAGGAAGCGTTTAAAGCCTGGATGGCAAAAACGGATCGCGTGCGCTACTGACCTGCTGTGGCGCTACGATTCGCATTTTGTCACTCGACTCGCGCCCTTTGTCTTTCGACAATCCGCCCGTGCCAGCGATCGAAGTCAACGGCCTGACCAAAACATTTCGCGCTTATAAAAAGCAGCCCGGTTTTCGCGGGGCGATTCGTGGTTTATTCAAACGCGAATACGAAACCGTCGCCGCGGTCACCGATGTGAATTTTCAAATCGAGCCCGGCGAACTCGTCGGCTTCCTCGGCCCGAACGGCGCCGGCAAAACCACCACGCTCAAAATGCTCGCGGGCCTGCTTTATCCCACCGCCGGCCAGGCGCGCGTGCTCGGTCACGTGCCATGGGAACGTAACGATGCATATCGCCGTCAGTTCGCGTTGGTGATGGGGCAGAAGAATCAACTCTGGTGGGATTTGCCGGCGCGCGAGTCATTGGAACTGAACGCCAAAATTTACGGCATTCCGGAAGATCGTTTCGAGCGCACCGTTGCCGGGATGACTGAAATGTTGAGCGTCCGCGATAAACTCAACATCAGCGTGCGGGAACTTTCGCTCGGCGAACGGATGAAGATGGAGTTGATTGCGTCGCTGTTGCATCAACCGAAAGTTCTGTTTCTCGATGAACCGACCATCGGCCTCGATGTCGTCTCGCAGAAAACGGTTCGGGAATTTCTCAAACGCTACAACGCCACGCATCAAACGACAATTCTGCTCACGAGCCATTACATGGCGGACATCAAGGAACTTTGTGAGCGCGTCATCATCATTGATCACGGAAAAATTTCCTTCGATGGCAAACTCAGTACGGTGGTGGATCGTTTCGCTGATTTCAAATTGATCAGCATTGAATGCGAAACGGCGGAAAGTTGCGACGATGCCGCGTTAAAAAAATATGGCGAACTCGTCGAGAAATCCGCCGGCGTCATCAAACTCAAGGTGAAACGCGACCGCGTCATCCCGGTCTGCAAAGCGCTGCTCGACGAACTGCCTGTCCGGGACATTGACATCGAAGAAGTGCCGATTGAAGACGT
>CALAYC010000082.1 GCA_937894935.1 uncultured Verrucomicrobiota bacterium
CAGTCGTGTTCACACCCTGCCCGCCTTGGCCGGATGCGAGACACACGCTGACTTCGATTTCGTCCGGTTTGATTTCCACGTCCACTTCTTCAGCTTCGGGCAACACCGCAACCGTCGCTGTGCTTGTGTGAATTCGCCCCTGCGCTTCGGTGGCGGGAACGCGTTGGACGCGATGCACACCGCTTTCGTGCTTGAGCATTTTGTAAACGTCCTGCCCCGTGATTTGAAACACGACTTCCTTGTAACCACCAAGATCGGACGGATTCGCATCCAGCGTTTCAACTTTCCAACCGCGCGCTTCGGCGTAACGCGTGTACATGCGATACAAATCTGCGGCAAACAACGCGGACTCCGATCCGCCCGCTCCGGCGCGAATTTCCACAATCGTGTTACGCGAGTCGGTCGGCTCCGGCGGGACGAGACCGAATTGCAGTTGCTGACCGAGCTTCTTTTCTTCGGCTTCGAGTCGCGCGATTTCCTCTTTGGCCATCTGCGCCATTTCGGAATCCGCCGGTTCGCTTTGAAGCAACGCACGATTTTCCGCGAGGTCCGCTTGCGTTTTCAAATACGCGGCGCCGGCGGCGACGAGTTCCTTCAGCCGCGCGTATTCCCGCGTCAACTCCTGCGCACGCTGCGGATTGTCAAAAAGCGTCGGTTCGCCCAGCGAGGCTTCTACCTCGGCAAAGCGGCGGCGGAATTTTTCGATGTGCGGACGGAAATCCATGAGCTGCGTATCACGTGCAGAGTTTCAGGTGTCGGGGGGCCGCGCGTTTTTACTTTACGCGCCTGCTCCACGACACTGCGGAAAAAAGAAACCGCCCGCATCCCGGAGTTCCGGCGATGCGGGCGGTGTTCGGAAAATGGCTATTTCTTCTTTTTCTTGCCGGCTTCGAACGCGGCCTGCGCGGCAGCCGTCTTGGCGGCGCGCTGTTGGAACTTGTCCACGCGACCCGCCGTGTCCACGAACTTCTGCTGCCCCGTGTAGAACGGATGGCACACGTTGCAAATACCAACGATAACCGTGGACTTCGTGGAGCGGGTCTTGATCACGTTGCCGCAGGCGCAACGGATTTCCGCTTCCACATACTTCGGATGAATGTCAGCTTTCATAAAAGGGCGCACACAATAGCAGCCGCGCGCCGACTGACAAGAGGGAATTTGCCAGTTTCACGGGTGTTTTGACTGTCTCCCACGCCCTCCCCCGCCGCTGCAAAGAGTTCTCTTTTCTCGCCTTAAATCGCCGTGTATGCTCGTAATCCAATTTTTTTATGAGCAACGCACAAAATCCGTTCGATTCGCAAACGCTCCGCAGCTTTGATCTGGGCAACGGCAAAGAAGGCAGCTTTTATTCGCTACCCGCGCTGGAAAAAGCCGGCGTCGGCCCGATTTCCCGCCTGCCCGTTTCGATCCGCTTGGTGCTGGAATCCGTCCTGCGCAACTGCGATGGCAAGCGCGTCAGCGAAGCCGCCGTCCGCGCGCTCGCCAATTGGAAGCCCACGGAAGCGCGCACGGAGGAAATCCCCTTCGTCGTCGCGCGCATCGTGCTGCAGGACTTCACCGGCGTGCCGTTACTCGTGGACCTCGCGGCGATGCGTTCCGCCGTCGCCCGCCTCGGCAAGAATCCGAAGATTATTGAACCGCTCGTCCCTGTGGACCTCGTCGTCGATCACTCTGTGCAAGTAGATTTCGCTGGTAACAACGACGCGCTGGAACGCAATCTCGAACTCGAATTCCAGCGCAATCGCGAGCGTTACCAATTCCTCAAATGGGGCATGCAGGCGTTCGACACGTTCAAAGTCGTTCCGCCCGGCATCGGCATCGTGCACCAGGTGAATCTCGAATATCTCGCCAAAGGCGTGCTCAGTGCGAATGGCGTTTATTATCCTGACACGCTCGTCGGCACGGATTCGCACACGACGATGATTAATGGTCTCGGCATTGTTGGCTGGGGTGTCGGCGGTATCGAAGCGGAAGCCGGCATGTTGGGACAACCGGTTTACTTCCTCACGCCGGACGTCGTCGGCGTGCATCTCACCGGCGAACTTAAGGAAGGCGTTACTGCCACCGACCTCGCGCTCACCATTACGCAATTGATGCGCAAGACGAAGGTCGTCGGCAAATTCGTCGAATTCTTCGGACCGGGCGCTGTTGCCCTGCCGGTGGTGGATCGCGCAACCATCGCCAACATGGCGCCGGAATACGGTGCAACGATGGGCTTCTTCCCGATTGATGAAGAATGCGTGAATTATCTCCGCGCCACAGGTCGCACGAATGGCGACTGCAAGCTCTACGAAAATTACTATCGCGCCCAAGGTTTGTGGGGCATTCCGAAACTCGGCGACGTTGATTACTCGCAAGTCGTCGAACTGGATCTCTCGACCGTCAAACCGAGCGTCGCTGGTCCGAAACGGCCGCAGGACCGCATCGAATTGCCAAACCTGCGCCGCGAATTTTTCAGCGCGTTCCAACGCCCGGTCACCGAAAACGGTTTCGGCAAACCGCGCAGCACCTTCGCCACCGTGGTGAACGTTGCATCGGAAGGCCAATATCATCCGAGCGGCGGCAATCAGGATCCCGTCTCGCTCGCGCAAGCTGCAGCCGCGGGCACGAACCCGACCACCGAACGCGAGATGATTCAAAACCGGCCGACGCCCGATCCGATTCCGGTGAGCGCGCCGCCGATCAAAGGCAAAGTGCGTAACGGCTCCGTGCTCATCGCGGCTATCACCAGTTGCACCAACACGTCCAACCCGAGCGTCATGCTCGCAGCCGGTTTGCTCGCGAAGAAAGCCGTTGAACGCGGACTCAAAGTAGCGCCGACTGTGAAAGCGTCGCTCGCTCCCGGATCGCGCGTTGTCAGCGATTATCTCAAGAAAACGAACCTGCAGAAGTATCTCAACAAACTGCGGTTCAATCTCGTCGGCTACGGTTGCACCACGTGCATCGGCAATTCCGGTCCGCTACATCCGGCCATCGAAGAAGCCATCGTGCAAAACGATCTTGTGGCTGCGGCGGTGTTGTCAGGCAACCGCAACTTCGAAGCGCGCGTGCATCAGAACATCAAAGCGAACTTCCTTATGTCGCCGCCGCTCGTCGTTGCTTTCGCGATCGCGGGTCGCGTGGACATTGACATGAGTTGCGAGCCGCTCGGCAACGATCTGGATGGCAACCCGGTTTACCTCGCGGACATCTGGCCGACGTTGCAGGAAATCCGCGACGCGATGGAATCCGCGCTCAAGCCTGAAGTCTTCCGCAAACTTTACAAAGACTTCGCCGCGCAGAATCCGAAGTGGAACGAAATCCCCGCCAGCACGGGCAATGTTTACGAATGGGATCGTAATTCCACTTACATTCAAGAACCGCCGTTCTTCGAAAATTTTTCGCTCGAACCGCGCGGCATCAAACCTATCACCGGCGCACGCCCGCTCGGCATTTTCGGCGACAGCGTCACGACCGATCACATCTCGCCCGCCGGCTCAATCAAGAAGAGTTCGCCGGCTGGAAAATTTCTGTTGGAAAACGGCGTTCAACCGGCTGACTTCAACAGCTACGGTTCGCGTCGCGGTAATGATCGCGTCATGACGCGTGGCACATTCGCCAACGTCCGCATCAAGAACCTGATGCTCGGTGGCGAAGAAGGCGGCAACACGCTTTTCTACAGCACACCCGGCGCTACTCCGGAGAAAATGAGCATTTACGACGCTTCGATGAGGTATCAGCAAGCGGGCGTGCCGCTCATCGTCATTGCTGGACAGGAATACGGCACGGGTTCATCGCGTGACTGGGCGGCGAAAGGAACCAACCTGCTCGGCGTAAAAGTGGTCGTTGCGCAAAGTTTCGAACGCATTCATCGCAGCAACCTCGTCGGCATGGGCGTGCTCCCGTTGCAATTCAAAGAAGGCACTACGGCCCAAACTCTCAAGCTCGACGGCAGCGAGACTTACGATGTCGTCGGCCTCGACGAAAATCTCAAACCGCAACAGGACCTGACCCTCCGAATCACGCGCAAAGACGGCAGCGTGGAAGAAGTCAGCGTGCGTTGCCGCATCGATACGCCGATCGAAATTGATTACTACCAACACGGCGGAATTCTGCCGTATGTCTTGCGTCAGTTGGTCGCGAAGGCTTAAAAGCTGAAGCTCGGAGCGCCGGTCTCCTGACCGGCGCAACCGCTACTAATAACACGCCGATCGGGAGATCGGCGCTCCGTTCGAACTTTTACTGCGATGCAGGATTCACAGCCGATTGCTCAACATCCAGATCAATCAGGATATCGCGCGGCTCAGCTCCCTTACTCGGACCGACGATACCGCGGTTTTCCAGTTCATCCATGATACGCGCGGCGCGACCGTATCCGAGTCGCAGTCGGCGTTGCAACAGCGAGACGCTCGCTTTCTGTTCAGTGCGAATGACTTCAATACACTGCTGGATGAGCTCTTCGTCTTCATCAATACCGCTCTCTTCGAAGGTGGGCGTTGGCTTCGAGAGCTGTTGATGAATTTCCATTTCGTAACTCGGCTTCGCCTGCTTGGCGATAAAGTCCACAATGCTTTGAATTTCCTGATCCGTGACCAACGCCCCTTGCGCGCGAATCAACTTCGCCGAACCGGGCGGCAGATAGAGCATATCGCCTTTGCCGAGCAATTTATCGGCACCCATCGCATCGAGAATCGTGCGTGAATCCACCTTGGCCGCGACCTGGAACGCAATACGCGCTGGAATATTCGCTTTGATAACGCCGGTGATGACGTCCACCGACGGACGTTGCGTGGCGACGATGCAATGAATACCCGCCGCACGCGCCATTTGCGTGATGCGCGCGATGGCCATTTCCACATCCGCTGGCGCGACCAACATCAAGTCTGCCAACTCATCAATGATAACAACGATGTAGGAGAGTTTCTCCGGAATAACGATGTCTTCTTCGCGCGGCACGACAATTTGTTCGTCCACTTCGACGGCAAAACCTTCCGCACCGGGTTCGACTTTTTCCTTCTTGGCCGTGAGCGGCAATTCCGGTTCGCGCTCCGGCAACGGCTTGTTTTTCGGACGCGAATTGAACGTCGCGATGTTGCGCACGCCAACGCGGGCAAAAATCTGATAGCGCTTCTCCATCTCGTTCACGACCCAGCGCAACGCGAGAATTACTTTCTTCGGGTCAGTGACCACCGGCACGACGAGGTGCGGCAGCACGTTATATTGCTGCAATTCGACGACCTTCGGATCGATCATCACAAAGCGCAATTGATCCGGCGTAAAGCGGTAGAGCAGCGACGCAATGATAGAGTTGATGCAAACGGATTTGCCTGAACCGGTGCTGCCCGCGATGAGGCAGTGCGGCATTTCCGCGAGGTCGGCGATAATCGGATGACCGTAAACGTCTTTGCCGAGTGCAATCGGAATTTTCGCTTTTGAATTACGCCATTCATCCGACTCGAACAAATCGCGCATGATGACTTTCGTCTTCACCGAGTTCGGCACTTCAACACCAACGGAACTCTTGCCGGGCACCGGCGCAAGAATGTTGATGCGTTCGGCTTTGAGCGCGGCGGCAATGTTGTTTGAAAGCCCGGTGATTTTTTCCAGCTTCACGCCCGGCGCGGGATGCAATTCGTATCGCGTAATCGTCGGACCTTTCGTGATGTCACCCAGCTCAACCGGAATGCCGAATTGCGCGAGTGTCTGCTGCATCAACCGCGCATTCGCGAGCAACTCTTCCTTGGACTCAGTCGGCTTCGCTGTGAGGTCGGGCAATTGCAGGAAATCGAGCGACGGCAATTGGTAATTTCCAATCATGGGCGTGGAAGCGACCATGATGGGCTTCTTCGTTTTGGTCTTCGGCCGAGTCGTCGGCAACCCGGTGATATTGACCTGCGGTTCGGGTTTCGGTTCGGCGGGCTTGGCTTCGGTATTTTCTGCTTCCGCCGTTTTTTCCGGAGTAGCGGCTTCAGGTTTACGGCCTAAAACTTCATCAGTCGTCGCAGCGGCTTTGACTTCGCTGGCGGAAATTACTTCGCCTTCATCGGCTGGTTCAATCTCCTTGACCGGCTCTGGCGCAGCGGCTTTTCGTCCGCGCGTCTTGGCCTGAGGAACGCTCAAATCGCGCACCGTCGGCTCCGGCACAGGCCGCAAATCCTGTCCAAGACCCGGAGCCGCTGTAGCGCCGGTAGTGGCGGTCATTGTCTTGGCGACTTCCGCTTCGAGTTCGCGTTTCTTTTTTTCAAGCTCGCGGGCTTTACGTTCTAAAGCAGCTTCGGCGGGGTTAGCGTTAGCGCTCGCTTTGGCAAAAGGCATCGCTTGCCCATCCAGCCACGCCTGCAACCACTCGCCCAAACGGAAGTTGGTCAGAAACAAAACGCCGAACAACGCCACGACTCCGTAAAGAATGATCGCGCCGATTTTGCCGGCCATCCAGAAGGCGTATTCGTAGGTGAAGTAACCAAGAAATCCCCCGGCGCTTTGGCTGCCGAGAACGACATTCAAGCTCCCGGTGACTTTCGAATCGTGCATGATGTGCAGCAATCCCGTCAGCGAAACGAGCAACATCGCCGCCCAGAAAATGCTCCACTTCGAACGTTCACGCAGATAACCGAGAAAATTAAACAGATAACCCAAGCCGAACGCGGCGAAGAGCACCGGAACGACATACGCCGTAACGCCGAACGCGAGAAAAAACAGCCACGCCACATGCGCGCCCGCCCAACCGATCCAGTTATGCAACGGTTTGTTGGGTGGATTGACCAATGCGCTGATGTCACCGCGATCAAACGAGATCTGGGCGAGAAACAACAATACCGCCGCGGCCAACAGGCCAACGCCGATAAAGTCTGCCCATCCGTGATGTGAGCCGGCTGAATCCTTCCGTGCCATGACGCGAATCGTATCAGCGCAGAAAACGGAGTTCAAAGTTGAAAAACAGGGCGGAAAGAAATCGACGAAAGAACGAACGCAGCGAAATCGCTTGAAATTGTTTCCTTGCCAAAAATTTCCGCCGCTTAACGGCTACGAATTCGCCACTGGCGGCGGTTGACTTACCTGCCTTACTTTCATCGGTTTCCAACGATTATGCACCCAGAACCAGTTCGCCGGATCACGCCGGATCGCCGCTTCGAATGCGCGGTTCACATCCGCCATGATTTCCGCGGTAGCGCGGGGTTGATCGTTGATGCGAGTAGGAATTTCATCACCTGCTTCAATGCGCCACTGAGCGAGACCGACGCGATAACAGATCGCCGTGTGCAGCGGACAACGATAGCGCAACGCAAAAACTGCTGGCGCAGCGTTGGTAGAACATTCATGGCCGAAGAATGGAATGCGTACGCCGCCAAGCGCCGCGTGTTGGTCCGCCAACAGACCCAGCAGTAAACCCGTTTCCGTCATGCAGGCTTTCAGGGCGTTCGCATCGGTGCGACGCTCAAAAAAGCGACAGCCGGATTTTTCCCGGAGTTCCTGCATCAGACGGTTCAGGCCGGGCTGGCGTAAAGCTCGGTAGGTCGTAGCGCAGTGGAAAATCGGCACGTATTGGCCGAAGCGAGCGTAGAGTTCAAAGTTGCCGAAGTGGCCGATGGCAATGATGCGACTCTGCGGGCCCAAAGTGCTGCCGTGAGGCAGAATTTTTTCCGCGCCGACAAAGGAGAAGTGCGGCTCCAGTTCCTTCGGGGTCATAGCGGCAGTTTTGATGGCCGAAAGATAATTCTCCCCGAGCCGCCGGAAATTTTCTTTGGCAATGGCACGCACTGCGTCCGACGACTTCTCCGGGAAACACATCGCAAGATTGCGGAGCGCTACGCGGCGATGCCGCCCGTCAATGTGAAATGCCAGCGCCCCACTTGCACGGCCCAGGCGCGCGACGAGACGGAGCGGCAATAACTGAATGCCCGCAACAACGATTCGCGCCAGCCAGTAAAGGAGGAAATCCATAATCAGCGGAAACAGATTTTGCGGACACAATCGCGGAAATCGTCCGCGCCGCTGACGATGTTGATTTCCACGCGCATGAAGAGGATGGGCAAATCGCGCCGATCCAATTTCGGAAAGCGCACTGCGTCTTTTTGCGTGGTGACGATGATTTCCGCCTGACGTTTTTTGCCGCGATTGATGGCGTTGAGCACTTCCTGTTGCGTGAACCGATGATGATCGGCGAAGCGTTTCGAATAAACGAGTTCAGCGCCGAGGTTCACCAGACTTTGTTCAAAGCTTTCCGGCTGAGCGATGCCGCTGAGCGATGCGACTTTGCGGCCTTTGATAAAATCAAGCGTCTTGCGTTCGCCCGTGAACACATCTTCGAGATACATCGGGCTGTGAATGCATTCGATGATGGGCGCGTGCGGATTCAATTCGGCAATGCGTTTGCGCAGCTCGGCAGTTTTGCCATCGCTTTTCGTAATGAAAATTGTATTAGCGCGAGAGAGATGCGACGGCGGTTCGCGCAATGTGCCACGCGGCAACATGTGTTCGTTGCCGAACGGTTGTTGTCGATCAATCAACACCACGTCGTGGCGGCGACCGCGCAAATCCCAATATTGAAACCCGTCGTCGAGCAACAGCGTGTCGCAGCCAAATTTCTCAATCGCGTAGCGCCCGCTTTTCACGCGGTCCTTGTCCACCAACACGATTACATCTTTGAGATTCGATGCAAGCATGTGCGGCTCGTCACCGGCCATTTCGGAATCAAGCAATAACGATTTGCCATCGGAGACGACGCGAGGCGGCGTCAGTTCGCGACGAAAGAATAAACGGTCGAGCAGCGATTTATGCAGCGGCGGCGGTTTGGAGCGATAGCCGCGCGACAGAATCGCCACGGTGCGACCGGCGTCCTGAAGTTCGCGCGCAAATTTTTCGACGACCGGTGTTTTGCCCGTGCCGCCCACCGTGAGATTGCCGATGGCAATCACCTGCACGCCGAGCGTCGTATCGCGCAAAATCCGGGAGTTGTAGAGGAAACGACGAAACTTGACGGCGAGGGCGAAGAGTTTCGACAGAAGGAAGAGCAGTCCCCGCACGATGGCAGCGCGTTTCCCCTTCCGTTCCTCGAAGATGACTTCGAGCACGAAAGTTTCCACCGCTTCAGCCCAGGCGCGAAAAGTTTCTCGCATTGCGCGCTGCATGTTGCCAAGCGGCAGGAAACAGAGCAAGGTAGGGCTGTTACCTGAACGCAAACGAATTGCCCCGCAGGAATTACCATTGCCCGGGTGTCAGTCCTTTGCTCAACTTGCTGTTGCCATGAAAAAGATTCTGTTTCGCGGTTTAATCGTCGTCGTGCTTCTCCTCGTTATCGCGGTCATCGCAGTGGCGCTTACGCTGAATACCGCCGTGCATAAAGGTGTGGAGACGCTGGGTTCACAGATCGCCAAAGTGGACGTGCAATTGGATGACGTGGACCTCTCGCTGTTCTCCGGTTCAGGCAAAGTGGAGGGCTTGGTCGTCGGCAACCCGGAAGGCTACAAAACCTCAAACGCGATGAGCATGGCCGTGGCAAGCCTCGCGATTTCACCAAGTTCCCTGCTTTCAGACAAAGTCGTGGTTAAATCCATTCGTCTCGAAGCGCCAAAGATTACGTTCGAACTCGGCCCGGGCGGCAGCAACCTGCAACGGATTCAGGCGAACATTGAATCCACCACCGGCGGCGGCGAACCGAAACCGGAAGAACCCAAACCCGCTTCCGACAAGCCCGGCAAAAAATTGCAGGTGGACGAAGTGGTCGTCACCGGCGGAACGGTGACGCTCGGAATCGCAATGCTGGGCGGCAAAGTCATCGAAGCTCCCCTGCCTGAAATTCGATTGAACAATCTCGGCCAAGGTCCGGAAGGCATTACCGGCGGCGAACTGGCGAAGGTGATTCTGTGGGAGGTTAACAAACAGGCGATTCAGACTTATTCCGAAAAACTCGCACAGGCCGGGGCCGAAGCATTGCAAAACCTGGGCGCTCAAGCCACCAACGTCGTCAACAAAGTCACCACGGACGCCATCAATCGCGCCACCAAAGGGCTCGATGGTTTGCTCAACAAAAAAGCCGAAGAGCCTAAGAAATAATCGTGGCTCGCGTGGCGCGGAAAACTTGTCTCTTGCCTCCGTCGCGTTGCGCCGGAACAATTCGCGCGCATGAACCGTATTGACGCACGTTTTGCGCAACTCAAGCGCGACGGTAAAAAAGCTTTCGTCGTTTACATCGGCGCGGGAGATCCACATCTCGAAGCCACCCGCCAGCTTGCCCTCGAATTTGATAAAGCGGGTGTGGACATTCTGGAACTTGGCGTTCCGTTCAGCGATCCACTTGCCGATGGTCTGGTGAATCAACTCGCAGCGCAACGTGGTTTGGAATCCGGCACAACTCCGCCGAAGCTGCTCGAAACTGTCGCCGCCATTCGCAAGCAATCGCAAATTCCCATCGTCCTCTACATCTACTTCAATCTGATTCACAAGGTCGGCATCGAGAACTTCATCAGGGATGCCGCGAAAGCCGGAGTGGACGGTTTGCTCGTGCTCGATCTGCCGCCGGAGGAAAGCGACAACTACGAAACGCTGATGGCAAAACACGGAGTGAACCAGATTTATCTGGTCGCCCCTACCACGCCGGAAGAGCGCATGGCGAAAATCGTGAAGCGCGGCGCAGGATTTATTTATTACATCTCGCGCGAAGGTGTCACCGGCATGCAGGATAAGATTGCGTCAAATCTCGCATCGCAAGTGGCAAAAATTCGCGCACACGCGACGTTGCCGATTGTCGTGGGCTTCGGCATCTCGAATCCCGAACAAGCCAAAGCCGTCGCAAAAGAAGCGGATGGCTGCGTGGTCGGCAGCGCAGTGGTGAATCAAATTGCGGCTAACGGCAAATCGCTAGACCTTGTCGAGAAACTGGGCGGATTCGTGAAAGCAATGGCGGACGCGGTGAAGTCGATTTAATCGAATTTTTAGCGCAAGTTGCGTTGGTTTTCGCCAATCCCCTGTCTGCGAAAATCAGCTGAAATCGCGTGAGCATATCTATGAGCGGAAAAGCAAAGACCGATAACAAAAATCGCTTCGTCATCATCATGGCAGGCGGACGCGGCGAACGTTTCTGGCCGGTGAGCCGCGAGAAAACACCCAAGCAGCTCATCAAACTGCTCGGTGACAAATCCTTTTTGCAAGAGACCGTATCGCGCGTGCTGCCGCTCGTGCCGCTCAAAAATATTTTCGTCATCACCAACGCCGCACAAGCGGCCGAGGTGCGAAAACAGTTACCGAAATTGCCGAAGGAGAACATCGTTGGCGAACCAATCGGACGCGACACCTGCGCCGCAGTAACACTTGGTGCGGCGCTGGTCGGCGCACGTTCGACAACCGGCGTAATGGCGGTGTTACCGGCGGACCATGTGATTCCCGAAGAAAAGAAATTTCAGCAGGTGTTGAACGACGCATTCACAGTTGCGGCCCAAGGTCAGGCGATTGTAACGATCGGCATCAAGCCGACTGAGCCTGCAACCGGTTACGGTTACATCCGCACAGGAAATGAACTACCCACCCCCACTGGTGCAAAGAAAACCAAAACCACTTTCTTCAAAGCCGAACAATTCGTCGAGAAACCGAATTTCGAAACGGCTCTCGAATACGTGAACAGCGGACAGTATCGCTGGAACGCTGGAATGTTCGTCTGGAGTTTCATCACGATCACCAACGGACTGGAGAAGCATCAGCCGGAAATGTTCGCTGCGTGCCAACGCTGGTTCAAAGTCGCAACGAACGGTCCGAAGCTGGCCAAAGTGCTGGCGAAGGAATATCCGGAGATTAAAAAAATCTCGATCGATTTCGCGCTGATGGAACACGCGCAAAACGTGGTCTGTGCGGATGGCGCGTTTGAATGGGACGACCTCGGTTCATGGCCGGCACTCGCGCGTCACGTAAAGAAAGATGCTGAAGGCAATGCTGCGGTCGCCGATTTCATTCACGTGGATGCCGCGCGCAACATCATCTTTGACGCGCGAACAAAAGGGCATCGCACCCCGATTGCCATTGTAGGACTACGCGATTCGATTCTCGTGCAAACCGACGACGCTGTCTTGCTCGCGCACAAATCGCAGGCGCAAAAAATCAAGGACCTGGTGAAAAAATTGTCAGCAGACAAAAAACTCAAGCACCTGGTCTGATTTCAGACATCCTGCAACTTCCCGTGGAAGTAGCTTTCATACGCGCTCAAGTCGAGCAGGCCGTGACCGGATAGGTTGAACAGTAAAACTTTGTTCCGACCCGATTCACGGCACTTGAGCGCTTCGTTGATGACCGCAGCGATAGCGTGGGCAGATTCCGGTGCGGGCACAATTCCTTCATTGCGCGCAAACAGCGTGGCCGCTTCGAACACTTTCGTCTGGTGATACGCCTCGGCTTCGATCAAGCCGAGCTTCAACGCGTGACTTACCATTGGCGCCATGCCGTGATAACGCAATCCGCCTGAATGAATGGAAGGCGGCATGAATTGATGTCCCAACGTGTGCATCATCATGAGCGGCGTGGTTTCCGCCGTGTCGCCGAAATCGTAGCGCAATTCACCCTGGGTCAGAGTCGGACACGCAGAAGGTTCAACGCCCACGATGCGATATTTCTTATTCTCTTTGATCTTCTGCCGCAGAAACGGAAATGCGAGTCCGGCAAAATTACTGCCGCCGCCGCAACAGCCAAAGATTACGTCCGGCGCCTCTCCGGCGAGTTCCATTTGTTTAATCGTTTCCTCACCAATGACCGTTTGATGCAGACACACATGATTGAGCACGCTGCCGAGAGAGTATTTGGTATGAGGATGCTTGAGCGTGTCTTCGATGGCTTCGCTGATAGCCATGCCGAGACTGCCGGGACAGTGCGGATCTTTCTCGCGTAATTTGCGACCAAACTCCGTCTCCAGACTCGGACTGGCGTGAACCGATGCGCCCCACGTGTGCATCAGCATCCGACGATACGGTTTGCTGTCGTAGCTGACTTTCACCATGTACACGTTGCATTCGAGACCGAAGAGGCTTGTGGCAAATGCAAGCGACGCGCCCCATTGGCCGGCGCCGGTTTCCGTAGCGAGCCGTTTTGTGCCCGCAAGTTTGTTGAAATACGCCTGCGGCACAGACGTGTTGACTTTGTGACTGCCGGCCGGACTTACACCTTCGTATTTGTAATAAATGTGCGCCGGCGTTTGCAGCGCGCGCTCGAGCCGCACCGCGCGCAGCAACGGCGTCGGTCGCCAGAGCGCATAAATTTCACGTACCGGCTCAGGAATCTCGATCCACTGCTCCTGACTGATTTCCTGCTCAACCAGATTGCGCGGGAAAATTGCTTCCAATCCCTCCGGAGGCATCGGTTGTTTCGTACCGGGATGCAGCGGAGGCGGAAGAGGTTCGGGGAAATCAGCGTTGAGATTATACCACGCGGCAGGAATGGCCTCTTGCGTCAGAGTGAAGTTCGTTTTGCGGCTCATAACAGCGGTCGCCCCCCACTTTCCGCCCTCTCACTGGCCTGAGCAAGCCCGGTTCTGCCAAAAACTCAGCAGAAGTTGTCGCCGACTGTTCTACCGCAACTCCGCTTTTAACTTCGCCTTCAGCGCGTCCACGACCTTGGTGTGAGCCGCATTTACTTCTGCATCAGTCAACGTCTTGTCAGCGGCACGATAGGTAAACGCATACGCCAGACTCTTCTGCCCTTCCGGCACGTTTTTGCCGCGGAACACATCGAACAACTCGACCGCTTCAAGATTCGGAACTTTAGCCTGCTTCACCGTTTGCAACACGGCATCATGCGTCACAGCTTCCGGCACAAGCATTGCCACGTCGCGACGGCTCGACGGAAATTGCGGCAACGGCTTGAAAGACTTGGCCGGATTCCGCCGCGCGATGAGTTGATCGAGGTTCAATTCCGCCAGCAACACCGCATCGCGCAAATCGTACTTCTTCGCCAACACCGGTGAAACCAACCCGAACTCGCCTAATGGTAATTTGCCGCCGAGCGTAATCGTGGCGGATTCCAGAAACAGTTCCGTAGCTGCGTCGCGTCGTGCAAAAACCACGCCGCGCACGCCGAACTGTTCCAGAAGTTCTTCCACCAAACCTTTCAAATCGGAGATATCAAACTTCGCGTCGCGCTCATCACCGCTCCAGAAATTCGTCGCGCGTTGCCCGGTCAACGCCATCGCCACCCGACGCTCTTCTTTCGGTGCGCCTTTGGCAACGACAAACACCCGGCCGATTTCAAACAACGCCACGTCGTAATTCTTCCGCGTGACATTGTGCCGCAACGAATGAATCAATCCCGGCAACAGACTCGGCCGCAAAACATCCATGTCCGCGCTGAGCGGGTTCGCCAACGCGACAATTTCGTCGTTCGATGTGCGACACTCGGTTCGCGACACCAGCGTCTGGCCTTGCGCCTCGTTCAAACCGAGTCCGGTCAGAATGCGACGCACTTCGCTGATTTGGTCATAGACAGAATCGAAGGCATTTGCGCCAATCGCGCCACGCGGTGGAGTCGCGGGTGTTTTGGCGAGACCGTGCAAACGCTCCACTTCTTCGACCAAATCCGTTTCGCGCTTCAAGTCCACCCGCCAACCGGGAATCGTGAACGAAGCTGACTCGCCGGTTTGTTGCGAAACACTGAGACCGAGTTTGCTTAACAACGCAGCCTGTTGCTCGGCTGGAATTGTAATACCGAGCAACGCATCGGTCTTGGCGAAACGAAGTGAAATCGTTTTGGGTTGGGCCGGTTGCGGATACGCATCCACAATGCCTTCGGCTAATTGTCCGCCGGCGGTTTCCAAAATCAGTTGCGCCGCGCGTTGACTCGCCCAATCGCAAATATTGACGTCTGCGCCACGCTCGAAGCGATAGCTCGACTCGCTGCGCAAGCCGAGTTGCTTACTTGTGCGACGGATATTCGTCGGCGCGAAATACGCGCTTTCGATCAAAACGTCCACAGTCTGATCGTTGATTTCCGTATTGGCGCCGCCCATGACCCCAGCGAGAGCAATTCCTTTTTGCTCATCCGCAATGAGAAGCATTTCATCCGTCAACACGCGTTCCTGATTATCGAGCGTGGTGAATTTTTCTCCGGCGGTTGCGCGCCGCACGACGATGGTCGGTTTGCCATCCGCGCCTTTGGCAATGAGATGATAATCGAACGCATGCAACGGCTGACCGACTTCGAGCATCACGTAGTTCGTCACATCCACCACGTTGCTGATGGTGCGAATGCCTACTTTCTCCAAAGTGCTTCGCAACCAATCAGGGCTCGGTCCAATCTTCACGCCTTTGATTACGCGCGCCGTGTAACGCGGACAAAGCTCCGGCGCTTCAATGCGAACGTTTACAAGATTCGCCGTCTTGTCTCCCGTCGCCTGAGTTTTAATCGCTGGAAGTTTCAGCGCGTTGCCGGTGATTGCAGCGATTTCCCGGGCGATACCAATGACGCTGTTGAGATCCGGCCGGTTCGGGGTGACTTCGAGATCAAAAACAACATCGCCACCCGTGCGACCGAGATATTCTGCAAATGGTTTTCCGACCGGTGCATCCTGAGGCAAAATCAGCAGACCATCCACGTCGTCGGGCAATCCGAGTTCCTGCGGTGAACACATCATACCCTGGCTCGTGATACCGAAAACTTTTCGTTCTTTGATAACGAACGGTTCTTTTTCACCCGGCTTCAGCGGCAACGCAAAGTTCGGCAGGATGAGCGGCACTTTGTCGCCAGGATTATGATTCTGCGCACCGCAGATAATGGTGCGCTCACTTGTGCCGTCATTGACTTTGCAAACGGAAAGTTTATCTGAACCCGGCACTTTATCTTTGGTCAGAATCTGCGCGACGACGACGCCTTCGAACTCGCCCGAAATTTTCTGCACGCCTTCCACTTCCAGACCGAGCATGGTGAGGCGTTCGACGGTTTCGGCAACCGACCAATCGAAATCTACGTATTGTTTGAGCCAATTGAGCGTAACTTTCATCGCGCGTAATCCTTCTCCGGCAAGCTACTCATTCGATTTTCAAATCCGCCGAATGGACCCGCCGAAGGCGCATCACACTATCAAACCTCCCCGGGCCGACACAATCACGCAGCACGACGCGATCTCAAGCCGCTTTCTGCCAATCGAAGAAATGAACTGACGCTTCCGCCAGTTATTTGTTCCGCACCGAACCAATCTCGCCTTCCCACGTCCGATAATAAAAGAAAACCGCCTCAGGTTTGAGGCGGTTTAACTTATCGAAATTATCAGAGCGTCAATTAATTAGCGCGTGAAACGACCATGGTTTGCAAACGCGCTTCGGCCTGTTTCGACATGCTGGTGAACACCATCGCGACGTGATAACCGGCGTGTTTGTTGCCGATGCAATCCACGACCACACCGGTGCAATTCACTGTCGCGCCATCCTTTGGCGATTTAAGAGTCACCGTCATTTCGACCCATTGTGGAAATGAGGTGGCACTGAAAAATTCAATTCCGCCTTTGTGAATGGAAACCGCATCAGGAGAAAGCGTCAGAGCCGTCTGGCGGGAATTAATAATATAGTTCTCTGAAGTTTGATGATTAACAATTTTTCTGGCGCTCATAGTTTCCGAAGTGAGCCTAACACATTAAGTGGTGGCGTCAAATGAGGCTTACTCAGAAAAATACGGATGGAAATTCGGAGCGACTTTTCGTTTGGTGCACTGTCGATTTTCAGGCAGTCTCCCCGACCTACTTATGCGCGTTGCCAATCTGAATCCCGACACTGATATTGGCGCCAGCTCCTGGTTCGTGGACATCGAAGGACAATGCCTCTTACTCGACGCAGGAATGCATCCCAAACGCGAAGGGCGCGCCGGTTTACCGCTTTTCGGCGCGGTGCAAAACGAACCCGTGGACGCCGTAGCCATCTCGCATTGTCACCACGATCATGTCGGCGCGCTACCAATCGCCCTCCGTTATTTTCCCCGCGCTCACGTGATTTTACCCGAGCAAAGTTATTTCATCATCGAACGCGTGCTCCACAATTCCGTCAACGTCATGACGCGGCAACGCGATGAACTCGGGCTCAAGGATTATCCGCTCTTTACCCACGATGAAGTAGATGACATCGCGCCGCGCTTTCAGGGTTTTCGCTACAATCGCGAAATCGAATGGTCCGCTTACGAAAAAGCCAAAGCCGGTTTCCCCTCGCCCTGTCTCGAATTCTATGACGCCGGCCACACGCTCGGCTCCGCGGGCATTATGTTGCGCGGCCAAAAAGAAACGTTGTTTTACACCGGCGACGTTTGTTTTCACGATCAAACAATTCTTCGCGCCGCCCGGTTTCAGGATGTGAAAGCCGACGTGCTCATTATGGAAACCACGCGCGGCAATCGGCCGGTCGAGAAAGGCGTCACGCGGCAATCGGAAATGGAGCGTCTCGTCGCCGCGATTCATCAGGCGCTCAAGCGTAAAGGCTGCGTGATGATTCCGTCGTTTGCACTCGGTCGGACCCAGGAGATTCTCGCGTTACTGGCGTTGCTCATGCGCGAAGGCAAATTGCGACGGCAACCGATTTACATCGGCGGGCTTGGTCGCGTGTTCACGGAAATTTACGATCTGGAAGCGCACCGCGCGCATCGCCAACACACCAATCTTCAGTTACACGAAGCGCTCAATCTTGTCGTGCTCGATCCCGGACAGGTTGAACGTATGAAGCTGACCGGCGGACGCATTTTCGTCATCACGTCCGGTATGATGAGTGAAAACACGGCGGCTCATGATCTCGCGCTGCGCATGATTGGCGATGAGCGACAATCCATCTTCTTCGTCGGTTACACCGATCCAGATACGCCGGGCGGACGACTGAAAGCGGCGAAGCATGGCGAAACATTTTTGTTCAGCGCCAAGGGTGGTTCGGTTACGAAACTTTGCGATGTGCAGGAATTTGATCTGACCGCACACGCCAATCGTGATGACTTGCTGGATTTCGTCAGTCAGGTTTCACCGCGCACGGTATTTCTCGGTCACGGCGATGAAGAATCACGCCAATGGTTTGAAGAACAGATTCGCGCGCGGCATCCAAAACTAAAAATCATTCAGCCGCAACCGGGGAAAATGATTACCGTTTGAACGCGGAGGAATACCTCACGATTCACACGGCCACGATGACATTACCTGGATGCCGGCGGATCAACCTCGAACTGTTTAAGGAACGCTTCTACTTTGAGTCCGCCTTCACTCAGCCGTTCGACGCGAGTCCAGGCTTTACCTGGCACACCGGCACTGACGGCTCGAAATTGTTCGGCCACGGCTTTGCGCGATTCGGACAAGGGCCAGGAAGCTTTCTGTTCCTGACATTCGCGACGAAGTTGTTTCCAGTTCGCCAGAAAGGCATAGCGCACCGGCAGGTGACTCAACTTCACGCGTGCGAGTAACTCCGGGTCGTTCGCCACCGACTGTTCCGCCTCAGTCCAGAGACGCTCCGCTTCGGCCAGCGGTTTGAACTTCAAGTGGGGCGCGTTGGGCCGCAGATAACAGGCGAGGTAAAATCCTTCCGACTCGCGCTGCATCAGTTCGAGATATTCTCCGATCGGCTTCGCTGCCGCCTCACCATAATAACCTACAAGGAATTCATGAATTGCCGCCGTCCCTTGTCGAGGAGACCAGAGTAAATCCGCAAGCACCCACGCGCGGAGTTCCGCCATCTCGCCACCGAAGCCTTGATACGCTCCCTGCTCAAACACGCCGCGCACGTGATTGGATTGAAAGAGCCGCAGATTCTGATCGAGCACGAACCAGTTGGGATGCGGGAGCACGTAGTTTTTAAAATCCGTGGTGTAATCCCAGATGTAAAGCCGCTGACAGATTTTTGCCCAGCCTTCAAGGTCAGCAAGAAAGGCGGCGTTTGAAGGAGCGTCGAGCGGTTCGCGGAAGTTACATTCGATGCTGCACAAACGCACGATGACGTTCGGGTGCGGCTTGACTGTCCGAGGCGGTTTACGGGTGTATTGGTAAGCGAACGTATCCACGGCCACCTGCGGGAATTCCGGTTCGATTTTCTCCGCAATGTAATTGACGAATGTAATCATGCTTCCGGACGGGCCGCCTTCGGCATCGTCAATTGCCTTGCACGGCTCGCACTCACACGCCCCGTACCAATCATTTTGGGTAACCGAGATGATGCTCGCTTCCGGAGATTCGCGCAGCCAATCCCTCACCCGGCTGACCACAAAATCTCGCAGTTCAGGATTCGATAAACAAAGCTGCGCACGCTCGTGAGTGCGCTTGCCTTTAATCAGGCTGTACCACTCGGGATGTTGGGCGAAATACTTCTCCGGCGGCACAAGAGGATAAAACGTGTGTGCGTGACCTTTGTATTTCACGCAACCGCCCCACTCTGCCGGGATATTGCTCCACTCGCTGTTGACACAGTTGCGGACTTTCCAAAGCGGATCAAACCCGCAGAACCAGAACGGCGCGCGATACTCAAAGGCCGGTTGCCGTCGCTCATTCAAATCAGGAATTCGTAACGTAGCCTGCTTTGGAATGTTCGTAGCCCACGGAGTCCACCAACGGACGCCGCATTGTTCCTGTAAGAAACGACTGACGGCATAAACCGTCCCGCGGGGACGTCCGCCAGCGAGCAGGAGGCGATCGCCCTTGGTGCGCATTTCGATTTCCTCCGGCCCGAACTTCGTGAGGTCAATTTCTGGAAACCATTTCTCTGCCAGGGGTCCAGGGCCAACGATAATGGCCCGGTTCGGAGCTTTTGTGGCGTTGGTTTGAACCTCGAACTCCGCACCGGTAATCAGGTTCAGGTGCAGTGCCAGTTCGGCGACGGCGTGTTGTTCCGGCGCGGAGGCTCCGACTTGTTGAATGATGACGAAACGGGAACGTCCGCCCTCCGCGAGTTTGAGTTCTCCGTAAGCCGCCACGCCGATCAGCAGGATTGCCGATATCAGAATGCGGAATTTCATCTCTGAATTACCGTTGGGCAGTGAGTTTAGAACTGCCTCAAAAACCGCACGTCGTTTTCGTAAAAGAGGCGGATGTCGTTGATGCCGTAGCGGAGCATCGCAATACGTTCGATGCCGAAGCCGAACGCCCAACCGGTCCAGACTTCCGGATCGTAACCGACATTCTCGAACACCTGCGGATGCACCATGCCGCATCCGGCGATTTCCAACCAATCCTTGCCCATCTTCTTCACCAGCGAATTGGTGAAATCAATTTCATAACTCGGCTCGGTATAACTGAAATAGTGCGGCCGAAAACGAATCTTCACGTCATCGCCCATGAGTTCTTTGAAGACGAACTCCACCGTGCCTTTGAGATCGCCAACCGTAACGCCTTTATCCACGTAAAGACCTTCGACCTGATGGAACGTCGGATTATGCGTCGCGTCCGCGTTGTCGCGACGAAAAACCCGGCCCGGAACAATGATGCGCACCGGCGGTGGTTGCGACTTCATCACGCGGATCTGGACGGACGACGTGTGCGTTCGCAGCAGCAGCTTGGGTTTTTCGGTTTGCGATTTCGCCGACGCAATTTCCAACGGCGGTTTGTGGCCGTCGAATTCCAGATAAAACGTATCCTGCGAATCACGCGCCGGATGATCCGCCGGCGTGTTCAACGCATCGAAACAGTGATATTCGTCTTCGATCTCCGGACCATCTGCGACCGCAAAACCAATTTTACGAAACGCGCGCACGATGTCGTCAGTGACCTGCGTGAGCGGATGCAATTTGCCCAACGTGCGTCGCCGTCCCGGCAAGGTGAAATCCGTCGGATGCTTGGGCAGCGCCGCAGCCAACTCCAAGTCGCTGCGCCGCTCCGCGAGCGCGGCTTCGAGTTCGACTTTGGCGGCGTTAATCAATTTGCCGGCCGCAGGCTTTTCTTCCTTCGGCAACGAGCCGAGTTGTTTCATCAAGCCGGTAAATTTCCCATGCGGTCCAATCCACGCGCCCTTCGTCTGTTCTAAAGCAGCGAGGTCCGCCGCACCTTTCAATTCAGCGAGCGCCGTTTGCTTCAACGGTTCAATTTCGTCCAGAAATCCAGCCATAATCAGAGTTGTGAGAGTAGAATTCCGCGCCGTGAAGTAACAGACAAAAATAGGAATTGTTGCAGCCAAACCCTTTGCCGCGGCACTGGGTTCAATCCGATTGACGCCGTCTGAATAACAGACCGATCAGCCCAGCAACCAGAGCGAACGACGACGCCGCCGGCTCAGGCACGGGAACAAATAGCAGGCTGACCAGATTTGCAGGTGCACTCGTTACAACAAATTCGCCCAGGGCATCACCGATGGCTGAATAGCGTCGGATTGTTCCACCGAACTGATTGGCAACAAACAGCTCTCCGTCGGGATTGAAAGCCAAGGCGAATGGATCGCTTAGTCCGACACTCGCAAATGTATCCAGAAAATTTCCCGCAGCATCAAATCGCCGAACCGCATTACCCTGTTGATCTGCCACGTAAAGATTCCCCGCGTGATCCAACGCCAAACCGCGCGGATCAAAATCATTTCCGGTCGCGAACAACGTTCGCTGCCAATCCTCAGCCGCAAACCGATACACGCCTGCCTGCGGCCCAAGATTCGGCGCACTGACATAAATGTTATCCGCTGAATCCAGCGTCAGAGCGATTGGATTAATCAGCCCGGTCGTTATGCGCGCCAGCAATTCGCCACTGGGCGAAAAGATGCTCAACGAACCATCACCAAAATTGCAAACGACCAGTCGTCCTCGGCTATCGCACGCGATTCCGGTCGGTGCATTCAATCCTGTCGCGGCGAACACCCCAAGGTTCTCGCCATAAATCGAAAACCGGTAAATCGTACTCTCACGATGATTGGCAACGAACAATTCGCCCGCTGCGTTCGCCGCCAAACCCGCGACGCCTCCGGTCAGTTCCCATGGAGCAAAATTGCGCTGTAGTTCGCCGCCGGTCGAGAACCGGAAAATCGAACTGTTAAAGCCGGTGGTGTTGTTGGCGACGAGGAGGTCTTGCCCCACTACCGATGATTGAAACGCAAACCACCCGGTAGCACCCCAAAGCAGCACGACCAGCCATTGCAAATGGCGAATCATGTTGATGAGGCGGTTTTATCACACCGCCGTTCATCGTCAATCCCCTGCTCTAAAAACAAAAAAGGCGACCTTAACAGATCGCCTTTGAAATTATTTCGAACGATTACGCCTTGGCCAACGTAGCGGCCGGCTTGTTCTTCAGCGCCGCCTTAGCGGTGTCAACGATGCTCGCGAATGCCGCAGCATCAGTAGCGGCGATGTCAGCGAGAACCTTGCGGTCGAGACCGACTTTCGCAGCTTTGAGACCTTCCATAAATCGGCTGTAGGTCAGGCCCGCTTCGCGCACCGCAGCGTTGATGCGGATTTGCCAGAGATAACGGAACGTGCGCTTTTTGACGCGACGATCGCGATAGGCGTATTGCCGACCGTGATCCACGGCGTCGCTGGCGTAGCGATACAGCTTGGAACGTTTAAGACGGAAGCCCTTCGCCGCTTGCAGCATGCGATTGCGGCGTTTGCGAGAGGCGGGAGAATTGGTAACGCGCATAAGTTTCGGACCGGAAATCCCGGTAGTTTAATCAGTGACTGAACGGAAGGTTTTGCTTAATGCGATATTCGTCCGTGCCATGAACGAGCGTGCTGCCGCGCAAACTGCGGCGGCGCTTCGCGCTCTTGGTCTGACAGAGATGGCGACGTCCAGCGCTGGAGCGCAAGACTTTGCCGCGCGCCGTAATCTTGAAGCGCTTGGTGACCGATTTCTTCGTTTTGATGCCTTTGGGACGACGCATAATTCGATTCCTGTTAAAAAGGACGCGCAGTATAGGCGGCAGCGGCCTGGGTGCAAGAGTTAATTTAGGTCTGAAAATGGCAGTTCCCGAATTTTCGGCTTCTGAACCGGCTGATTCCGGCGTCGTTCCTGTGTCACATCTGCCATGAGTTCAAATACTTTTGGCCTTTGAAATCCGTTCCCGCCCCGGCACGATGTTGTTGATGCGTTATTTCTCTCTCTTTTTTCTGGCAGCAATTTGCATCAACTCTTTCGGCGAAACAGCGCAAGAAGCTTTAGTTCGCGCGACCGCCGCTGTCAAAGCCGCCGCACCCCGCGCAGAAGCCGATCCCGCCCGCCCGGTTTTCCACGTCACCGCTCCCGCGCAGTGGATCAATGATCCCAACGGCCCGATTTTTCACAACGGCTACTACCATCTCTTTTATCAACTGCATCCTTACAGCGATAACAGTGGTTCGAAATATTGGGGACACGTCCGCAGTCGTGACTTGGCCAAATGGGAACATCTGCCCATCGCCATCGCGCCATCCGGTGACCGCGGCGAAGCGGAGATCTGGTCTGGTTGCGCCACCATCAACGGCCTCGGTCAGCCGATGATTTTTTACACGAGCATTGCCGCCGGCAAACCGGCAATGCATCACGCGGAACAATGGGCAGCCACCAGTGACAATGATTTAATCGAATGGCACAAGTCGCCCGCTAATCCCGTTCTCACTGAAGCGCTCCATGGTGATAAGAAAGTTTATGACTGGCGCGATCCGTTTGTTCTTACGCACGACAAAAAGACGTTCATGGTCATGGGTGGCAGTCTCAACGAATCCAAAGGCGGTCAAGCCGTTGTCTTTTTGTATGAAGCCGAGACCATCGATCTGATCCAATGGAAATATCGCGGCATCCTGTTTCAACATCCCGATGCCGAAGTGCGCACCGCTGAATGCCCCAACTTTTTCCAACTCGACAAAGAATGGGTGCTGTTCGTTTCGCCTTACGGCAAGGTTCAATATTTCATCGGAGCATTCGACGCCGCGTCGGGACGATTTCATCCTCGCGCCCGCGGTTTGTTGGATTGCGGACCAAACTTCTATGCACCAAACACGATGTTGATTCCCGATGGACGACGTCTCGTCTGGGGCTGGGTGAACGGTTTTCCCGGCGGACATGGCTGGAATGGTTGTTTGAGTTTGCCTCGCGAAATCAGCTTTTCGCGCAAAGGCGAATTGCGACAAGTCCCCGCTCCGCAGCTCACCAAACTTCGTGGCAAAAAATCTTCGTGGCGCAATCTCAACATCAAAAGTGAACCACAATCAATTGCCCTGCCCGGCGGCAATACGTTCGAACTGGAAACACAAATTGACCTCCAATCCGCAGCGGAATTAACGCTTCAGATCAAATCCGATTACGACGCTCCGCCCATCACTATCGCGTTTACCGGTCTTGAACTCCGCGTGCAGGACGCCAGACATCCGTTCTTCCTCTCAAAAGGCGACCGCGAATTGCGCCTCCGCATTTTCGTCGATCGTTCCGTGCTCGAAGTATTCGTCAACGAAGCGGTTGTATTTACAAAAACCATCACACCGTTCGAGGCACGTGCACTGGAACTCAGCGCCGTCGGCAGCCCGGCCAAATTGAAACGCGCCAACTTCTGGCCCATGAATTCGATTTGGTGACATCGGCAAAATGCTCTCCTTTGGGGCATGTTCCTGATGGAACTTTTCCGTGATGCCGCAATAATTCACTAATGCGTTTTGCATTCATCCTGCGAGCGTTGTCCGCGCGAAATTACCGATTGTTCTTTTTTGGACAAATCGTCTCGCTCGCCGGCACGTGGATGACCCAAACCGCATCGCTCTGGCTCGTTTATCATCTTACCTCATCAGCGTTCTGGTTGGGATTGATCGGGTTTTCAAGCCTTGCACCCGTTTTTCTAATCGGACCGTTCGCCGGAGTTTTGGTCGATCGCGTCAATCGCCATCACCTGTTAATCGCCACGCAAGTCGCCGCTATGCTCCAGTCCGGGGCGCTGGCATTTTTCGCGCTGACTGGCACAATCACCATTCATCACCTGCTGGTCCTCACGCTGATTCAAGGCATCATCAACGCCGTGGACACACCCGTTCGACAAACTCTCGTGGTCGAGTTCGTCGAACATCGCTCGCACCTCGGCAGCGCCATCGCTCTGAATTCCGCTCTGTTCAACCTTGCGCGGCTAGGCGGTCCGGCTCTTGGCGGCTTTGTCATCGCTGCTTTCGGCGCTGGCATTTGTTACTTGCTCGACACGTTCAGTTTCATCGCCGTGATTGCCGCGTTGTCTGCCATGCGTTTAAAACCACAACCGCCGCGCACTGTTCAAAAACATCCCTGGCACGACCTCCGCGAAGGTTTCAATTACACGATTCAACAAACGCCCATCCGCGCGTTAATTCTACTCGTCGCTGCGTTCAGCGGGGTTGGATTTTCATACGCCGTGCTCACGCCGGTGTTTGCACGCGATGTCTTCGAAGGCGACGCGCAAACACTTGGCTGGCTCATGGCGGCGACGGGATTGGGGGCGGTGTCGGCGTCGTTATATCTGGCGAGCCGCACCGGCGTGCGCGGACTCGGTCGCGTCATCACCGTCGGCGGCATTCTCATGGGCGGCGGTATCATTGGATTTTCCCAAACCCGCTGGCTGCCGCTCGCGCTGTTGTTTCTCGCACTCAGCGGTATGGGCGGCGTGTTGCTGATGGCTTCCAGCAATACGCTCGTGCAAACGCTCGTGGACGACGACAAACGCGGACGCGTCATGAGCTTCTTCGCGATGGGATTCACCGGCACGATGCCGTTCGGAAATCTTTTAATGGGCTCACTTGCCGGAAAAATTGGTGCGCCCAACACGCTCGTAATCGCCGGCGCCGCCTGCCTGCTTGTGATGTTCCTCTTCGTCCGCCAGATCCCGCGACTGCGCGCCGCGGCCGCCCCTACCCTCGCCCGACTCGAAGCCGCCGCCGGCGAACCCGTTTTCTACCCGCAGTCAAATTCACGGAACTGATCCGCGCCTGAACTCGTTCAGTTCATTAGAAGTAATTTAAAATTTTGCCGAGCCCGTAACCGCCGACGTGAGGAGGCAAAAACTCTGATCACCTCCCGCGCATCCTTCTCGTTATTTCGGCGGCTACCGTTCAGGTGAAAAACGATTTTCCTTCCCGTCGCAGAAATTCAATAATCTGCGCGCAATGCTGACAGTCGAAGCCAAACTTATTAACGGTTGAAACAGAAGACACGATGGCTTTCAAAGATTTTCCCGAACAATCTCAAGGCGTCACTTTGTTGCAGCGGTCGTTGCAACGCGAGCGCCTTGGCCATGCTTATCTGTTTTCCGGCGCGGACCTCGGGCAACTCGAAGCACTCGCCCGCACGTTGGCCAAGACGTTGAACTGCCAGCAACCGGAACGCGCCAACGGCCTCGCGGTGGATTGCTGCGATGAATGTCCGATCTGTCGCAAGATCGAAAACGAAGCGCACGGCGACATGCACTGGGTGCGCCCCGAATCCAAATCGCGAATCATCTCAGTGGATCAGATGCGCGATTTGATGCGCGAAATTCAACTCAAACCCAACGACGCGGAGTTCAAGGTCGCCGTAATCGGCGCCGCTGATCGTTTGAATGTGCAGGCAGCAAATGCTTTTCTCAAAACGCTCGAAGAACCGCCGAGCAAATCGGTTTTGATTCTTCTCACGACTGAGCCGGGTCGCATTCTGGAAACGATTCTCTCGCGTTGCCTGCGATTAAACTTCGGCGGCGAAAGCACCCGGCGTTGGGACGAAGCGACGTTAAACTGGCTGAATCGTTTTGGCGAATTGGCCGGCGCAGCTCAGAAAAGTTTACTCGGACGCTATCGGCTGTTGGACGTGCTCGCGGCGCGTCTTGCCGAATTAAAAACCACCGTGGAGGAAGAATTAACCGCGCGCTCACCACTCGAGAAATACGACGATGTGGACAAAGATCTGCGCGAGCGTTGGGAGGAGGAATTGAAAGCCGCGATCGAGGCGGAATATCGGCGGCGACGCGGCGAATTGTTGCTCAGCTTGCAATGGTGGTTGCGCGATGTGTGGTTACGCACGTTGGCCAGTGGCCCCGAGTTTTTGAGTTTTCCTGATACCGAAAGTTCAGCTCAGGTCGCACAGCGCATCACGCCCCAACAAGCGCGCGAAAATCTCAGCATCATTGAACAAACCCAAAAGCTGCTTTACACCAACGTGCAGGAAGCGCTGGCGTTGGAAGTCGGTTTATTGAAGCTGCATTTGTAACTGCGTCCTCGTTGTCCTCGATTTGATTTTCCGATTAAGATCGAAGACGACGTGAATTCCTCACGGCCGATTTTCCGCTTCGCTGAATTCCCGTGGCGACACGCCGCGTCCGCGATAGCTGCCGAGGAAATAAATGGCCACCGCCGACACCGCCACAGCGATGCCGCTCCAGAACAATCCCCAGCGCGTCACCTGTTCACGCGTGCAAACGGCAAACCACGCACCCGTACCAAGGTATCCAATCAGGTTTCCCACGCCGCTCGTCATCAACGCATGCAGAGATTGCGCCCGAGCGCGCCAAGCCGGATCGATACGTTGTTCCAGATAAATCTGCGACGTAATCAGCACGAGCGTGAACCCGGCACCGTGCAAAGTAATTCCCGCGAGCAGCGAGATTTTCGTATTCAATGCGCACAATCCGTAACGCACTAACGCAACGCCCAGTCCCACGCCGATCACCCATTTCAAGCGCCAGTGCGTCAGCAATCCGGCGAGCAAAAACATGGCGATCATTTCCGTTACCTGCGCCAATGACATCCACGCGGTCGTATGCTGAAATCCCAATTGCACCAACTGCGGCGGCGTAAATGGAAATATCGCTGCAACCGTCGCATTGAACAGTGCCGCCGTAATGAACACGACGCGATGATCCGGATGTTTCAACAACGTCAACGCATCCCAGCCCATGCGCTGTCGCCACGTCACGCGCGCCGCGACAACTGGCGGCGGCACTTCCGGCAGGACGTACGTGTACCCCGCCACGCACAACCACACGATCGCTCCTGAGTAACCGGCCAGCGCCGACGAATCCGCGTTCAACAAACTGATTAACCAGCATCCCGCCATCCACCCGAACGTTGCCATGGCACGGATCGGCCCAAACTCATTGCGCGAATTTTTGAGACGCGAGAAAACAATCGTTGTTGATATGCTGAACGTTGGCGCAGTGCAGAGTGCGTGCAGTTGAATCAGCGCCAACACGATGCCGACGCTCCAATTCAATTTGATGGCTGTCGCCGCCAACGCCATGCTCGTCGCGGTGGCCACCGCCAACCAGCGCAACACCACCACCGGCGCCGCATGTCGATCCGCCATCGCGCCAAAAATTAATGGCGAGACAAATGCCGCGACCGCTGAAGTTGCAAAAGCAAACGGTTTGAGATCGTGATAACCGTGCGCATCGAGCACCGTGCTCAGTGGCACGAACCACATGCCCATCGCCATCGCGTGGATGAAGAAGAGCACAATCAATTCGAAGTATTCGGCCCGGCGAATCGTCGTCAGCACGGGCATAGTCCATACGAGTCCAGGAAAAACTCAAGCTCAGCGAAGCCGCGCGATCATCGCACCGCGCACAATTCAAAATTACTGAGCAATCTTCAGAAGTTCTCGCACCCGCGCTATCAGGCCCGGCATGTCATCTTTCGAAAGATAATCCGCCGCACCTCGCTGCAATGCTTGTTCGCGTCGTTCGTCGGAGACGTAACCGGAACAGAAAACGAAAGGAACCTGAGGAAACTTTTGTTGCGCCTGAGCCAAGGCCTCTTGCCCGTTGAAACCTGGCAGACAGGAATCGGACAGAATCAAATCCGGCGGCTCTTGTTCCAGCGCTTTTTCAAACTCACGTTTCGTGGTCACCACCTGAATTCGCACCGGCAGAGCCGCCCGCGCCAAGGCATATTGAATTAAATCAGCGTCCATCGAACTGTCTTCGATGTGCAAAATTTGAAATTCCCGGTGGTGTGATTCCCTCGCAGCCATAATGGTTCGAAACGTATCGGCAGTCGCTTGAACTTCCTGAAATACATAGTCATGCACGTCTCTTAAAGGCGACAACCCGCAATTATTGCGCATGGAATCGCAATTCCGACGGAGCAGATTTTGCGCAGGTCATTAAGTTTTTCTTTCATGGCCTTAGACGAGAATTTGGAGACGAGCCAACTCGCTCAGCCAACTTCCGAACCACAACCGATTGCCGGGTTCACGTACTGGGTGCGATGCGAAGAAGGTTATCGCGTTCGCGCTATTTACACGAGCAGCGGCAAGTGGTTGCTGCCGCATAACGGTGAAGAAGTCAAAGGCGTGGTGGGATTCAACTCCTGAACTTCATCACATCTCGCTGAAACAAACGAACCGCATTGCATTTGCACGATGCGGCAATTAATTCAACGCAATGCCACGACGAATGTAAGTGGGCAAATCGAGATCTTCTCCCTTGTGAATCGTCGGCTCGCTCTTGTCGAAGCGCCCCTTGGTCACGATGTCGAGCGGCAACGTGGTTTGCCGCATCCGCGGACCGCTGTTCTTGCGGGTCCGAACGACTTTGCCCGCCTGTTTCGTAATCAGTTCTTCGCGCTGCGTCGCAGTCAATGTGGGTGACGGCGGCACGACGCGTGTTTTCGGTCGCTCAATTTCCGTCGGATGCAAAAATTCACTACTGAACTCCGGTGCAGTTGCCGGTTCGGTTTCAGCGCGTGACACTGATTCCTCACCCTTCAACTGTTCATC
>CALAYC010000083.1 GCA_937894935.1 uncultured Verrucomicrobiota bacterium
CAACCCGGTTCAGCGCAACTTCCGCATGAACAAACGTGCCATCCGGACGACGATACAGCCATTCGAACGGCTTCACGTGGCCCGCAAACGCCGCGTTAAAAATCTGCATCGCTTTCGTCGCTGAGAGCATGCCGTCAGGCTGTTTTTCCGGAGAGAAATCCAATGGCGTCCGGCCCAAAATCTGTTCGCGGGAACATCCAAACAATTCCTCCGCCCTCGGATTGCATTCGGCAAACCGCATGTCGCTCATCGCAAAAATCACGTCATTGGCGGAATCAAACAACGTCCGGAACTTCGCCTCGCTCCGCTTTAACGCTGCCTCGGCCTGCAATCGCTCGGTAATGTCCCGCAATGCCGCCATCCGCAATTTGCGCCCACCGACCTCGACAATTTTTGCGCGCGATTCACATTGCAAAACACTTCCGTCTTTGCGCAGCAACGTCACGGAGTATGCCGCTTCACTTTCGCGACGAACCGACTTCATCACCGCGTCGCGCGATTCCGGTGCAACCAGGTCATACAGCGGTCGCCCTAACACTTCCTCCCGCTGATAACCGAGCATGTTGAGAAACTGTTTGCTCACGTCCACGATCCGCTCGTTTTCACTCAGGCAAACGCCCTCGAACGCCGCTTCCGTCAGGTTTCGATAGTGAGTTTCGCTCTCCTGCAATTTCACCAGCGTCGCATCGCGTTCCGCCAACATGATGGCCGGCAACAAACCGACCAACGCCGCCACCACCAGAAATGTTTGCACCATGAAAGCAATCTCATCAGTGCGAGGTCCGCCAGGAAACAATCCCGTCTCATGGCTCGCGCTATAAACCACCAGCACCGCGTAGATAAAATTTGCCGTCGCGCCACCGCGCCGCCCAAACCGCATTCCCGCCCAGACCAGAAACGGCAACGTCCGAAACTTGTACGGCGTGCTGGCCCCCGATTCCGTCAAAAAGATTCCCCACGTCGCCACAACCATTCCGCCGAACAGCAATACGCCTTCAAGAATTCTCTCGAATGTGAGCCACCCCTGTTTGCCTCGTTTGCCCACCACCGCCGGCATGACGGTGTCCCGTTGAAACCACACCAACACCAGTGGAGCGAACAACAACACCGCCATCGCACAACTGCCCCACCAGACTTTTCCCGCTTGCAGGACATCGTTGGCTAAACCGGAGAAATGTAAGACACCGGCACCGATGATCGCGCCGAGTAACGTCGGAAATAATCCGGCAAATGCGAAGAATCCGAAGAATTCCTTCACCGTGCTGAACGTTACGCGTTTCGAAACGAACGTTTGCACCAGCCACGCTCCGAGAACGGCCTGAAGGGTGTTCGCCACATAGAAAATCACCGCCAGATACCACGCGGTCCCTTTCAACACGTCGAACACGACGTTGGCGGGCAAACCAGCCACTATGAACCACAGCCAGTCGCGCCGGTTGCACAACAACAAGACCGCCAGATAAAGTCCCGCCGGTAACCAGAAGCTGACGTAGATACCACCCGCCGGACAAATTACATTGCCCGCTGCAGCACAGAGAAAGAAGGCCAACCCGAATCCAGTGGCGCGCAGCCAAAGAGGAAAGCTCGAAAGATTGCCGTCACCACCTGAATTGCCATCGGGCATAAACGCCTTATACCGCAGGCTATGACAGGACGCAGCTAAAATAACGACATGCGAGAAGCCGGCGAATCAAACCCGGGCCGCAGGACTCGAAGTCGTTGTCTTCGCCGCAGTTGAAGGCGCCGGTCGGTCTTTCAAAGGACCAAAATTTCCGCGCTCGCAACAGGCCACAAATCCTTCCGTCACGCTCTTCAATTCTTCCCAGCGCGCTCGAATGGTTTTGGCTTCTTTTGGCGAAATTTCATTATCGCCCGCCGCCGTCGCAATCACCGCCAGCAAGTCCGCGAATTCCTGCACAATTTCATTTGTCGCCGGAATCAGAAAATCCGGATGTGGCTTATTGGTCTCCGGATTCAAAATGAAAAACCCGCCCGCACGTTCACAAATCCATTGCACGATGCGCCGGTCATTGGTGCTGCGGAGCAATTGCTCAATGCGATCCAGCGGATTAACCGCGCCACTGCCGTCACCCTCATCCGGCTCAGCCCATTTATAAATCATCGAGAGTGACAGGTTGAGATCGGACGCGACCTGTTTAGCGCTGGTCTTCTGAATCACCTCGCGCAGGAGTTCATGCGATTGCATGATTGCACTGTGGAAAACCGCTTCCGCCTTGGCAACGGAGAAATTCCGTGAGGAAACTCACGCCGCCCTGTCCATTCTCTCGAAACACATCATGATTAAGCCCAGTTCCAAATCTCCACCTCCTTCCGGCGGCGCTGACGCAAAGATCAACGCCGCAGGTGCATTGCAGACGCTGGTGCAACGCGCCTGGCAAGCCGGCGCAAGCGACATCCATTTGCAAATGCGCGGCAACACCGCCGAAGTGGCGTTTCGCCTCGACGGCGTTCTCACTGCCGTTACGCAACTTCCCGCGCCGCTCGCTGAACGCGTAATCGGTCGTATTAAATTTCTCGCGCGACTCAAAACCTATCAGGATTCGCTTCCACAGGATGGCCGCATTGAACGCACTGAATTAAACTCGCCCTATGACTTGCGCGTAGCGACGTATCCCACCGTCACCGGCGAAAAAATCGTGCTGCGCCTGTTCACCTCCACCGCGGCGAAAACATTACGCGAACTCAATTCACCCGAGAGCGCGACCGCTGAACTCGAACTGGTTTTACGCCGCGCGTCGGGTTTGCTGCTTCTGACCGGTCCCGCCGGCAGCGGCAAAACGACGACGATTTACGCGTGTCTGCGGCATCTGGTGGAAAGCGGCGGACGCCACATCATCACAGTTGAAGATCCGGTCGAACAGATTTTGCCCGGCATCATGCAAACCGAAATCAACGAAGCGGTGGGATTGGATTTCGCCCGCGCCGCACGTCACCTGCTCCGCCAGGATCCGCAGGTGTTGGTGATTGGAGAAATTCGCGACGAAGCCACTGCCCAACTCGCCGTTCGCGCCGGCCTCACCGGACATCTGGTTATCTCAACGCTTCACGCAGGTTCATGCCAAGGCGTGCTTGAACGCCTCGTGTCGTTGTGTCCCGACACCTCGGCAGTTGCCGCAGCGTTGGAGATGGTCGTGAATCAACGATTGCTGCGGCAGTTGTGTCCACACTGCCAAGGCACGCAATGCGAACGTTGTCTGCGAACCGGCTACGCCGGGCGCACGCCGATCATGGAATGGCTGCGAATCACCGATGCCGTTCGCGACCAAATCCGCCGACGTAATTTCGCGTCGCTCGTTTCTCCCGTATCTCTCGCGGCTGCGGCGCGTGAGCTGGTCGCGCAAGGCCGATCCAATGAATCCGAACTCCAGCGCGTATTGGGTTTATGAAACAAGACGAATTTGCCTTCTTCAATCACCAGCTTGCCGCGATGTTGCGCGAAGGAATCCCGCTCGAAGGCGCGTTACAAAAGTTGTGCGCGGAAATGCAGTCCGGGAAACTTCGCGACGAACTGCAATTATTGGCTGCGGATCTCGCGCGCGGCATTCCATTGCGCGATGCCGTCGGCCAACGTCAACTGCCGGATTTATATCGAAGCCTGCTTTGCGTCGGCGCGCAAAGCAACGACCTGCCGGGCGTGTTGACATTGCTCGCGGATCATTATCAACGTCGCTACGCCATCTGGACGAAGCTCAAGGGGCTATTGGTTTATCCATTGATTGTACTTTGTGCGGCGTTTCTGCTGTCCCTGTTAATCGCCTACGTGCTGAATCATCTCGTCTGGCCGAGCCTGACCGTGTTCGGCGCGGAATTGCCGAAGGCTGTGATCGTCTCTCTTTGGATTCCTCCACTGCTACTCGGCTCGCTGTTATTAATCACGACATTCCTGCTCGTTGTACCACCAGGACGACAGTTTCTGCGCTGGCGCATTCGGTCATTTCACGATTCCAGCCTCGCGCAGGTCGCGTCGGCATTGGCATTAATGATTCGCAACGGCGTTTCGCTGAACGATGCTTTGGCGCTGGTCGAACGAATGGAACAAGGATCGCGCGCCAGCGATGAAATCGCGCAATGGCGCCAACGACTTGCCGAAGGACACGCGCGTTTCTCGGAACTGGCACAACCGGGTCTCGCTTTTCCGCCACTATTTATCTGGCTGGTGTCGCATGGCCGCGAAGATCTCGGTGCGGGATTCGAACACGCCGCAGAGATTTATCAATCGCGCGCCAATCATCGCGCCGACCTGCTGCTCTACTCTGCCTTGCCCTGCACTGTGTTGATGCTCGGCATGCTCATCATCATGCAGATTCAACCGGTATTTCTTTCACTGGTGCGCATCATGAATGCCCTCGGTGAGTGATGAAATCATGAACGATTCCGCCCAACTCTTTATCGCGACGTTGCAGATACTGCTGTTGACGTTGCTGTCGCTGCTCATCTACGGAGGCGCGCTCGCGCTGTTACACTTTCTGCTTTCTCTGCCGTTGCGACGCGCCGAACGCGTTCGCTTTTTTCTTGATCTCGTCGAAACCGCGCTGCGTCGCGGTCAACCGCTGGAACAAACCTTAATTGGAATTGCTCACACGCGCGACATGTCGCTGGGGAGTTCGTTTCGTAATTTTGCGTTGTGGCTCGAGCGCGGCCTGCGGTTTGACGCAGCTTTGGCACATTCGCCCTGGTTG
>CALAYC010000084.1 GCA_937894935.1 uncultured Verrucomicrobiota bacterium
AGCGTGTCCGTCAGGCTGCGATCAAATTGCCGGAGAATTCGGAATTTGATCGCAGCCTGACGGACACGCTTTACGGTGGCGATGAACATTATCGCCTCTGCCAGGAAATTGTTCTGGGCGTTGCCGGCGTGCGCTTCCTGCGCGCCCATGGTTGCACCAATCTCCGTCGCTTTCACATGAACGAAGGGCACGCGAGTTTTCTCATTGTCGAACTGCTCGGCGCGGCCGCGAAAGTTGCGAATCGCGAAACGCCGACCGATGAAGATCTCGAAACCGTCCGCAGCCAATCGGTTTTCACCACGCACACGCCTGTTCCGGCCGGACACGATCGCTTTCCAATCGAAATGGTGCGACACGCGCTGGGCCGACCGGAACTTGAGTTATTGACGCCGCTTTGTTGCACCGACGGTATGCTCAACATGACGGAACTTGCACTCAACGCGAGTCGCTACGTCAACGGGGTCGCCAAGAAACACGCGGAAGTTTCGCAGGCGATGTTTGAGGATTTCGAAATCGACGCCATCACCAATGGCGTGCATGCGGCGTCATGGACTGCGCCGCCGTTGCAGGAATTGTTTGATCGCTACATTCCCGGTTGGCGCGAAGATAACGCCAGTCTTCGCCAGGCGATGTGTATTCCGCGACACGAAATCTGGGAAGCGCACACCATTGCGAAACAAAAACTGCTCGATCACGTCAATCAGATCACACAGGCGAACTTCAGCCCGGAGGTGTTAACCATTGGCTTTGCCCGCCGCGCCGCCACCTACAAACGCGCCGATCTCTTAATCGAAGACATTCCGCTCCTCAAACGCATCGCCGGAAAATCCGGCGGCTTGCAGGTCATTTACGCCGGCAAAGCTCATCCGCGCGACCAAAGTGGCAAGGAATTGATTCAACGCATCGTCCAGGTGCGCGCGCACCTCGAACCCGAGGTAAAACTGGTTTATCTCGAAGAATACGACATGCCACAGGCGTTGTTGCTCACGAGCGGCGTAGATGTCTGGCTCAACACTCCCGAACCGCCGCTCGAAGCATCCGGCACGAGCGGCATGAAGGCCGCCCTGAATGGCGTGCCGACGTTGAGCATTCTCGATGGCTGGTGGATTGAGGGCTGGATTGAAGGTCAAACCGGCTGGGCCATCGGGGATCTCGATGAAACCGCCAATCCGCAGGAACGTCGCAATGTGGACGCCACATCGCTCTATCAAAAGTTGGAATTGGTCGTGATCCCGCTGTTCTACCAGCATCGCGAACAATTCGTTCGCATGATGCGTTACGCCATCGCGCTGAACGGCTCATTCTTCAACACGCAACGCATGGTGCAGCAATACGTGTTGAAAGCGTATTTCCGCTAAGCTGATTGTCTTTTTACCAGCCGACTTTGCGACCTTTGTTCTGTTCTTCCAACCATTTCATCAGTGGTTGGAAGTAAGCGATGAGCGCCGATCCGTCCATTTGACGCGTGCCGGTAAATTTTTCCAGCGCCTCCGGCCACGGCCGTGAAGCGCCCATGGCGAGCATTTCATTCAATCGCCGACCGACCTCTTTGTTTCCATAATACGAACAGCGATGCAGCGGGCCTCTCCAGCCGGATTGTTCCGCCGCCGCTTTGTAAAACTGGAATTGCAGAATGCGCGCGAGAAAATAACGCGCATACGGCGTGTTGCCAGGGATATGATATTTCGCACCCGGATCAAACGCAGTCGCCGGACGTTCCTCCGGCGGCACGATACCTTGATAACGCTGCCGTAGCGCCGTCCATTCTTTCTGATAATCCGCGGGCTTGATATCGCCGTTGAACACGCCCCAGCGCCATTTATCCATCAACAGACCAAACGGCAGAAACGCCACGCGATCCAACGCCTGACGCAACAGCAATCCAATATCTTTATCCGCACTCGGAACATTTGCCGGATCGAGTAAACCGATTTGCACGAGATATTCCGGCGTGATGGAGAGCGAAACAAAGTCGCCGATCGCTTCGTGAAAGCCGTCGTGCGCGCCGTTGAGATAAAGAAACGGCTGATGATTGTAAGCGCGTTGATAATAATTGTGCCCGAGTTCATGGTGAATCACGCCGAAGTCGTCGGCATTGACCTTGATGCACATTTTGATGCGCAGGTCGTCTTTGTAATCAATATTCCAGGCGGACGCATGACAAACGACTTCGCGATCCGCCGGTTTTACAAACATCGAATTCTCCCAGAATGTTTTCGGCAACGGCGGCAAACCGAGTGATGTGTAGAAGTTTTCGCCCGCCTGCACCATTTTGATCGCATCGTAATTCTTTTCCTGCAGCAACACCGTCAAATCGAAACCGATATTCCCTGCTCCCGCCGGTGCGACGAGATCGTAGATGTTACCCCACTCCTGCGCCCACATGTTGCCCAGCAGATCCGCGCGAATCGGTCCGGTCACCGGCTGAATGTTCGTACCGTAATGTTCACTCAGTCTGGTGCGAACGTAACAATGCAACTGATCATAGAGTGGTTTGACCTGCAACCACAGCCGGTCCATCTCGCGCACAAATTCATCCGGCGACATGTCGTAGTTGGAGCGCCACATGATTCCGAGATCGCCGTAGCCGAGTTCTTTCGCTCCTTCATTGGCAATGCTCACCAGCCGCGTGTAGTCGTCACGCATCGGTGCGCCAACATTGTCGTGCCAGCTCACCCACATTTCTTTCAATCGTTCCGGATCGCGCACCACACCCATCGCTTCCTCGATATCCGAACCGCTGATGGGTTTACCGTCCAACCTGCCTTTGCCTTTGCCGTACTGCGACTGCAAACGCGTGGCGATAAGATTCAATTCTTCAGCCGCACCCGGTTTGTCAGGTGCAGGCAGAACAATGCCTTGTTTCAGAAAATCCAACTTCCGTCGCACATCGAACGGCAAATTCTTCACGCCGTCGAATTGCGCCGCGCCCTTCGCAAACCGCACGCTCATCTCCGTTCCTCGCGCTCCGAACTCCGCCGCCAACGCATCGGTGTCATCGGTGATATACGTGCTGTTAATCCAATAAGCGCGATTCGCGAGAATCGAGAACCCGGCAAGCTCCTTTTCCGCCTGCGCTACGAAGGCTTCGGCCTCGGCGACGGTTCTGGCAACCGCAAGATTGGAAGAAAGAAAAACCTGCGTCAGCAAAAGTGCCAGCGCACTGCTCCGACTGATCGATTTCATTGGGCGAGGCTAATCATCCGCCCAGAGACGGGTCAAGGACGGGAACGTCTCTTTGCCCGCAAGGAAGCGCGCATTTGTTTTCGCAACACCGTTCCTTCAGATGCTTTTAGCCGTTGCTGCAACAGCGTTACCACCGCCGCTTCTTCGGGACGCAAGCGCGTCAACGAAGTCCGCATCTCGCGCTCTGCGCTTCGTCGCAACGCTGCAACCAATGCGCCATCGAGATATGAATCGAAAATCACCGGATGAATGTAACACTTCTTGCAAACTGCCGGCGTGTTACCGAGCCGTTGAGCAACATGATTGATCGCGCGCACGATGTTTTTCTTCGCCTTCGCTTTTGAGCCGATCGGTTCAAACTCTCGCAACGCCAGCGCCGCCAACACAGTTCCGGTCCAGGTGCGAAAATCTTTCGCGGTAAAATCTTTTCCCGTAATCGTTGCCAGATACTCGTTCACGTCACTCGACGTCACATCACGCACTTTTCCCGTTTCGTCGAGATATTGAAACAATTCCTGCCCTGGCAGGTCCTGACATTTGCGAACAATGCGAGCCAGAATCGGATGTTCGACACTCACCGATTGATGCTTGCCGCTCTTACCACGAAAATTGAACTCAATCGTCGCGCCGTTCACCCGCGCGTGCCGATCCTGCAGCGTCGTCAATCCGAATGATTTGTTCTCCTGCGCGTATTCATCGTTACCAACCCGCAAGGCGGTTATCTCCAGCAACCGCACGACGGCCGCGAGAATTTTCTCGCGCGACATTCCTTTCTTTCGAATCGCCCGCCGCACATGGCGACGGATTTCCGGCAGCGCCTTACCGAAAGCAATCATGCGATTGAACTTTGTTTCGTCTCGAATGGTCCGCCAATCCAGGTGATAGCGATATTGTTTGCGTCCGCGGGCATCGCGCCCCACTGCTTGCAAATGTCCGCGCGCATCAGCGCAAATCCAGACATCCGTCCAGGCGGGCGGAATAACGAGTGATTTGATGCGTTTCAGAGTCGCCGCATCGCGCACGTTTTCACCTCGAGAATTCCGATAACGAAATTTCGCCCCGACGCGCACGCGTCGAATTCCCGGATCGCGATCAGATACATACCGCAAACCGGCGTTCTCAGCTGAACGCACGGGCTTCATTGATTTGCGATATTCAACCAATTCGCTCGCCGACCTCAATCAGCGCTGCATCCGAATGTCCCTCAGCAGAAAGCTTAACCACCTTGCGCCGCCACAATTTTCCGAACGTCCCAGCGTGCAGATTGCAATGTCACGCCCTCTCGACTGCTTCGAATTGCAACTGAATTTTCTCTCCGCGCAGACGGCGCGCGATATCTCCCGGCGTGGCACGTTCCGTGCAGTTTCAAAATCGCCGCTATGCCCAGAAGCTCTCATCAACTGCAATCCTTTCTGGCGTTGGGCTCATTCGTTTTACTCGTTGCCATTCTTTATTGGGGACGACCGGTGCTCATGCCGCTGGCGATGGCGTTGCTGATCGTTTTCGTTTTGAATCCACTGGTTTCACTGCTGCGCCGTTGGCACTTCCCGCATCCTTTGGCCGTAACGCTGATTGTCACGCTGGCGTTTTCGTTATTAGGCGGTTTGCTGCTGATTCTCGGCCAACAGTTCAACAATCTTGCCGTTGAAATCCCGCGTTACGAAGACAATATCCGCGCAAAGATTCACGACCTGCGCGGCGCGTTTTCCAACGACGGTTTCGACCGCATCAAAGAATCGTTCCAACAACTCAAAGGCGAATTCAGTCCCGCCGCCGAAAACACCAACAACACACCATCAGTCGCCTCGGCACCGCCGCCTTCCAACGCTCCAGCCACTGCAGCAACAGCTCCGCCAACTGCACCGCCCGCCGAAAGCGATGGTGGTCTGCCCGGGACGTTTGAAGTGTTAACCATGATGCTCGGTCCAGTTTCGAGCATCATCGCCACTGGTGGATTGGTCATCGTGCTGGTGGTCTTCATCCTGTTGCGACGCGACGACCAGCGAAACCGTTTAATCCTCTTAGGCGGATTAAAGCAAAGCGAAACCACCAATTGTGTCCTTTCCGAAGTCAGCCAGCGCATTTCCCGCTATCTTCTGACCTATACATTGCTCAACAGCATCTATGGTCTCGCAGTGGCGATTGGGCTCTGGCTCATCGGCTTGCCGTTCGCACTTTTGTGGGGCGGTTTCGCTGCAGTGATGCGATTTATTCCTTACGTCGGCCCGTGGTTGGGTGCGTTGATACCCATCACGCTTTCGCTCGCCGTATTTCCTGGCTGGCTTCATCCGTTGCTTATTGCCGTGTTTTATGCAGGCATCGAACTGACTACCAATATGGTTCTTGAACCGATCTTTTACGGGCGCAGCGCGGGTGTTTCGGAAGTTGGACTCATCATCGCGCTCGCGTTCTGGACGTGGGTTTGGGGTCCGATGGGATTACTGCTGGGCACACCGTTGACCGTCTGCCTGGTTGTATTGGCAAAACATCTTCCCGGAATGGAATTGTTCCACCTGCTGATCGGTGACGGACCGGTCGAAGAAAAAGGTCTGCTGTATTACGATCGGCTCTGCGCCGGCAAAGGCCGAAAAGCGCAGGCGATGTTTCGCGATCATCTCAAGCAAAGTCATTGGCAAAAAGCCTTCGACGATCTTTTGCTGCCGGCGTTGGTGTTTTTGCAACACGATCGTTTGAGCGGAAAACTTTCGGAAGATTCCGCGAACTACGTCCTGGCAGCGATTCGCAAATCCGCTCACGCCGGTCGCCACCAGAAATCGTTGCCGCGCCAAAAGTCGAACGCCCGACAGGTTCGTGAATTTCATCGCGTGATCGCGATTCCCTGTGGCGACGTTCCCGATGAACTCGCGTTTCAATTATTAAGTCGCATGCTGCACGAGACGGATGTGGAATTGGAAATTCTGCCGCCAAGTTCATCGTCCAAAGAAATCGCAGCAGCGACACTCAAAGCGAAACCCGACGCAATTATTCTCGGCGCTTTGCCGCCCGGCGCTCAAACGCGAATTGATGAAGTTCGCACCGCTTTGGAACAAGCTCGCTATCGCGGTCCGCTGATAAACGTCACCTGGGGACTAAGTCCGCAAATGGAACGGCATCTCGGCAGCGCGTTGGGAGCTGATTATGTCGGGAACAGTTTCGACCAAACCTGCACTGAAATTCTCGAACAACTCCAATCTCGTGATGGTCGTGATGGCGAGCCCGCTGAAACATCCGCTCACCACTGCCGAGCCGCCGCGTAAGGTGTTTTGGGTTTAAAATCCATGAAAACCATGCGAGGCGATCCGGACCGTTTCCGCTTCCGAGACTCGCCCCGCACCCAAATCTGATAACCGTTAATGCGTCGCCGTTAATGCGCCGAGGTTGGCGGCTGAGACTGAGGCGATAAATTTCCAGAAGATTGATTTTCTTGTGATGAACTGGAACTACACAGCCCCTCTTGCTTTGCGGTTTCTTTTGCGGCGTTTGTCGCGGCGCTGGTGGCAGCCGAAACCACTTTCTTACCGCTTTCCATCAGATCGCGCGCTTTGGATTTCGCCATCTCCTTGGCTTCATCCGCAACTTCGCCACACATCGAATCTTCTCTTCGCGTATGCGGTAACGCGAGTCCCACCAGAACCCCTGCCGCCAGGAAACCCATTCCCATCGACAACGGATGCTCATCACTGGCGCGGACAAACCGCTCTCGCCCCACTTCATATCCGCGTTTGGCTTTCTGCGCGACAAATCCAGACGCCTGCTTGCCCACGCGGCGCGCCTCCTCTGCCATGCGATTACGCCATTGTTGGGTTTTCTCCTTCAACTCGTGGCCCTTCTCTTTGAGTTGCTGTCCTTTTTCTTTGAGACTTTCTTTTGCCTCTTCGAATTTCTGACTCGCCTTTGCGCCCATTGATTCACTGCCAGTTTCTTCGGAGAATTCACCTTGGAATCCTGACGAATAATCTTCCTCTCGTCCGTAATTCTCATGATGACCATTACCAGAACGAGAACGTTTCGCTTCAACAATTGCCCAGGTGATTCCCGCGCCGATGAGAAACGCCGGTACCGGATGTTTCTTCACCATGTTCGCCATACCGGACGCCGCACGCCCCGCCGCTTCGCCGGCCGAATGCAGCGCGTTTTCTGCGCGGTGCTTCCATTCTTCTCCCTCACCCGCATACGACCGGAAATAATCGAGGGCTTCGTCAAGGAGGTGTTGTGGTTTCATTCGCTCGCCTATTTTGTCGAGAGTGCGATCCATCGACTCCCGGGTTTGTTCGATGTCCGAGCGGATGGCCTCGCTCTCGGACGCGGTTTCGCTGGTTGAATTTTTCATGTGCCTACCGATTTTTGTTTTAGCCAGTAAGAGTCTTTTTCAGCGGCTTTCGTTTTGCTTTTTAAAAAACCTTGTTCCGCCAGGCCCCGCTTACCTTTGTTGACCAACACCCACCCGACGATTCCCGTCGCGATGCCAACCAGCAGTGGCCCCAGCCACGCAGCGATTTCAGTTCCCAAACCGGCGCGCACCAATCCCACGAAAAGCAACTCGCTCAATGCCAGCAAAAGAACCAATCCCGCAGCAAAAGCCACCGCCGCTCCCGCTGCCATGAAGATGACGTTGCGCGTTATGCGCTTCGCTTTCTCGGTCACTTCCGTTTTCGCCAACGCCACTTCCTGCCGCACCAGCAACGTCGCTTCGTCGCGCAACTCGCGAATCAAATTCGCAAACGATTGATCGGAACTTCTCACGTCCATAACCCGGTGCAGTAGTAATTTCGCGTCTCAGATTCCCGCGGTCGGCGTCGTGCCTGTCGCCTCGGCGAATTGGGTTTCACCGGAATATGGCGCTTCGCTGAATTCTGGCGTTTCGTTTGGTCTCGAATCATGTTCCGCCGACGCTTTTAAGAAACGCGCGGCGGCAAGACCGATGGTAAACATTCCGCCGTAGAACAACACCGGATGACGCCGCGCTACATCTTCAGCGTCGTGCCGAAAATCCGGTAAACTGTGATCGTGAAGATACGAAGCCGCTTCATCTAATTTTGTGGCCACGACGCGGGTATAGTGCGCAATGTTGGGATCGTGATCCGCTTCAAACTGGTCCGCCGTTTCGCGCAATGAATGACTGATGCTTCCGAGACAATCCGCAGTGTGTTCCTTGTTCCGCTCCACGTATTGTCCACCGCGTTGTTTGGTTTCTTGAGCCACTTCACGCGCTTTTTCTTTCACCTTTTGGCTGGCGTCCTGAAATGTTCTTTTCACCGACTCGGCTGTTTTGGGTGATGCAGATTCACCAGTGGAGTGAGAGGAAAATTCGTTTTTCATAATTGTTTCTCGTGCCGAAAAGCTTCGGTTAATCAGCGCTTCAAACAATTGGGGTAGTCACCCCTTGCATGCGGAAGATTGATTCTAGAAATGTCTAGGGCGCGAACCGAGGCAGAAAATTTGCGCCATCCTTTCCTCTTCATGAGAATTCGCCACGGCATCAGCACATGATTGCGCATCACAAATCGTAAAGCGCATCAAGCGTCGCCGCGACGGTGTTTGTGTGCTGAATACCCGGATCAAACCCCGGCGCTTCGGCGAGTTGCCGCGCCCACGCGATGATAGCGCCTCCGCACCAATCATCCGGCGGCGTTGCCAACGTGACGCGAGTTCGATTCGGCAGATAATGTTCAGCAGTGAAATCGGACAACGAACCGTTCACATTACGAAAACACGCGCCGCCTTCCGTTCCCAAAAATGTCGCTTCGATGCGCGCGTCGCAACCGGCCGGCGCTTTCCAAGAGCACCTCAGTTGCACAACCGTGCCCGTACTCAGTTGAAGTTGCGCCGCCGCGTAATCTTCCACTTTCACCTCTTGCGCTTCCATCAGCGGCATCCCGGACGCCAGAAGATAACCCGCCACTCGCTCCACCGACGGAAAATCCAACGTCCACAACGCGAGATCAATCAGGTGCATGCCAAGATCAATGAGACAGCCACCGCCAGACAATTCCGGATTGTAGAACCACTGTTTGTCCGGTCCGTAGGCGCTGTGAAAACACATCTCTATCGCGTAGATCGAACCGAGTTTTCCCTCGCGCACCAACCGCCGGATTGCCTGTAACCCGGCTGCGTAGCGATATGAATAATCCACATGCAACAGCCGATTCAAATGACGCGCGGCATCAATCACTGCGCGCGTCTCTGCCGCATTTCGAGCCAGCGGTTTCTGACAAAACACCGCGCATCCCGCTTCCAAAGCGCTGATTGCCTGATCCGCATGCATCGCACTTGGTGTTGCGATAACGATTCCATCCAATCCCAACTCCAGCATGTCGTCCAAACCGTCGGTTATCACCGCTTGCGGCGACATTTCTTGTGCCGATCTCAACGCACCCGGAAATGGATCGGCAAATGCGCTGACTTCTGCGATGCCGCTTCGGAGGATTGCGTCCAACCGACTTCGCCCAATCCAACCGAGACCAAGAAATCCAAGTCGCGGTAATTTTTTGGGTCGCAGCGCAACCTCCGTCTCCTCGCCCTGCAGAACTGAAAACGTTTCATTCATGAGTCACCAGCTTCATAATCATCCGTTCACTTTCAGAATCAGCGAAAACTAAGCCATCGAAGCGGACCGCTCTAAATCGCTCCCTTTCCCTACCAACGGACAACGTTCACGCTGAGTTGGCTGTTTTATCTTGAACGAGCCACGGTTAATGAATTTTTTTTCGCGAACAGGCGACATTGCAATGTGCAAGGAATCGCATGGGGAGGAATGCACTTTGCAGTGAAAACCGCAGGGCGCATTGAGAAATGTGCGGACGAAATCTTAATTTCCTCCGCAGCTTCCGATGAGAATTTTTCGGACGTGGTTTCAGCCGGCGACCCGATTGTGCGGTAGCACTTCGACTCCTAGATTGTCTTACGCTTCTCGCCACCCGGTGCGGAAAAGCGAATAACGATTTTATCAATCGCGGTTTGCGTCAGACGCACCGCTTGTTTTTATGAATGCTGTTGAATTTCCACCGCAAGCCCGTACTCCCGAGTTGCCAATCATCGGCTCAGTCCAGTTCGACAACTCTTCCTCTCGGCCCGTCTCCGCTGGCCGCAATCGCGACGGGCGAGTATATCTACTCGCTGAAGATAGCGAGAATGATGCCTTTCTCACCGAGCGGGCTTTTCGCGCATCCGACATTTCTGACCCGCTGCATGTTGTCGCTGACGGCGATGCTGCGATCGCCTTTTTGCGCGGCGCAGAGCCTTACCAGAATCGCGAAGAATATCCGCGACCGGATGTCGTGTTGTTGGATCTCGGCCTCCCAGGAAAATCGGGGTTCGAAGTCCTTTCCTGGATGCGTGCCCAGCCGGACCTCGACGCCGTTATCATCATCATTCTGACGGCGTCGAATCGCGAAGCCGACGCAGATCGCGCTTACGAATTGGGCGCAAACTTTTATCTGACAAAGCCGGGAAACTTTGAAGAACTCGTCCGGATGACACAATGCCTACACAGATGGATGCCCGCGAATCATTTCTCTACCCAGGTTGGCCATTAGGTTATCGCCATCCCATCTGGAATCTTCCGGAGCGCAACTTCGGTCGGCAGCCCTTGGCCATTTGATTAACGTTACCAGATGGGGAAACGCAACTTCTCCGCGCCGAAAGAAGGTACTACGTTGGCCGATTTCAACGTTGTTGGGCCCGCCAATGCGGGGTAACTACCGTATTGGGGGATACGATGCCGTTAGGTCATCATCGGGTTGAATTGATGAAAATCACCCGGCGCATCTCCGTTTCTCGACCAACCGGGAAGCTCGCGATCGAAAGAGCACCTGAGCGCACAACCAAAGTTAAGCATGCGAATTCTGATTGTTGATAACGCCGAAGCCAATCGCCAGGCCACCGCCGACATGCTGTCCAACATGGATCATGAAGTGGTCGCTGTGGCCGATGCCGACAATGCGTTGCAACAACTGGACAAAGCGCAATTCGATGCCGCCTTCGTCGAACTCAAACTCAACGGCAAAAGCGGTCTTGACCTGATGCGCACATTGCAATCGCGCGGCACCGGAATCGACGTCGTTATCTTCACTGCGTTTGCCTCATTCGAATCCGCCGTGGAGGCCATGCGCCTCGGCGCTGCTGATTACCTGCCCAAACCTTGTAGCGCCGAACAAATCACCGAAGTTCTCGCCAAAGTCGCCAAGGCTCGCAAATTGCGCGGCCGCGTCGCGGACCTGGAATCGCGGCTTTCGTCCAACATTCCCGAAGCCGACATGACCACGAACGAACCGCGCGTCCAAAAAGTTTATGAAGTCGCGCAAAAAGCCGCTGCCATGCCGGTGACCATTCTCCTGTTGGGCGAAAGTGGCACCGGCAAAAGCGTGCTCGCGCGTTACATTCATGAAAACAGTCCGCAGCGCGACAACCGTTTCGTCACCGTTTCCTGCCCGAGTCTTTCGCGCGAATTGTTGGAAAGCGAATTGTTCGGTCACACGAAAGGTTCGTTCACCGGCGCCGTCGGTGAAACGTGGGGCAAAGTTGCTGCCGCCGATGGCGGAACATTGTTTCTCGATGAAATCGGCGATCTGCCAATGGAAATTCAACCCAAGCTGCTTCGGCTGTTGCAGGAGAAAGAATACGAACGCGTCGGCGAAACCAAACCGCGTCGCGCCAACGTCCGCGTCATCGTCGCCACGAATCGCGATCTCGATCAGGCGGTGAAGGAAGGCCAGTTTCGCGAAGACCTGTATTATCGTGTGAAAGTTGTACCGTTGCATTTGCCCGCGTTACGCGAACGTCGCGCCGATCTGCTGCGCATTGCGACGGGTTATCTTCATTTCTGTTCACAACAATGCGGCAAACATCTAAATGGTTTTACGCCGCAAGCCGAACAAGCGTTGCAACGTTACGATTGGCCGGGAAATCTGCGCGAGCTGCGCAATGTCGTCGAACGCTCTGTCATCCTCGCTGAAGGTCAGCAGGTGGAACTTGATGAT
>CALAYC010000085.1 GCA_937894935.1 uncultured Verrucomicrobiota bacterium
TTCCCGTTCGCGCCGCAATAATTCCTCCCGTTCCACCTCCGCGTTCTTTCGTTCGGTGATGTCCACCAGCATGTTGACGCCGCCGACCACATTCCCATCGCCATCGAACAGCGGAGTCGGATACGGCATCACCCAACGTCGCGTCCCATCCGGACGTTCAATCGCAACCTCCCGATCACGAATCGGCCGTCCCTCTCGCAACGCCTGCGCCATAGGACATTCTGACGGCGCCATCGGTCGTCCATCCGGATGATATACCTTCCAACTGATGCACCATTGATCTTCGCCCAATTTAGGCGTGCGTCCTGCCACCTCGACCGCGGCAGGGTTGTAATGCGCCAACCACCCCGCGGCGTCCGTCGTGTAAACCGCCGCTGGCAACGCATCAATCATTTCGCGAAACCGCCTTTCGTTTTCACGCAGCGCGCGATCACTCGCCTGAATCTGCGCGAGCATCGCGTTGAACGCGTCCGTCAACGTGCCCAATTCATCCTGTCCTGCTTTGACGGCCCGCACGGAAAAATCTTTTTGCTCGGACACGACTCGTGCTAATCGCGCCAATTGCAACATCGGTTGAGAAATACGGGATTCGAACAGGTTTGACAGAAACAGTGCCAGCACGGCTGAACCTGCCAGCACGAGGAACAGCATGAACACGTAAATGGCCATGCGGTAGTACAGTTGCTCGTATGACGCCGCCAGATACAACGTGCCAACTTGCTTGTCCCGTTGAAAAACTCCTGTGTATAGCGAGAATGTTGTCGCGCCGAATCGCGCTCCATTTTCCGCCGGCGATTCCCGCAATTCTCCCGCCGGCAGATCTTTCGGATAGCGGACGTACAATTTCCCTTCCGCATCGTACAGCGCTGCGACCATCACCTCCGGCTCAAATTGTATTCCCGAAAGAATTTCCTGCGCGAGAGCCGGATCATCAAAAACAAGCGCGGCTGAACTGTTCGCCGCCATTACCTGACTGAGCGCGGTCAGTTTCGTCGCCATTTCCCGACGGGAATTGCCGAATTGATAGAACAACATCACGATTGCCGCCACCACCAGCACCGAAATGCTGATCAGCAGAATCAAGCTCACCAGCTTGCGGCGGATAGGAAGGTCTTGAAAACGCATAAACCGCATAACTAATCCGCCCGGCGGGCGACCTCCGCGATTCGCATTAATTTTGCGCTTACCACCAATCCGGCCGCGCGCGTTGTTTCACTGTTGATTCGCATGCCGATTTTCCCATCGGATTTGGTGTACAATTGCAACGCGCCGCCGGATTCCAGAAAACCCGGTTGATCGGACACGGTCATAATCGGCCCCTTCGGCAACTGCGACAGATTCCGCTGCATCAGGCGCGCGTCTGTTTCGGCCACATATAACAAATGGCACGTTTTGATTTCACTCGGCCAGGTGTAGCGCTCCACTTTGATCGGTCGGCCCTGAACCCGCTCATCACGCACCACTTCGTCAAGCACATGTCGGAACGGATCCGGCCCCAGCACACCGATGACAAACGGCGCATTGGTCGTTTCAAACGTGTTCGTCGGCCATTCCACAAATTGCGCCAGGTTGAACAGCAATACCGCTTTAATTTGAAACTCCCGCGAACTCTGCCCATACACAGACGGAGTTGCTCCACTCCACAGCAATGCCACCAGAAGCAGGCTCGTCGCCTGCTTCGATACGGCGCCCACCGGGGCGCAAAAACATGGAGTCAGAATCGCCATGTAATGTTTCCATAAACGGCTCGCGGCATTTCGCGATTGCCGAATTCACGATGGCTTGGCTCGGTCAGATTGTGACCAATCACCGAGATTTCAAAATTTTTGTATTCCCACGAGAGTCGCGTCGAGAGACTGAAATAGGCTGGCACAACCGGAGACGAAAGTTCACTGATCCACCGGCCGGTGACATCGAATCCGAAATTACCCGGCAGATCTAAAATGGATTGAAAAGTGAACTGATGCTTCGGGTCGTTGCCTTCGCGCGCACTGGCATTCACGCCTAACCCGCCGTTCACATCGAGGTCCTTGCTGAGATAGTTATAGCCAAATCGCCAGCGCCACCACTCGAACGGATGATAATTCACCGCCACCTCCACGCCGTAAATCGTCCCCTCAAAATGATTGGCGATGATGAAATTGTTCGGCGTCGGCTCGTCCAGACTCCGCAGATCGCTGTAATCGTTGTAGTAGGTCGCAATGGAAATCGCCAGCGATTCAAACGGGTGCACGCGATAACCCAGCTCGTAAGACATCACGCGCTCGGAATCGAACCCCGGCCCGCCCGCGAGATTCGGAGTGCCCGGCGCAACCGGTGGTGGCGGCGTGTAGAATTCGACATCAATGCGACTGGGCGTACGCACGGACCGCGAAATCGCTCCCCAAATGGTTTGCCGCGCCGTCAGCGTCCAGGCGAGTCGCACGCTCGGTTGATATTCAAAGCCGGAATAATCGTTATGCTCCAGCTTCGTACCGAGGGTGAGTTTCAGTTTATCTTCAACCAGCGTGATTTCGTCCTGCCCGAATGCGGTGAACAAACGTAGTGTTTTGTTTGCCGGCAGAAACGCGAGGACGCCCTGATTGCGAATGCGATCCTGAAGATATCGAAATCCGCCGCCCCAGGTGATGCTTTGTCGTTCGCCCAGCGGAAACCGATGTTGCACATCGAGATCGTAGGTCTTGAGGTCTTTCGCAAACGAACCCGCCATGTTGCGCGAAACACGATCGAAATACATCTGCACGCGTACATCGGATTCATCGTTGAAGGAATGCGTCCACCGCCCCAACACATTCTGACCGTTCAATCCCGAATCATTCCCCGGCCCATCCAATTCGCCGCCATAAAAATCCCCCTGCAACGTCAGCACATCCTTTTGCGCCGGCTCCCAATCTACGCGAAAACCGCCTTGATTCATATTCCAGCGATCCGCCGCATCCACGCCGCTCGGCAATCTGCTGTTGTTGAAATCAAATCGCTGCGCATAGACGCGATAAAACAGATTCGAACCGTTACCCGCTCCGTATCGCACCGCGCCAAAATCCTGGAGAAACGAACCACCGCCGCCCGACGCGTACAAACCCTGCGTATCTTTGGCGCTCTTGGTGATGACATTGATAACGCCATTGACCGCGTTCGCGCCCCACAGCGTTCCGCCCGGACCGCTCACGACTTCGATTCGATCCACATCCTCAAGCAAAACGTTTTGCGTGTCCCAGAACACCCCGGCGTAGAGCGGCGTGTAAACCGTGCGCCCATCAATCAGCACGAGCATTTTGTTCGCGAGTTCATTGTTAAACCCGCGCGCGCTGATGGCCCACGACGACGACGATGCGCGAGCAACCGCAAGATTCGACGCCAACCGCAACGCTTCCGGCAGCGTGGTCGCAGACGAGCGCCGGATCTCCTCCGCGCCGATCACCTGAATCGCCGCCGCCGTATTCGAAACGTGCTGTTCGCTTCGCGACACAGTAACGACCTGCTGATCCAGAAGTTCATCCAGTGACATGGTCTTGTAACGGCGAATCGATTCCCGGGCATCAAGCGGCAACCGCTCCGTCGCGGCGACAGAAACAACGGCGACGGACAAAATGCCCGCTAAACAAAAACGTTCCACCACGCGGAGCAATCCCCGCGTGCGGCGATGTTGCATTTCCCGCTGCGGAACTTTTGAGAAAAACACCGCTCGACGCTCAGGCCGATGCTCGGTGATTTTCTGATTAGACGGTTCAACGCCGTCGCCCGCGCGCAACATGAGACGACGCATCTTCTATCTTCGCACCGCCGACAAGGAAATTCTTAGCGCCACACAATTGCGATTTTCTGGAAAGTCATTCAGATGCGACAACGCGGAATTACACGCCGAATTTTTCAACGCAGTTTCATCATATGAAGATGCGATTTCGCCCTGCAAAATCAGGCGTTTTAAACCTTTGGCACATCACACAAACTCGCCCCGAAATGATGGTTCTGATGTCAACTAAGAAATTTTCTGAGGCGGCATCAGTGATTTGCTGTAGTCAAATCAGACCGCGTCAGGTTGGGGTCTTTTTGCCAAATAATTGGGGCACACGAGCCGTTTAAGCCGCCGACTTTCCGCCGTAGTCTGGCCGGCATCAGGTATGAACGATTTGAATCACCCACCGTTAAAATTGAGCGCACTCAGAACATCGCTGTGGATGCTCGACTCAGCCGAACATCATTTCTGCAACGCGAACGAAATTTTTCTCAGCGCAAAATCCGGCACTCAGGAGGAAAAATGATTCGCGGCTTCCAAGACTTTTTCATCAACGCGAGTAGATTGGTCTTTATGAAGACCAACGACCGACCGAAGCCGTCCAAAAAGGAGGAGCCACCGCGCGAAGAAGAGCGACCTTCCGAGAAGCGTCTGGCTGCGCCACGCAAACCGCGCACCCGCGTCACCATTGCTCCCAGTACCAGTCCCGGACCTGACGTCCGCATCGGACCTTAAACACTCACTTGATGCAGTCACATCGACGAATGCTGAGCGTCGCATCGCGAGGTGAGCTTTTCCTGTATGACCGAGAATACTGCGAACAAGAACAGTAACGAAATGGTTTTCTGGCTCGCGACTGTGACTGGAATTGTTTGCCTCGCGCTACTCATGTGGCTCGTAGATTTGAAATGGCTGCACGGAAAAGCGCAGGATTTACCCGGCAGTCTCGTCCTGTTACTCACCATTGTGCTGCCGTTGTTCGGTGTCCCCGTGAGTTTTCTCTTCGCGCTGATGGGCGCAAAATTTGGCCACCTCGGCGGCGTTATGTTTACCGCCTTGGCGATCGCGCTACATCTACTCGGCTCGTGGTGGATCGCTCATAGCTGGCTGAAACATCCTTTGGAAACTCTGGTCCGCAAAACCGGTCGTACCATCCCGACTATTCCGCCGGAAGAAGCTGTGCCCGTTTGTCTGCTGGTCGCACTGGTGCCGGGCGTGTCTTATACGTTGAAGAATTATCTGCTCGTTCTCGGCAACGTCCGCTTCAAACCTTTTTTCTGGACGTTGCTCCCGGCTCACATGATTCACGCCACACTGGCGATTTTCTTCGGCGATTTCACCGGCGCAATGACCACGCCGAAAATCATTTTTCTTTCCGTTTATGCTCTGCTGCTGATTGGTCTTGGGCACTATGTCGTGCGACGATTGAAACGTCGCAAAAATCAACGCGAAGAAAATCCTCAACTCGCGTCTGATCCGGTTTGAATAATTCTTCGTAGAGCTGCCGCCCCCTCGTCCCGAACAATTTTTTCACCGCAACTCAAGCCGCAGCGAGCGACTCCGCATTTACGTTCTCTTCGGCTTGAAAGGTCAAATCCACGATCAGCGGCAAGTGATCAGACGCCACGCGCGTGAGTTGATTTCGCGGCACGCGAACGTTCTTCGGATGAAAATGGCGCGAGACAAAAATGTGATCGATGCGCACCATCGGTCGCAGCGTGCTGAAAGTATTCATCGGCGCAACCTCCAGCGTATCGCCCTGAACATCCCGCAACCGCCGCGTCAAAGCGCGATACGGTTGACTGCGCGGAAACATGTTGAAGTCTCCGCATAAAATCAGCGGCTCGTCTTCGGAAATGCTACCAATCCAATTGCGATCCAACAAATCTGCCGCCTGTTCGCGCCGTTCGCTGCGGCGCAAACCAAAATGCGTGTTCATCAGATTCAGTTTCATTCCATCAATTTCCACCTGAACCCACAACGCGCCTCGCGGTTGTACGCGCGGCGATTGTTTACCGCTCCGCAAAATATCAGTGCGAATGATTTTCAGCGGAAAATGGCTCAGCAACGCGTGACCGTATTGTTCCCCGCCCGCCACCACCGTTGGACAAAACGCCACATGCATTCCCAGTTCCTCAGCGATGAGCTTCGGTTGGTCGTGTCGTTGTGAACGGACGCGACCGAGATCCAGTTCCTGCAATGCGACAAGATCAGGATTGTAACGACTGATGACATTGGCGATGCGACGCGGTGACGTCCGTCCATCCATACCCAGACAACTGTGAACGTTGTAAGTCATCACGCGCAACTCACGCACCGATGGACGCGTGCGCGTGCGACGTAACGAAATCCGTTCTAGCCCGAGATAATGGCGAACCGCCGCGCGAAGATCCACTGGCCGCAAATACTCGGTCACGTGATCGGGCAAGCGCGTCAGTTCCGGAATCAACACAAATCCTTGAGTCTCCTCCGGCCCGGGACCGGCGTGCGCACCGCGCTCATTCGCAAAACTCAATGGCGGCGATTCCGGCGACCAGCCGAGCAACACCAGATCGCCACCGCACTTATGGTGACACAACGCCGCGAGATCCTGTGCCAACTCCCGTTGAATGGCTGGAGGATGCGGTAGATTCTCCGGCAGTTCTTCCGGAAGCCGCACACTGCCACTCGTATAAATCCATTCGGCCTCGTTCGGTCCGGTCGCGAGCAATACGCTCGGCACCCCGCCGTTGCGAACCAATCGCAACGCCACCTCACGCCGTCGCTCCGCTGCGAGTTGATCGCGAAAATACACATGCCCCACCGGTCCGAACGCCGCCACGGTGAATGATGCTTCGGAAAACTGCGTCAGCATCTCGCTCTGCAAACGGCGATTCACCTGACGCGGATTACTGCGCTCGCCCGTCATTCGCGCATGCGCCGCGCGATCGCGTCGTTTTCGTTTTGCTTCGGACTGAACCGTCTGATTCAGCGCCTCGGCAATCGTCTGCTCCAGGCTCTTTCCCTGAACTTCATCAAAAATTTGGGCGCTCTCCTGACCGTGATCGGAAAAAATCCACACCTGATAATCGCGCCGCGCCGAACGATGCGCGGCGCGATAGATATTTTTAATCGCGCGATCAATCCCTTTCAGACTCCAGTGCGCGAATTGCGACGACGGCCCGCGCCGATGCGCCTGCTCATCGTAACCGAGAAAATTGAGGTGAATAATCGGCAAGCCGCGCGCCGCATCAATTTTCGCGCCGATGGTCATCACCTCCCGCAAACCGATACAGATGAACACGCGCTTCATCACGAGCTTGAATTCCTCCCAGAGATTTTCCCCGCGCGCCACGCCGCGAAACAGATCTCCAAATGCAATGAACGCTTCAACCACCAGCAGACCGAGAGTTTTCAGCAACGTAGGAAAATGAAAGATCGGAAACGTCAACACGCGAACAAGCGGACGCGTTCGCATTAAATCTCGAAGCGACAGCGCTGCCGCGCAAAAATGCGTTTCGGCCTCGTCCGCTCCGCCGGAATAGATGTTCGACCACGAACTGCCACCGCGAAGCAAACCGGTTTCGCATTTTTTTTGCAATGAATCCTCCACATCACGCGCGCATTCCGCGTTGAACATGGTCATAACGCGCCGGGCGTCCCGTTCAAAATAGCTGAACGCCGGCACAGCGCAGCGTTCACCGTAAAATAATTCCGCCTGCACCGCCGGCGTGCTCGCAGGCAGCCCCGGATAAAATGTTCGCGTGTGATAATGTTGGTCGTGTAACAACCGCTCGAGAAATGGCAACCGCCCCCGTTCCATCGCGCGTTCCATCTGTTGGCGCGAGAGCCCATCAATTTGAATCAACACCAACCCCGGATCGAGCGCCGTGCCTTTTGACACCGGCAAACCCAGAACACGAATGGCCCATTCACTCCGGCTGACCTGACGGCGCAATGAGCGGAAGAAATGTTCAACGCGCTGAATCATGCCGTTACTTTTTCAGGCCCATTACCGGCCATCGCGCCAATGACCGATTCCGCTTTTTCGGCGAGCAGATTCCACTCAACTTCTATCCGGCGCAAAAGTTTCGCGAACGAATCGTCTTCCAACAACGCGCGTTCCCGGCGCGTCTCACGCAATACGCGAGCATATAAATTCAACGCCTTTTCCGCCGACGCAGCTTCGGAAAAATTTTCACTCGTCTGTTTTGCCGCGACGCTCATCCGCTGTCGCAACGTTGGATCGGAAGCCAGTTTCTGCAATTGTTTCGCAAACGTCGCCACATCGGCATCAGTCGCCAGCAGAAAACCATTTTCTCCATCGTGCACCACTTCCCGCACGCCCGATGCGTCCAATGCCACTGTCGGCAAACCCGCGGCCATGGCTTCGGCCAACACCATTCCCTGGGTCTCGGTCAGCGATGAAAACGCGAACACATCCATCGCCGCATACGCGTCAAACAATGCTTGGCCCGACTTCTTTCCTGGCATTATGAGCCGAGCTTCAAGTCGCTCTTGAGCGAACCATTCTCTCAACTCTTCCGCGCTTGGCCCGTCACCCACGACCAGGAAAAACGCGTTCGGCGTGGTCTTGAGGAATTCCGTTACCGCGCGTCCCAGATAACCGAGATTTTTTTCCGGTGCGAGTCGCCCCAAATGCCCGACCACAAATGCGTCGGTCGGAATTTTCTGCGCCTTGCGAAATTTTTCACGGCGGCCGCTACCAAACTTCGCCACATCGATGCCCGTAGGAATAATTTCAATCGGCGTCGTCACGCCGCGACTGCGAATGATGTTGGCGAGACTTTCACTCGGCGCGATGACCGCGTCACACAAGTTCGCGTATTGGGTACAGAGTTCGATGACGAATTGCTTGAACGCGGTGGAATCAAACGGAACGTAATGCGTGTATTCTTCGTGCAGCGTGTGATGCGTGAACACCACCGGCGCATTTTTGTCTGCAGCGTAACGCAACGCCGAATCCCCGAGCAGATACGGATGATGCGAATGTACGATGTCCGGTTTGAATGCATTCAATCGCGGATTCATCTGCCACGTGAATGGCAGCCGCAGTGAAAAATCGCTGCCGTTGAATTGTTGAATCGCCGGCAAACGCACGACACGTCGCTCAATCCGCGTCGGCACGTGTTCTGAGCCTTCAAACGTCGGTGCGACAATTAATACACGATGACCGCGTTCGCGGAACGATTCACTGAACGTATGGACCGACCGCGCCACGCCCCCGACGTGCGGCAAAAACGTGTTGGTCATCATGCAAATTTTCATGCGTTTAATTCCACGAGAAATTGATTTGGCTTCTCGCCAGGCGTGACGCGCATTTGTCCCGGCACGCGCACTTCGAGTCGCGGCGCCGCGCCGCGCCACGTCGCCTCCAACAGCAACGAATACGTCTGTGCGGAATGCAACTTCACCGTCACGGTTACCGGACCAAATGGCGTCAGCGTCGGCCCGAACGAAACCTGTTCTCGCGTCATCAACCAGCGCGGAAAGATGCCCGCGCCCAAAACGAGCGCATCGCCTTCTTCGCGCACGAAGAGATTGCGAATCATCATCGCCCACTCTGCAGCCGCCCAGATGTGATGCCCGTCCCCCATGCAACCGCCGCCCGTCCGAGGATGAATGGCTTCCGGCCATTGACCGGTCGGACTCGCAAGTCGCGCGACCGTGTCCACCAGTTCCAACGCGCGCAAATCACCGGCGCGCAACAGGACTTGCGCGAGATGCAACGTGAGATACGCATTGATACCGCTGTGAATCATGTTCTGAAAGAACCCGCCTTCGAAGGAACTGTGCTCAAGCAGATATTTCACCGTCTTCATCACGCGTTCGTCGCCCGGCGCAAATAATTGCAACGGATAATCCACCACCAACGAACCGACCGCCCCTGCGTCCATGCGACGATACGGCGACGCGGAAATCGCTCCTTTATTGCGACGCGTCGGAATGTGTTTGAACGACGCGACAATGGTCATGAGAAATTCCTCTGCGTGACGGGCAGATTTCTGCGCCGCTTCTGGTGCTGAAGTCGCCAACATTCGCGCCGCACTTCGTAAACCCGCCACCCCCCAGAAATCATCCCAGTAATAATAATCGTTCGGCCCAAGATGCTCAGCGCTGAATCCTGCTGGCAGCAATCCCGCGTGCGGATCAGGCAAATCAAGCGGCAAACGTTTGTTCTGAATCCACTGCGCGCCTTTTTCGATCGGAGTTTTCCAATCGTCCGGCAGTGCATCGCCCGTCAGTTGCAGATAGCGATGCAAAACCCACAGCACTTCACCGTTGGAATCCCATTCACCTTCCTGCGAACGAAAATATCCCGCCAACGTCTGACCGCGCGGAAACAGATTCAGGCATTTACGCACGCGTTCATGTGCGCCCAGGGTGAGAAGCGCGTTAAGAATGAACGCCGCGTCGCGATACCAGAATCGCTTGTAAGTGTACGGCCCAGGATAAACTTCTGCCGGCGCGTGAAGGATCAACGATGCCACCGCTTCCTGATAAAGTTTCTGCAACAGCGGATCGGGCACTTGCAACCGGCTGCATTGACCGATTTCGCTGGGCCAGTCAGATGGCGGAGTTTCCAGCACGGGCGGTTTTCCAGTCCGTTCATTCAAAATCCCGACGCGCACTTCCAGCTCCTGATCGCCGGGGCAACCGATTTCAAACAACGCGGCGCCCGTCGCCATAGACGCCACACATTCTACTTTTGTGGCATCCGTGTCGGAATCGATGACGTGCCAGACGTCGCCCTCGCGATAGTTAGAAAAATTCCGTCGAACCGGACGGCGATTGAAATGAATGCGACCGGCTCCGTTAACGCGCCAATCGCGCGAATCTTCCTCGACTTCGATTTGATCCACAAAACTGACGCCTTCGGGATTGTAGGGACGCACCACTACGGCAAGCAGCGTTTCCGGCGGCCCAGAAGCATTTACACGCACGACACAAACCGGCGTCTGACCTTGCATTTCCACCGCAACGTTCGTATCGAGCGTCCATTCGTCTTTTTGAAAATGCGAGAGCACGGCCATCGGTCCATTCACCTGCAATCGCTGTGTCACTTGCTCGAGTTTCGAAGGCAACAACTGCTTCCCGTTCTTGCCGATCAACCAGAAATCCAGCGACCACGAATCGTGAAACGGCGTAATAAGTCCGCGCGGATCCACGATGGAATAAAACGGTACATCCGGCAGACCGACACCGGTCCAGTTGCGATGCGTCAGATTGATGTGACTGAACGAAAAGGCGCGTGGGACAAACGACGGATCGGCGGGATTAAATTGCCGTTCGACCCAATACGGCCACACCCAATCAAGGTTGTGCTGGATCGCTTTGGTGTTAATCAGCCCGCGCGCATGAAAGAGAACTCCGGCGCGCAAAAGTTCGACCGGTTCGGTGACTTCCGATGGGTGCGCGAAACCACGCATCCGGGTCAGCCACTGAATCGGATCTAAAAATCCGTGAGCCCGCGCCGCGCGCCGGATCAGATATCGCCACGGAAACCACTTGAGGCGCATAAATTTTTTCCCGTCGGAGTGCTCCGCGCGTCGTCATCTCAGGTTCAAATCAGTCTCTGCGCCAGCGCGGCTGCACCCGCTTCCGGAAACCTTTCAGTTAATCTAGTTCAACTTCTGTTCGCCACAAAACCACCAGCGATATTAACGGCCCTTAACCGGACTGATTTCCTCCGCTGCCACAAGTTTTCTTCGAGATAGAAACACTCCGTCGCGTTACAAACTATGAATCCACGCGCGCGCCTCGTCCGACTGCGTATCTTCAAAACACCGGATTGTCGCCGCTGGAAACGCCCGACAGAAAACCGCCATCCATTCCTGCCAGCGCGAGCGACCTACCAACGCCACGCGATCCACGTCGTGGAAAATTTTCATCGCAAATCGTAGATCCTCCCATGGTGCTTGTGCTTCCCAACCATCAAACTGACTGACGTCGCACAAAATCCGATCCTGGCGATTGTCCTCAATCAACTCTTCGCACGCCGGCACGAACCGCTGATAATCACTGCCGCTCAGCTTATCACTTACGTACACTTCCAGGACATGGCTGTCTTTGGAACAAACTGGTTGTATCGCCATGTTTCCCTCCTCTTCTTCCGGCAATTGCAAATTCATTCGATAATTCGTCGCGCGACGATTGCCGGAGTTTCGTCGTGCGGTATGTTCTGCGGGTTATGAACGATCACATTTACAAAATCATCGAACTCACCGGCACTTCGACCACTTCGATGGAGGACGCCGTGAACCACGCCCTTCAACGCGCCGCCGCTACGCTGCACAATCTGCGCTGGTTCGAAGTCACTCAGATTCGCGGCGACATCGACCAATCCGCCGTCAAACATTGGCAAATCACGATGAAAGTGGGATTCACGTTGGATTCGAAGTGAACGATTCATTTCTCGCGCTCCCCAC
>CALAYC010000086.1 GCA_937894935.1 uncultured Verrucomicrobiota bacterium
GCTTTATCCTTCGCAACCAACTCATTAATTTTTTCGCGCGCTTTGCTGCTCAGAATTTCGCGTACGCGCGCCAATCCAAGTTTTTCAACCGTCGCGCCCGCCTTACCAGCGCTCCAACACTCGAACGGCCCCAGCTTCGCCAGCAAGGCGGTCCAATCGGCTTCAGTCAATTCCTGCGTATCGCCGAGCAACGGTTTGATCGCCTTCGCCTGCAACGCCGCCAATGCGCTCGCATGCGCCGGATTGACCGCGCCGGACAAGGGTAGCGGTTTATTTGGACCGACTCGCGCGAGCGGGAATGCAGCGATTTCCGCGACAGAGATCGTGAGGTCACTGGCGGCGATGGTGAGGTATTCGTCTTCTTTCCGATTCAGCAAATTAATCGTCCGTTCGTCGAACGCCGCGAGTCGGCAGCGACCGAAATAATCGTCCACCTTGGCTTTAATCGCGCGCACGGCTTCGGCGGCCGCGACCGTTGCATCGCCCAAGGGCAGAATGCTGGCCTTCTCGGCTTCCGATTTTTTGTGCCATTCATCGAAAGCGGTGCATTCGGCAAAAAATGCATCCACCTTCGCCTGGTCAATCCCCGGCTTGCCGCAGCGATCCGGAATTGTCCCCATCGTGTTGGCGATATCCTCAATCACCGCGCGCGTCGCAGGATCACTGGCTGATTCGGCCACGATGACGCCGTCACCATTGAACGTCGTGTTGGAGAAAATCTTCGTCGCATCGGACACTTCGCCAACGGAAATCGTCGTGCTGCTCGGATTGCCGAGATTGACCAGAATCTGTTTTGCCGAAGCCAAGAGCTGTTGGCCTTCTGACGTGGCATCATTGATGGCGTCGAGCGGGAGCGCATCTGGGCTTTTAACCAGCAGATCCGGATTTTTCAGCAGCGAGCCGGCCCATTTGACCGCGGCAATCAATTCTGGAGCACGAATGCGACCGTCTTTATCCGTGTCAATCAGCGCAAGCGTGCGCGGACAGAATTCCAGACCGGATGTCGGGCAAGCGAGTGCGACCCACAGTTTTTGATCGAGCTGGTCGAGGTTCATCAGATCGGCGCCGGTATCGAGTTTGACCTGATGAAATCCGCCTGCAGTGAAGAATTTCCATTGATGTGTTTTCATAATATTGACGCCGTTAGCCGGCAAGACTTAGCCGGGAATTCATCGGCTGGCAAGCGTTTCAACGCAGCCCACCCCAGCCCCGGATTACCGTTTCAATAGACCGTCGTGCTTTCTTCCACTTGCACCGGAGTCTTGAGTTGATCGCAGGTTAACACCACTCGGCTGCGGGCATCGCCGGGGCGAACTCCCTTCACACTGATGGTCAATGTCACCGATTGCTTCGCTTTGATTCCGGCGATGACAGGAAAGGTTACTTTCTGACCGGTCACAGTTCCTTCCACTGCCGCGGTGGGCGCAACTTCACCCGTAAACGCGACGTCCACTTTCACATTCGTCAGATCAGCAAAACCCTGATTAATCACTTTGACGTGATACGCGGTGCTCTCACCGATTTGAATCGGGTCAGGCTCTTCGCTCACTTGAATGCCAACGGCAGGAATGCCGCGCCAGAACGTACATGCTTTCGTGCTATCGCTCAGTCGTCCCGCGGTTACTGTTGTCGTAGCACAATGCGTCCCTGGCAACTTCGATGTGAGCTTAAGCGTCTGAGTAATTTTCGTCCCCGGGACCAGATTGGTGATAACCCACGTGGCTTTGTTTTTTTCCAGCAACGCACCCGGCGCGGCTACAATCGTCGTCTCCGGCGGCACAGTGTCGGTAATGATCACTTCCCGCAAAACCGTGTCGCCCGTGTTGCTCACCACGATTTCGTAATCGGCATTGCGACCGAGAATCTGCTCTTTCGTCCCATTCATATCGAGTTGCAGCGCCGGCACGAGAACTACCGTGCAAGCCTCCGCACTCCCGGCCGGAGCGTTGGTGCTGGAAACGTTCGCAACGACACAGATTTTGCCGCGTTGATTGGCTCGAAACGCCACGGAAACAACTTCACTGCGACCCGGCACTAAATCGCGCAGTTCATAGCGGAGCGACTGTTTACCGCTGCTGTGCGTGAATCCAGCCGGAACAGCTACCGTTGCCACCACGCCTCGCGCAGTTGCAGAGCCGGGATTACGAATGACAAGTTCATACACGACTTCCTCGCCCAACAAGGCCGTGGCCGGTCCACGCGTTTCCAGAGCCAGTTCCGCCCGACCAATCACCGTTTCGGCGCAAACACGCCCCTGCGGCGTGGTGTTCACCGTCGCACAACTCGCCGCCACACCTTCCCGATTCGCCTGCAACCACACCTGCGCCTTCATCACTTGTCCGGCGGTCAGGTTGCCAAAATTCCATAGCAATCGTTGTCCCTCGACCGTAGCGGGTGGTTCGCTCCGCAGATAAACTACGTTTTCCGGCAATTCATCGCGCACGACAACATTTGTGGTGTCCGCGCGAACCGTCAGCGTCAGCTCCGAAAGATAATTGCTTCCTAACGTCACCTCCGGCGGCACGGTCTTCGCCAATCGCAACGATCCTGCCGCCACCGCTACCGTGGCGGGGTCCGCCGGCACGCGTGATCTGAAGCGCGCGCAACCCGCCACTGCTGCCGCCAGAACAATCAACGTCAGCATCCCGCAGATAAATCTGCATCGCATTTGGTTCATCATGAATATCTGGAAATCAAACCGGGGATTGAGAAATTCGACCGCCAGTTGGGGCTGGTTGTTTGAAAAACCCGCTCAAGCACTTGCAACCTATTCATTTTGCGACGGATTTTGCAACCGGTTCGTCAGGAAAGTTATTCACACGTGGCCAGCCCGACTTTTACGCCGCCGGCTTTCGCCACCAGAACATGCGTTCCAATCCGGTGCGATTCGGATACGACCGCGGCACCCAGTCTTCCAGTAATTCAAAATGCGGCGAGAATCGTTCCAGAATCTCATCGCGCGTCGTGCCGAACGGTGGTCCATCGGTATCGGGAATCAGATAATTCACCGCCAGATAATGCCCACCCGGTTTCAACCAGCGACGCACCGCGGCAACATAAAGTGGCCGTTCCTTCGGTTGAATCGCGCAGAACAACGTATGCTCAAAAATCCAATTGAACTGAAACGGCGGTTCGTCGCGCAAAAAATCCGCCACGCGAAATTCTCCGTGCCATCTCTCCCTTGCCGCCCGTTCGCGACTCAGCCGCACTGCGCTCGGCGCGATGTCGTAGCCATACACGCGAAAGCCTGCCCGCGCCCAAGCACCGGCATCGTGTCCCGTGCCGCCACCGGGAACACAGACCGTTTCGCCCGGCAACTCACGATGCGTCGCCAGAAAATCCACCAGCCCCGGCGACGGCGCACCCTTTTCCCAACGCATGTCACGGGCCTGATAAAGATTTTCCCAGTAAGCCTGGCTCATTGAATCTGGCCATCGACGAG
>CALAYC010000087.1 GCA_937894935.1 uncultured Verrucomicrobiota bacterium
TGGACGGCGGTGTGCGGCATGTATTGATTGATGCGAATGGTTTCTGGGAGCACGGCCGCATGATTTATTCGCGCTGGTTTATCCGGGACATCTCGCGTCGCGTCGAATTGGAACGGGAAATTTTAAGCGTCGCGGAACAGGAACGGCAACGGCTAGGACAGGATTTGCACGATGATTTGTGTCAGCAACTGACGGGGATCGAATTTTTGAGTCAGACATTGGCCGGGCAATTGGCTTCGACGTCGGGGCGGGAAGTGAGTCGCGCGCGTGAAATTGCGCGCATGATCCGACAGGCGATTACACACACGCGCGAATTGGCGCATGGATTGTCGCCGACGGAATTGGAAGCGGACGGTTTGACCGGCGCTTTGAAACAGTTGACCGAACGGACCAAGACCATGTTCCGCATCGCCTGTCGGTTCCGTTGTCTGAAACCGGTGGAATTCAAAGATCCCGGGTTGGGAATTCATCTTTATCGAATTGCGCAAGAAGCGGTGACTAATGCGGTTAAGCATGGCAAAGCCACGCGCGTGGAAATCAGTCTGACGCCGCGTCAGCAGATGGTGGTTCTGGCCGTGCGGGACAATGGCAGCGGTCTGTCACGAAAGAGTTTCGATAATGCTCGCGGAATGGGATTGCGCGTGATGCAATACCGTGCGGGCGTAATCAGTGGCACGTTGGAGTTTCAACGGAATTCGACCGGCGGCACCACGGTAATCTGCTCAGTCAGCAATGCTTTGATGAACCAAAAATCAGCCTAAAAACCAATGAAAACTACCAAAGGACAAGCGACAACCGCAGTGAGTCGGCGGCAGGTGTTCATCGTCGATGATCACCCGATTACCCGCCGGGGATTGACTCAACTGATCAACAATGAGCCTGACCTGCGAGTATGCGGCGAGTCGGATAACGCGATTCAAGGATTGGACACGATCAAAGCGGCCAAACCGGACATTGTGCTGGTGGACATCACGCTGCCGCGTCGTAGTGGTTTGATGTTGGTGAAAGATATTCGACTCTGGGCGCCGAATACGTACGTGTTGGCGTTGTCCATGCATGATGAAAGTTTATACGCCGAACGGGTCCTGCGCGCCGGTGGCCACGGTTACATCATGAAAAGCGAGGGCGGCGATAAACTGTTGCAGGCAATCCGTCGCGTGCTTGATGGCGCGACCTATGTGAGCGAAGGCGTGTCGCGAAAAATCGTGGATGCTTTTGCCGGGCGGCGAAAAGATTCCGACAGCAGCACGGTGGGGCAATTGACCGAACGCGAATTTGAAGTTTTCCAATTGCTGGGCCAGGGGTTGCCCACTGCTGAAATCGGCAAGCGATTGCACCTGAGTCCCAAGACCGTGGACTCGCACCGCTTGCATATCAAAGAGAAGCTGCAATTGCACAGCCTGCCGGAATTGATGCGCTACGCCGTGCGCTGGGCAGCGACGGAAGAAATGATTTAATGGCGCGCTCTGAAGTGCGGTCGGCGCCGGCAGCGCAAGCACCGGCGCTGCGAATCGAGGCGCTGCTATCGGTGATCGGCGTCTGCTCTTGGAGGTTGCGCCTCAGGGTTTGAGGGGGCGTTGGCTTCTGTTTCTGCACCGAATTGGAGAACCGGGCCGGAAAGAAATTCTGTCGCAGAATCCAGCCTTTCGGCTTGACCGGACTGCGGTAAATTCCAGATGCTTCGGGCAGCGGTGGAGAGATGGCCGAGTGGCTGAAGGCGCTGGTTTGCTAAACCGGTTTACGGTCAAAAGCCGTAACGAGGGTTCGAATCCCTCTCTCTCCGCCATTTTTCTTTTTCTAAATCAATTCCTCTCGGAAATCCGGATTACTTTCCGTCCGCTTTACCCGGTGGTGAGCACAGTTCTATTACGTGGCCATCCGGGTCGCGCAGAAAAATCTGCCAGGCGCCGTCGGGACGACGTTTCTTCGGGCGATAATCCGCAGCCACGGAGGTTAAATGTTTCTCCCAGTCGTCGATATCGTGAGTGAGCAGAGCGAAATGATTGCTGCGACTTCCTGAAACGGGAGCTGTGGTGCTTCCACCGATTAAATGTAATTCCTGTTGCTTGCCGAGTCGAAACCATGCGCCCGGAAAATCAAAGGCCGGTCGCGGCATGGGCTGCAGCTTTAAAACGCGCAGATAAAACTCACAACTGCGATGTAAATCGGAGACGAGCAGGGCAACGTGATTCAATTCCTGGAATTCCATGGGTGTTCAAGAGTTGAGGGCGCGATCGATCAGTGATTTTTCGCGTGGGCCGTAATTTAATTTCAGCGCTTCGGCTTGGGCGGCTGGTGTCATTTTCTTCCACGACTTTTGTAATGCGTTAATCATTTTTTCGTCGTCCGACTTCGCGGCGAGCGGCGCAAATTGTCGTTCGAGAAACACCAGGCACAATGCATCTTCGAGCACGCAAACTTCCGGGTCTTTCGGATGATTCTTTTTGAGATTCAATTCCTGTACACGTTGCACCATGGCTTCGTCGTAACCGACCGCGCGCAGAATCTCGCCGGATTTTTCCGCGTGAAATTTTTTTAAATCCGCCCGCCATTTCAAATAACCCGCTTTGTCCATCGGATAAGATTGGCGCGGAATTTCCCAGCGCCGGAGATGCTGGCAGCGCGCTGCTAACCGCAAAGCTTCACTGGCGTCGGGCGCCAGTTTGAGCACCCAATCGGTGAGCCATTGCGCATAGACAACTTCACGCGGCTGCGGTTTCCCATCGATGATTTCCACGTTTGGATCCTGCGCATTCGCTTCATCGAAGCGTTTGATCGCTGCGGCGAAACGTTCGGAATCAGAAACTGAAAACGGAATCTGCACCGCGGCGTTATTTCAAACTGCGTCGCTGGTCGCAAGCGGGAATGTCTGCTCGCTGCGAGGGTAAATTTTTCACCAAACGAGAGCGAATGATGAAATCGCGGCTCGCCACGCTGACGCGGTTATCCTAATTTGGGCGCATGATAGCGCTGCCACGCCCGGAAGTGATTATTACCCACGAAAGCGATTTAGACGGTTTCGTGGCTGGCATTTTATTGCAGCGTCTGGCCAAGAAAGTTTTCAACGCCGACGTGCCGCTGGAGGCGTATCACTACAATTTCTGGATTAAACGCGAATTACGCGAAAAATCCGCGTGGGTCACCGATCTCACGTTCGAACCGCGCCTCGACAAACCCAATTGGCTCATCGTGGATCATCACGTCACGGAAGCGGTGCCGCGGCAGGCGACGTTGGTGCACGATATCACCAAATCCGCCGGGTTATTGTGTTACGAACTCTGTTGCCAGTACGGACTGCAATCGCCGGAACTCGACCGGCTCGTGCATCTGAACAACGTTTCGGATTTATTTCTCGAAGATGATCCGCAGTTCGCGGTCGCAGGGGATTACGCGAGTCTGGTGAAGATTTATAGCTTTTGGAATTTGCACGCGTTGATCGATGGACAGCTTGAGCGCTTGCTCGATCATCCGTTGTTGCAGGTCATGGAGGTAAAGCGACGAATTGAAGATCCGATTGGCGTGGAATGGAGCAAGCGCCATATCACCGAACTCAGCGCCACGGTCGGCTACGTGGATACCGTGGTCGGCAGCAGCAATCAAATCGTGCATCAACTGCTCGAAAGTGGCGCAACTAAATATCCCGTGCTCGTCACGTTGTTCCGACGCGGTATGAATGTGATTGCAAGTTTTCGCAGTCGCAACGGCGAGGCGATTAAGGTCGCAGAAAAATTGCAGGGCGGGGGACATGCCAACGCTGCGGGAGCGTTGTTGCCCAAATCAGTTCGAAACATTCCCGAAGCCGTGGATTATCTGAAACAACTGCTGAACCCGCGCACTGAAACGCCATTGAACAGTCTGGAAAGCTTATTTGCAGCGATTGAAAAGAAGTAGCTCGTTCCTCACGACAGTCGTGAGGCTTCCAGTCGCGGCTGTGAGTAATTTCGTTTCGACGTTCGCCCTCTTGCTCAGTAATTTGCCGCCCCATGTCGTCTGAAGCGCAACTCACTCCCATGATGGCGCAGTATCGCCGCATCAAAAGCGAACTGCCCAAGGACGCGCTGTTGCTTTTTCGCCTCGGCGATTTCTATGAAATGTTTTTTGAGGACGCCAAGGAAGGCGCACAGTTGATCAACCTGGCGCTTACCGCCCGCAACGGCGTTCCCATGTGCGGCCTGCCGTTTCACGCTGCGAACGGTTATATCAGCCGTCTGCTCAAAGCTGGTCGCAAGGTCGCCATTTGCGAACAGACTGAGGACGCTAAACCTGGCAAACTCGTCAATCGTCAGGTCACGCAAATTCTATCGCCGGGAACACACTTCGATGAACGGATGCTGGTTGCGGAGCGAAATAACTTTCTCGCCGCCGTGGTTGGCGGCGGCAGCAATTTCGGTCTCGCGCTGATTGACCTGACGACGGGTGATTTTCTTACGACCGAAGTTGAGTCGGAAGCCGCGTTGCTCACGGAACTCGAACGCCTGCGTCCGGCCGAGATTGTGCACCCGATGGAAGCGACTTCGTTGCGGGATTTGTTGCGCAGTTCCGGGTGGACGGTCAGCGCGTACGATGACTGGACGTTCGCTCCGCAAACGGCTGTGTTCACCGTGCGTGACCATTTCAAAGTCGCGTCGCTGGATGGCTTCGGATTGAAAGAGCGCACGATGGCGATCGGCGCGGCAGGCGGCGCGTTGCATTATCTCACGCAAAATCTCCGGCGCGACGTCAAACACCTCACGCGCCTTTCGTTCTATCAACGCACGGATTACCTCGCGCTCGATTACACGACGTTGCGGCATCTGGAAATCCTCGAACCGCAACATCGCGATGCGCCGCGCAATGCGTGTCTCTATGGCGCGGTGAACAAAACCGTCACGCCGATGGGCGCGCGGCTCTTGCGTAACTGGCTTTCGCAGCCGCTTGCCGCCGTCGAACCGATTCGCCAACGCCAGGAAACGGTTGCTACGTTTATTGAAAATGGGCATGGGCTCGACACCTTTCGCACCCAACTCGGCAATGTTCGCGATCTGGAACGCACTTTGAGCCGACTCAGCACCGGCAGCGGCAACGCCCGCGACCTCGTCGTGCTGCGTCAGGCGCTGGAGCAAATTCCCGCGCTGAAGCAGACGCTGTCTTCGGTGGGGCGAGCGTCGCCGCGAGCCGACGCATTAGTGCAAACAGTCCCCGAGGCGCGCGAGGACGCTCGCCCCACCAGCTTGCTCGAGAACCTCGCCGCGCAACTCACCGATTCACCCGACCTCGTCGAATTGATCAGTCGCGCTATCGTGGACGAGCCACCACTCGCGGTGAAGGAAGGCGGCATGATTCGCGACGGTTTCAGCGCGGAACTGGATGAACTTCGCAACGCTCAGCGCAGCGGCAAGGATTGGCTCGCCAAGTTGCAGCAGGACGAAATCGAACGCACCGGCATCACGTCGCTCAAAGTGCGTTTCAATTCGGTCTTCGGCTATTACATCGAAGTCACCAAGTCGAATCTCGACAAAGTTCCGCCGCATTACATCCGTAAGCAAACGGTTGCAAACGGCGAGCGTTTCATCACGCCTGAGTTGAAGGAAATGGAAGGCAAAATCCTCGGCGCAGAAGAACGTAGCGTGAAGTTGGAATACGAACTCTTTCAACGTCTCCGCGAACAGGTGCTCGGCCAACTCGCCACCATTCAGCAAACCGCAACCGCTCTCGCGCAACTCGACGTACTAGCCTCTTTTGCTGAAATCGCGCGACTGCATGATTATTGTCGCCCGACGGTCAGCGATGAAGGTTTATTGCAAATCACTGATGGCCGTCATCCGGTGTTGGAGCAGAGTCTGATTGATGAGCGTTTTGTGCCGAATGATGTCAGTCTTGAGTCTCCTCCTAACTTTTATGATAATGGTATGGAAGGT
>CALAYC010000088.1 GCA_937894935.1 uncultured Verrucomicrobiota bacterium
CTTCGTAATCCAGAGGCGATAACTCTGGAACTTCTCCTTGTTGCGCAACCAATAGGTTTTCGTTTGAAACCGCTCCGAAAACACCTCTCCCACACGAGCATCCAGGGTGACCCACGTCCGCCCGTCATTCGAACCTTGCAATTCCCAATCCTTGGGATCGCGCTCCGGAGCATCGTTGGCACTTGTAATCCGATACTGCTCCACCGCCTGCGGTTCGCCACTGGGGAACTGGTACTGAAGCCACCACGGCCCGCGCCGATTGTTGTTATACCATTTGGACGCGGGCAACCCATCAAACGCCTTGGCCGCGCCTTCCCGCGGGTCATTTTGGGAACTCGCGAAAACCCGCACCGAATGCACCACCTCACCCAATCGCCAACTGCCAGCCGGCGTTTTCGCAATGCGATACAGCGCATCGTCCCGTCCAATGCACACAAATTCTTGCGGATTCACCCAGGTCAAAGCCGCGATCTCCACCGGCACATAAACCTCACTGGTCACTCGTCCCGTCTCCGCTGCGCACAAATGGAAATGATTGCTTGCGGAATACACAAACAGCGCATCATCCGGCGACCACGGCCACGCTTTCAGATCCGAAAAACTACCCCACGGCCCCAACGCATTCTGCTCCTGCACACTTTTCTTTTTTCCCGTCGCGGTATCTACTAGGAACACTGCGAAACCTTGTTCCGCCGTGCTGACATACGTGAATCGCTTCCCCGTGCTGTCCGGCTGCGGCGCTCCGTAGAAGAGGTTGATCGAATACGCGTCCGCCAGTTCCATCCGATGCGCCGGGCGATGCGCCACCACCCAAGCATAGCGCCCGCCCACCAGCAATACCACCAACGCCGTCACTTGCCATCCCACCGGCACCCTTCGTTGCCAGTTACTCAGTCGCTCCCATCGCTTAAACCAGAATGTCTTCACGATTTCTCGTCACTGAGGTTGAGTGCGAAAATGGGGAAAGCGCCCAAGGCTTGCAGGAAAAAAGATCGCGCTGTCGTCATCTCCTCTTTCTGGGTGAGGGGGTGACCCATGCAGCCGCTCGTTTTCAGGAGACGCAGTGAATGATTCCCCCTCTCCTCGGGGAGAGGGGCCGGGGTGCGGGGCGAGCGTCACCACATTCTCTTTTGGCTTACTCACAAAAAACATCCTCCCTTCTTTCACGGATTCTGCGGGCCCGGATAATGACGGCCAATCCACTGCAAATCCCGTTTGCTCGCCACCTGCGCCAGCGCCTTGGTGTTATCACCACCCGTATCCTTGTCAATCGTCCGGCTGTTGGCATACGTCACCGTCGCCGCATCCAGCCAGCGCCGGGATTCCGCGTGGCCATCCACAAAACTGAACGTGCTCGCATTCACATGAAAGGCCGCCGGCGAATCCCCAAACCGCGTATCCGAGAAATCTGCCGCCGCCGTCCCGTAGTGATCCAGCACCCACGACCCGATATTCTCCCCGCGCATATCCGCCCCTTCCACCCAAAGAAACCGCTGACTCGGCGACAACACCTCCGCCTGCTTCGTAAATCCATCCGCTTCCCCATTCAACAACGCCACGCCGGAATAAGAATCACACGCATAGCCCTGCCCGTAGGGCAGCCGCAACCGAATATCCCCCGGACACCGGATCACCGCCACATTCGGCGCATACTTGAACAACGGCCCGGCAATGTCCGGTGTGGGCTGCTTGAACCCCATTTCAATCTGATATGCCCAAACCTTTTCCGGCGATAAACCCGGCGGCACTGTCACAACCAATTGCTTGCTGAACCCACCTGTCCGCCATGGAGTGTTGGTAGCGCTCAACGGCCCGGAGCGTTGAAACGTGCTGAAGTTGACCATGCGGCCGTCATTATCATCCGCATACAAATGCCACGCCAGCGCCAGTTGTTTCTGATTGTTCAGACACACCGCGCCGAATCCCTTCATCCTGGCCCGCGACAACACCGGCAACAACAACGCCGCCAAAATCCCGATGATGGCAATCACCACCAACAGTTCAATCAACGTGAAACCCCGGAGCACCGAACGCCGATTCGGCACGGACCCGACCTCCGAGTCCAGCTTAGACCGGATGAACGCAATTTTATCCATTCTATAACAGCGGACGGACATCAAGCAGTCGGAACAAGGCAAAGACTTTGACACGAATTTCGCGAATTCACACGAATTGAAAATCCAATTCGTGAAAATTAGCGCAATTCGCGTAAAACAAGTTCCCTTCCACCAAAGTATACACGCCAAACACAATCTCGCCGGAGTCACTTAGCATGATCCTCCGGCGAGTGAATTTCCGATTTGATCCCACTCAACTCTCAACCAGTGGTTGCGCCAAGGCGAGGCGCAGGCGGCTCAACTCTCAACCTCCCTCTCCGCCTCGAACGGGGAGAGGGATTGAGGGTGAGGTGTCGATCCCATCTCGGGGCGACTGCCTATTCCTCCGCCACTGCCAAATCAGCAGCCCATAGCTGCCAATCAGCAGATACGCCAGCAGCGCCTTCATGATGTAATCTGCCGTTTGCGGTGAAATGCCGAGAGCATCAGTGAGATTGCCAAGGCAACTACACGGCTTCTTCCAGTTCATCCACCACAATGCGAAGCGATAGACCACAAAGTTGGTGCTCATCCAAGCCACCAACCCGAGCGCCAGCGATTGTCGCTTGCTGAAGAAACAAACACCAGCAATTGCAATCTCCGCCACCCCAACCAACAGCATTAACTGCCCAAACTTGATGCCGACGACGGGATCAACTAACGTTAGGAATTTGGAGTCGCCAAGCCCGGTCCAAATCTTGGCGATTCCAGTGACTATAAGTACCACTCCGGCAGTGAGAGAAAACCTCCGAGTTAGTGAACCGATGCTTCGACGGAAAACTTTGAACCCAGGGTTAGTCGCTACTATGTCAGACATAATTAAATTCAACTAAATCCATGTTCCCGGAGGAACGAGTCATTTTTTCATGGATGCCCCCTTAACCATAATCCAGTTTTGCATCAGCACTCCCAATCAGGATCCAAGCAGAATAAGACCATGTCGTTATCCGATTGCAAGGCCATCTACATCAATGTGTTGGTGGACAAGACGGATTCCCTTTGGCAGTTCCTCCGTCCCTTGTCCACCTTTGAAATGGGGATCCACTCCTCAACCGCCACAATTACTCCCGAAGGTCGCGCACTGCAGAGCTGTGACTCCGGTTCCTCCACTACAGTTAATATGGACAATGTTTCCACTGTAATCACAACTGCTCGAATCAGTATCCTTGCATTCAGGCAAACCTGCGTCACACCCCGTGTATGTCGTGCCACCTAGAGCCTGTACTTAACTTTTTGTAAGAAAAGTCTGTACATTGTATTTACATC
>CALAYC010000089.1 GCA_937894935.1 uncultured Verrucomicrobiota bacterium
GCCACGCTGCTCTATTGTTTTAATGAGCGGGACGAAGTGTTGTTGCTCGAACGTGCGCAGGAGCCGAATCGCGGTTTCTGGAGTCCGTGCGGTGGCAAATTGCACATGGATGATGGTGAATCGCCTTACGCCTGTGCCGCGCGCGAGGCGTCCGAAGAACTCGGCCTGAACTTCACGCCGAAAGACTTTCATCTCACCGGCATGGTCAGCGAACACGGTTTCCAGGGCCAAACGCATTGGCTCATGTTTTTGTTTGAACTGAAGCCGCGACTGAAAATGCTCCCGCCGCCGATGAAGGAAGGGCGTTTCGCATTTTTCACGCGGGCGCAACTGGATCAATTGCGCATTCCGCAAACCGATCGCGAGCGAATCTGGCCGTGGTTCTGGCAACATCGCGGCGGTTTTTTCGCCGCGCATTGCCATTGTCATCCGGACGGACGGAATGATTGGGAATTGGAGGACAGTCGCGTTATGCCGTGACCGTCACCACCACGTAATTCTTTTTCCCTTTCCGCAACAGCAGATGTTTGCCGAACAGCAGGTCATTCGCGGTTACTGCGCGAGCGATGTTGGTTTCGCGAACGTTGTTGATATTCACGCCGCCGCCTTCGATATCTTTTCGCGCCTGACCTTTCGACTGGCTCAATCCCGCATGAACAAGCAGTTCCACCAGCGGTAAGCCCGCGCCATCGAGTTTTGCTTTTTCAATTCCCTTCGTCGGAACTTCGCCGACAATTTCGTTGAACGTGGATTCCGCAATGCCCTCAAGTGTGCCGCCGAACAGAATCTCACTCGCACGGATGGCTTCCTGCGTGGCGGTTTCACCGTGAATCAGATCGGTGACTGATTTGGCCAAAGCTTTGTGCGCAACCCGCGCGCCGGGGTTTTCAGTGTGTTGCTTCTCCAGTTGCTCAACCTCTTCCTTCGACAGGAACGTGAAGAATTTCAGGTAACGAATGACGTCGCGGTCATCCGTGTTGATCCAGAACTGGTAAAACTTGTAAACGCTGGTCTTCTTCGGATCGAGCCAGACCGCCCCGCCGGCAGTTTTGCCGAATTTTGTGCCATCGGACTTCGTGATGAGCGGCAACGTCAGGCCGTAGCCTTGTTTACCGAGTTTTTTCCGCAGCAAATCGATGCCGGCTGTGATGTTGCCCCATTGATCGCTGCCGCCGATTTGCAATTCGCAACCGTAATCGCGCGCGAGCACGTAAAAATCAAATGCCTGCAGCAGCATGTAACTGAATTCCGTGTAACTGATGCCAACCTCGCGATCTTCCATGCGCGCCCGGACGGATTCCTTGGCGACCATCTGGTTGACGGAAAAGTGTTTTCCCACGTCGCGCAGAAAATCGAGATAGCTGATGCCTGCCGTCCAATCGGCATTGTCCACGAGGCGAGCGGGATTCTGTTTGATTTCGAAATCGAGCAAGCGCGCGAGTTGTGGGCGAACGGCTTCGACGTTGGCCTTGATCTGTTCCTTGGTGAGCAACGAACGTTCGGCGCTTTTGCCGCTGGGATCGCCGATGCTGCCGGTCGCTCCGCCTGCGACGGCGATGGGATGATGGCCGAAATTCTGGAATCGTCGTAACGCGAGTAGCGGCACGAGATGACCGACGTGCAACGAATCCGCCGTGGGATCGAAGCCACAATAAAGCGTCGTCGGCGTCTTCAGTTTTTCATTCAATGCCGCGGTATCCGTGCAATCGGCAATCAAACCGCGCCAATTGAGTTCATCCAGAATGCTCATCGTGGCGCAGGGTAAATGCGTGCGAAGCGATAGCCAACACTGAGTTTCAGCCTCAGAGCGCGAGCGGAACGGTCGCAGGGATGCGCTTAGACGTTCTCGGTTGCCAAGGAAGGCGCTGACGTTTCTGTCGGTGGCGCAGCGATGCGCGTGACGCGGAGACCGGTCTTTGCGACGGCATTTTGGAAGGACAGAATCCCGCCTTTGGACGTTACGCCAGCATACGGATCGTTAGTCGTCAGAATGTTTCCGTCCACGTCGAGGAAATCGCATAATTCCGCGAGATGCGCGGCAGCACTGATTAAAACGCTCGTTTCAATCATGCACCCGATCATGGTTTTCAGGCCGGCATCGCGCGCTGCTTTCAAAGCCGCGAAACCTGCGCTCACGCCGCCGGTTTTCACCAGCTTTACATTCACGCCGTGGAAACATTCGGCGCAATGCTTCAGATCCGTTGCGGTGTGATACGATTCATCCGCCAGTAACGGCAGCGGCGAACGTTCTTTCAACCATTTCAAATCTTTAACGGGCGTGGCTTGCGGCATCCGTTGTTCGACAAATTGAATCAGCGGGTCCTGCGCGAGCCATTCGAGTCGCTCCAGTGCTTCCTCCTTGGTTTTCCAACCTTCGTTGGCGTCCACCCGAATCGGTTTCTTCGGCGCGACTTCCCGCAAGGCGGCCATGATCTCGCGTTCGCCCGGTACGCCGACCTTCAACTTCAACACAGGGAATTCTTCCGCCTGCTGGACTTTTTTCCGGATTACCTCGGGCGTATCAATGCCGATGCTGAACGAAGTGACATGATGATTTTCGCGGAATTTCAGGCCGAGCAGATCATAAATCGCTTTGTTCGCGCGTTTGCCTGCGCCGTCGAGCAACGCGATGTTCAGCGCACATTTCGCCGACATGTTGCCGGGAGCGAGCGCGTTGAGATACGCCATGCTGCCGGGGACGTCATCGAATGAAAGCCGCGTGGCATCTACTGATTGGAAAAATTTTTCCACCGTGGCGGGCGATTCGTGATAGCGACTGATGGGGGAAGCTTCTCCGATTCCGACCAGGCCGTCCGGTCCACGCAATTCCACCATGGCGACCTGAAAGAGGTTGGTGCTGCCGCGCGCGATGGTCCAAGTGTTGGCGAGTTGCAACTGTTCTCGCCAGAAAGTCAACTTCATCGCGGAGACAAAACCGGATTTCCGTTCGCGAGGCAACACTGTTCGGGACACATGAATGTGCGGTGAGCAGTCAGATGAATGACCAAGAAAGAAAATAAAGCGCAGGGGATTGCCCTTAAAATGACAAAAAACCGAGGCGTTTACGCCTCGGTTTTCGATTACTCGGTGCTCCCGTTATCGCACTTTCAAATCGATCCCGCGCCGGATCAATGTGCTGCCTTCGCTTTCCGCCAATTGGGCGAGAGCAATGTTGTAATCTGCCAGCGCGCGGATTTCCGCTGAGCGTGCGGCGGTCAAATCCCGTTGCAATTGCAATACCACGAAGCTCGTGCTCTTGCCTTTTTCCAATTTGGTTTCCTCGGCGCGTAACGCTTCTTCCGCGTAGGCTCGTGCCTGTCGCGTGGCTTCCACGCGCTCAAGGCTGGTGCGCGCATTGGCGATGGTGTTCTCAATCGAGATGAGCACGGATTGCTCGAGTTGCTTCAATTGCAATTCCAATTGTTCCTGCGTCACCTTCGCAATCTTCAGGTTGTTCCGCGCCGCCACGTTGCCGATGGGCATCGTAAACTGCACGCCGTACGAGTAATAGGAATTGTCCGTCCGGCGCACCTGCCGAAATGCCGAGCTGAATTCGTCGTCCGACCCTAGATAACCGATATCGCCGACGACATCCAACTGCGGAAACTTCTGATTGCGTTGATAACGCACAATGCGGGTTTGCTTTTCCACTTCGATGCGCGCTTGTAATAAATCCGGTCGCATGCTGACACCGGTGCGCCAGCTTTCCTGCAAATCGAAATGCTGCGGAATCGCCATCAATGTGCCCGTCGGGCGAATGCGTGTGCGATTCCAGCTTTCATAATCATCGCTCAGCAGGCTCTTCAACACCCGCTCCTGCGTGTCGCGATTCGCCTTGGCCGCCAGTAAATCCGCACGACTTGCCGCGGCTTGCGATTCGGCCTGACGTTCGTCGAGCGGTGCGAGGGCGCCGACTTCCACGCGGCGGCGATTTTCACTGACCAACCGTTCCGCCAGTTCCAGCGCCTTCTCCTGCACTTTCACTGTTTCTTCAGTGTAGATGAGATTGAAGTACGCTTGCTCCACGTCGGTAATCGTATTGATGATCTGCCGACGCAATGCCAGTTCTGAGTTTTCGAGGTTTTTGCGATTCAGAAAAATCTGCAGTCGCGTGTTATCGATCCAGAAATTCTTCAATAACGGCTGACGCAATTCGAAGAAGCCCACATTCGCCGAAGCGCTCTCAAACGGATTCCGCGTCGGGATCGTGTTGTAATTGGTGCTGACCAGAAAACCGGACGGCGTGCCGGTGTAGATATCGTAAATGACGTTGGTGTTCAGTGTGAAATTGTTGAAATCAATGAGCGCGCCCGGCGAAGTGCCATAGCGATCGCTGAGATTCGCGCCAAACGAGTAGCGTGTACCCCACGGCAGCAATCCGCTCAGGCCGCCGTTGATCGTGTCCACTTCCGTTTCCGTTCCCGAAAAGGCGCGGTTCTGATCGTCCAATCCACCGGGCGACAATTGATAGCTGTGCGTGCCGGACAAGCTGAACGCCGGATCATAGGGAGCGTACGCTGCGTGCAAGGAGAAGTGCGCCAGTTCGGGATCCAGTCGGCGGATTTGCACATCGAGGTTGTTCTCCAGCGCGATTTTGATGCAATCCTCCAGCGACAACGCGACTTCGCGTTCGGTCAGTCGGGCTTGCATTTGTGCGCGCACACTTGCTTCGACGGGGTCGTCGGCAAGCATGGGTCGCAAAGGGAGCAGTAAAAATACCGCCAGAATCCACAATCTCATGGTCGGCCAAGTTTGAGTAAGTTCCTTCATTTCGTCAATCTGCTGCGGCTCGATTCAGACGATCGGCAATCGCGCGCCATTCAGTTCCAATGGGTAAATTCTCAACAATAATCAAATCCGTGCCTGCTTCGTCACAACGATGCAGCTCTGCGTAAATCGCCCGCGCAAACGCCTCCGCATCGTGCGGAATCACACTTACCTCCGCA
>CALAYC010000090.1 GCA_937894935.1 uncultured Verrucomicrobiota bacterium
GCGGCGGGAGCGGTTCTTTGCCGAAACCTTTGCGTTTGCCGATCATGATACAGGCTACCAATCCGGCAATACCGGCGTTGATGTGTACCACCGTGCCGCCCGCGAAATCCAACGCACCCCAATCCCAGAACAATGCACCATCACCGCCCCATGCCATGTGGCAGACGGGCAGGTAGGAGAGCACGAACCAGATGATCGAGAAGATGAGCATCGCGGAGAACTTCATGCGTTCTGCGAAAGCGCCGATGATCAGTGCCGGCGTGATGATGGCGAACGTCATCTGGAACGTGACGAAGACCGTCTCAGGAATCGAGCCGCTCAGGCTGTCCACGGTCAGTCCCTTCAGAAACAACGCGCTGCCCGTGCCGATGAAGGTGTGAATGCCGGCTTTTCCGGCTTCAATGCCATCGGGCATTTTGAACGCGAGGCTGTAACCGAAGGTGACCCAGAGAATCGTCATGATGCCCGCCAACGCGAAGCACTGAACCAGAATCGTCAGCACATTCTTCGCGCGGACCAGACCGCCATAGAATAGCGCCAGACCGGGCAAGGTCATGAACAACACCAGCGCGGTGGCGGTGATCAACCAGGCGGTGTCGCCTGAGTTCAACGTCGGAGCTTCTTCAGCGGCAGCGGCGGCGGCTTCCACAACCGCAGTTGCGGTTGCAGCCGGTTCTTGCGCAATCGCCGGGAGGGCGGCTGCGCCGGCGAGCAGGGCAGTAGTGCAAAGAATTTGAAGTAGTTTTTTCATTTTTGAATAGGGTTGTGGTTCGAAAATTAAACCGCAGCTTCGCCTTTCTCATCAGTGCGGATGCGGATCGCTTGTTCGACGGGATAAACGAAGACTTTACCGTCGCCGATCTTGCCGGTCTTGGCCGCTTTGACGATCGTCGTCACGGCGGCGTCCACCTGCTTATCTGCGAGGACGAGTTCGAGTTTGATTTTGGGAAGGAAGTCCACGGTGTATTCGCTGCCGCGATAGATTTCCGTGTGACCTTTTTGCCGGCCGAAGCCTTTGACTTCGGTGACGGTCATGCCTTCGATCCCGATTTCGCCGAGGGCGTCTTTGACCTCCTCGAGCTTGAAGGGTTTGATGATGGCTTCGATTTTCTTCATTGAGATGTCGGTTTGAGTTTGATTCGGGCGGAACGGCGGCCAGTACGCCCTCATTTTTTCTAACAGCAGTTCGCACCACTGGTCTGGCTGCCGCGCCTCCAAGCAGCGGCAATGCCACGACGCGTGAATGCAATTCATGATTGCGGCGAAATGCTTGATTTCAGCGGCAAAGAAAATTTTTTGCGTGGGACTGACGAAGACTCCGGTGATTGGAAAACTGCTGAGCGAATTTGAACAGTGGGGGTGTAATTCGCCAATGAATTTGAGTCGGAAAAAAGGCTCGCGAAGAAATGGAAACGGCGACGGATGCAACCAATCATCCGTCGCCGTTATTGCCAACCACCCATTTACCAACGCATTTGCCGGGGCTCTCTTCCGAATCGTCTTCGGAAGGCCATGAGCGACCAACCAATCGCCGCCCCAAGCACCTGTTATTTCAGCAGTGCTGATGCCACGAGAAAAAACATGAGCATGTGGGGCATTTGAACGTGTGACTGAGAATTTAAAGACCGCGAAAAATTGGCTTCGGTTTATGAAGAAAAAGAAATGGTCGGAGCGACAGGATTCGAACCTGCGACGTCTTGCTCCCAAAGCAAGTGCTCTAGCCAGGCTGAGCTACGCTCCGACAGGGCGCACATCATTGCAGGATTTTTCCGCGTCGCAATTCCTAATTACTGCCCGCCGGTCGGCCGGAGCTGCCGGTCATCTGATGAATTGGAAAAAATCGAGCGACTGAAATCGCAGCAACGACAGGTAACATTGGTGCTTTGCTGCGTGAAGTGAGGAAGGGGTTTACGGAAATTCCGCTGGAGAAAAGGGTTGTCTTACCCATAGTTCAGCGGCGGTTTCCAAGGCTAAACTGCGACGATTCGTTAGTTCGAACCTGGGCGATCGCCGTGAAGGCGGTTGCGAATTCAACGTCGCCGTCACATGAGCCGAATTGCCGAACCGAGAACCGTCGCGGAAAAACATTCCCCCTCGCCAGACCTTGCACGCCAACTGCCGGCGATCGCGCGGTTGATTCGCTATTACATTTTAGTCGCAACTACTCGCGCGGGCTCGGGGCATCCGACTTCGGCGTTGTCGGCTACGGATTTGATGACCGGACTTCTGTTTGGCGGAACGTTTCGTTACGACGTCAACGAGCCGCGTCATCCGAACAACGATCGTTTGATTTTTTCCAAAGGCCATGCGTCTCCGTTATTCTACGCACTTTGGGCGGCAGCCGGACAATTGGAGGAAGACGACCTTTTATCGTATCGGCAATTTGGTAGCGCGTTGGAAGGTCATCCCACGCCTGCGTTCGAATTTGTTGAAGCGGCGACCGGTTCGCTCGGCCAAGGGCTTTCCATCGGCGTGGGAATGGCTCTAAACGCCAAGTATCTCGATAAGCTTCCGTATCGCACTTATGTTTTGGTGGGCGACAGCGAACTTGCTGAAGGTTCGCAATGGGAAGCGATGGAGATCGCGAGTCATTACGGACTCGATAATCTGGTCGGTATCCTGGATGTAAATCGTCTCGGGCAACGCGGTGCAACCATGCTGGGCCACGACCTTGAGGCGTATCGCAAACGAATCAGCGCGTTCGGTTGGGAAACGATTCCAGTCGATGGCCATTCATTTCCGGAAATCGTGTCGGCGTACGAACGGGCGCGGGAAATTTCCGGTCGGCCAACGATGATTATTGCGAAAACCATCAAAGGCAAAGGCGTGCGCGAGGTGGAGAATCGCGAGGATTGGCACGGCAAAGCGTTAAACGAAGAACAGTGCGCGCGAGCGTTGCTGGAACTCGGCGAGGTGGACAAATCGGTGCGCGGGACGATCGCGACCCCGGGAGGCGAATGGAAACCAGAGCGACCAGAACCACAGAACGCTGCTCCGTTTGATTACGATCCTTCCAAAGAAGTCGCTACTCGCGCGGCTTACGGCAATGCGTTGCGACGACTTTATCCACAATTTCCTCAAATCGTCAGTCTCGATGGCGAGGTCAGTAATTCCACGAAAGCCGAGGAATTGAAGCAGGAACATGCGGAACGATTCTTCGAAATGTATATCGCGGAACAGAATATGGTGGGCGTCGCATTGGGATTGGCGCAACGGGCAAAAATTCCATTCGTCTCAACCTTTGCCGCTTTTCTGACGCGCGCGTTTGATCAGATTCGCATGTGTCAATATTCCGGCGGTAACATCAAGTTCGTCGGCTCGCACGCAGGAGTTTCCATTGGCGAAGACGGCCCGTCGCAGATGGGATTGGAAGATATTGCAATGTTTCGGACGTTACTCGACAGCGTGGTGCTGCATCCCTGCGACGCGATGGCGACGGAAAAACTGGTTGAAGAAGCAGCGCGCCATGTCGGCATTGTTTATCTGCGCACGCTGCGTCAGAAAACGCCGATCATCTATGCGCCCGACGAAACATTTCCCATTGGCGGCTGCAAAGTTTTACGTCAAAGCGATGAAGACGTGGCAACTGTGATCGCCGCAGGCACAACCGTATTCGAGGCGTTAGAAGCGCATGAAATGCTGCGTCGCAAGGGCGTGACGATTCGCGTGATTGACGCGTATTGCATCAAACCACTGGACCGCGAAACTCTGAAGAAAGCCGCGCGGCAGACGAAGTTGTTAGTCACCGTGGAAGATCATTTTGCCGCGGGCGGTCTCGGGGAGGCGGTGCTCAGCGCATTGGCGGAACAACCGGTGCCGATCGGTGTGCTTGCGGTGCGGCGGCGACCGCGTAGCGGCAAAGGCGACGAATTGCGCGAGTACGAAGAAATTTCCGCCGATGCAATTGTTGCGAAGATTAAACAAATGCAAACGGCGCTAGCTTCACGAAGCGCGACGGAATCTTCTCAATCAAAATCAAAACCATGAATCCACTGCAAAAAATCGGCGAACTCGGTCAGGCCGTCTGGCTCGATGACATTCATCGTTCGCTGTTGACGAGCGGACGATTGCGAGAGTTGATCGAGCAAGACGGACTACGCGGGCTGACATCCAATCCTGCGATTTTCAAAAAAGCGATCGGCGAAGGAGCGGATTACGAAGAGGAAATTTCGGAGTTGAAACGCCAGGGGCGAACGGTGGCGGAAGTTTTTCAGGCGTTAGCGGTGCGCGATGTGCAAATGGCCGCCGATGAATTTCGATCGCTCTATAATCGCACGCGGGGCGAACATGGCTACGTGAGTCTCGAAGTAAATCCGCATCTGGCGCATTACGCGGCGGCAACGGTTCAAGAAGCGCGGCAACTTTGGCAAGCGGTGAATCGCCCGAACGTTTTCATCAAAGTGCCGGCCACAGTAGAAGGTTTAGCAGCGATCACACAGCTCTTGAGCGAGGGCATCAATGTGAACGTCACTTTGATTTTCGGATTACCGCGATACGAGGAAGTTGCTCAAGCGTTTATCGCGGGAATTGAGAAACGGGTTCAAATGGGTGAACCGGTGGATCGCGTGCGGTCCGTGGCGAGTTTCTTTTTGAGTCGCGTGGACGCGTTGCTGGATCCGCGCCTTGCCGCAATCGCAAAAGAAGGCAGTGCAAAAGCGGAGCGGGCGCGGGAGTTGGAAGGGCGCATCGCGATTTCGTCAGCGCGCTTGGCGTATCAAAGATTTCAGAATATTTTTTCGCAGGAACGTTGGACGACGTTGACGCATCGCGGGGTGGATTCGCAATGGTTGCTCTGGGCGAGCACCAGCACAAAGAATCCGAATTACAGCGATGTGAAATATGTTGAAGCGCTCATCGGGCCAAACACCGTCAACACAATGCCGATGGAAACGCTCGATGCCTATCGCGATCATGGCCAGCCGGAGGCGCGTTTGGAACAGGAGGTCGAACAGGCGCAACGCGATCTCGACGCGCTGGCTGAGCTGGGAATCGATCTCGACGATGCGTCGCTGCAGCTTGAAAATGAAGGGCTCGAAAAATTTTGCAAACCGTACGATGAAATGCTCCGTACGTTGGAGCATGAAATCGTAAACCCGTAGAAGCGGTTAAAAATTAGCAGCCGCCTGCGGTAACGAGGCGGAAACATGGGACTGAAGAGTTCCACCTCCTCACCTCGTCCGCTACTTCGTCTGCAGAATTCTGCCAGAATTTGATTTCCCCCTGACAAGGAAGTGGCGCCGTGCGCGCAACCGGGTTGAATTGAAAAGTAGCGCAGGACCGCGGTCGCCGGTTCGGCGGATGTTTGCTCGGTGTTGAGGCGGGCAGGGGAGGCATCGCCGTTCGCCTTCGGCCACGACGCCTGCGCTACAAAAGGTCCGGTGCAATGACGCGCGTTTCATGACGGGGCGGATTCTTTGCGAAGATTACTGAGGCGGACGGAACGTAATTCACATTCGTGCCCCTTGATAGCTTCCGCGATACTCTGACAGCGCGGGCATCGCAAGAGCGGGACCATGACGCCGACGAGCGGTCCGCCCCAATGCGAAGGCGCGCCGAGATAGGAACAATGCGGGCAACGAATCACCGCGTTGATGCTTTCCACTTCCAACTTGGAACTGGCGAGTGGCGTTTCACGCGTGATGCTGTGATAGCAGAATTTCAATTGATCCGGCTCGACGCAGGTCAATTCTCCAATCTGCAACCGCACGTTCAACACTTCCGCGTCCGGATGCGCGTCCGCGAATTCCATGACGCTTTCAACGACCTGAGTGGCGAGAGAAAATTCATGCATGACAGACCTCTTCATAAGGCCGGCAGCGCAGAGATGTTTTTCTGAGTGCTGTCGCCGGAGGCGGCGGTGTCGATTCCGGCGATGAGAAAACGTTTCATGCGACCGCCTCCTTGAGTGGTTCGACTTCTTCCGGCGAATACAAGAAGCGATGTCCCGGTTGCCGCAACGAGTTGAAATCCTGATCGGACGCTTCTTCAAGTACGACTGCCAGATGCAATTTATCATCCGCGTCCTGTTCGATGGCTTCAACAACGGCGACTTTGTTATTCAGCAACGCATCCATGGCATCGACGCCGGGTTTGGGATGTAATCGAACTTTGTCACCGGCGCGGATTTTCACGCCATTGACCGTCGCAGTTTCGACCCTTTTTGCCGGGGTGAAAAATTCTTCGTCCAGATTCGGATCGTGCAATGCACCATGAAGCTTGGCCAGGTGTTCTTCGAACAGTCCTTCCGTGCCTTCAGCATCGCGCAACTCGCGCTTCTCCTCGGGCGTCATACTTCGCAGTGCGAGCATTTCTTCAATTTCGCTGGCGTCGAAGAACGCGCCGGGACTGATCGGTGCGACTTCAGGGTAATCCGGCAAGATGATCGGTGAAGCCAACAACGTGTGTCGCTCCGATTGACGAAGATCGCCCACGAGCACCGGCCAGACGCCGATATTGCGGCAATTTTCAATAATCTTTCTTCGTTCGCGTGGCGGATCAACCATGGAAACGAAGTCGGCTCCGTGCGTCTGCAAAGCGATGTGCGCGGAAGCAAACGTGCGCATCAGCACTGAGTCGTTCTGGGCCAGTTCTGTTTCGGAAATCGGACTGCGATTCTCGAGATGCACACTCACCTTGCAACAGTCTGCAGCGATGAGGTTCACCTGAATTGTGATTAATCCGGAGATTTCATTTTGTCGTCGCACCAGCACGCCTGCGGTTTTCTGATTTTCATCAAGGATCGGTTCCAATGCGCGATTTGCGGGAAAGTGAAATGGATATTCGCGCGTGAGCGGTTCGGCCGATTGAATTTCCAGCGGCGGCAATTCGACCTTTCGCTCCGCCGCTTCCTGCCACGTGTAATAATGTTTCCCGCTAACGCTGAGTTCTGGAACGACCTGATACTCCGGCTCGCTGTTGCCGGAAAACTCTTTGTCCACAGCCGCCAACAATCCGACTTCGCGCCACATCGGTTGCAGAAAGCCGACACTGAGTTCCAACGTAAACGGCAGTTTTTGAAACGTCACGAGACATTCGGAATGAAGAAAGTCCAACTCGGCGCCGCGTTGCGCTTCACTGTAAGCCGCCGGGTAAACCCGCCCGAATGTAAATCGTCCGCGACGATTTTTGGGGACGGAAGTTCGGTACGGATAAAGGATGTAACCTTCATAGAGCACCGCGTTGACGATCTGTTCCAGCGCTGTCGTGCTCATGCGATTGCCTCCTCGTTGATTCGGGCCGGCGCCGAATCGTACGCGCAAAACATCCGGTGTGTGGCGCGCGACTGGTCGGTCACGCGCTGAGCCTCAAGCCGACGAATGAAACAGTTGGTTGTGGTGCAGCCGATTTCGTCATTCATCACCATGCTATTCCTTCTGTGTCGCCCTCATCTCAAAACCTCTGGTGGCCCATGTAAGAACCATGCTTGCAGCGTATGAGTCGGACCGCGACCCCACAATCGGGAGTCCCGCCCGTTTCGCTCTCAGTGGGGTGATTAAACCGTCTAGGAGAAATGCTCAGCCGCGATGTGGATTAACCCGACATCATGGCCCGGTGGCCAGGTGGCGACTGAACCATTTTTGCGCCAGGTCCGCTACCTGTTCCAGCGCCCCGGGCTCTTCGAACAGATGCGAAGCGGCAGGAACAATTTCCAGAGCGACGTCTGCTTCGGTCATCTGTTGTTGCGCGGTTTGATTCAATTCGATGACCGGTAGATCGTTCTCGCCGACAATCAACAGCGTGGGCGCTTCAACACGTTTCAATGCTGCTCCGGCGAGGTCCGGACGACCACCGCGTGAGACGACGGCGTGGATTGAATCAGGTGCTTGCGCGGCAGCGACCAACGCCGCGCCACCACCGGTGCTCGAACCAAAATAACCGATACGTAAATGATTCGTGTCAGGTTGCGCTTCGAGCCAACGCGCCACGCGCACCAGCCGATCCGCCAGCAGCGGAATGTTGAAACGCAGTTCCGTTGTGCGCGCATCCACGGCTTCTTCCTCGCGTGTCAGCAAATCAAACAGCAGCGTGCCGAGGCCGGTGCTGCGAAAGGACTCAGCGACGAATTGATTGCGCGGACTGAATCGGCTGCTTCCACTGCCATGGGCAAAGACCACGAGTCCTGTTGCACCGCGCGGCACATCCAAGTTGCCTTCTAACGATCCCGTGACGCTGATTGGAATTCGCACGACGCGACTGACTTCAAGTTGAACTGTGGCGGCACTCATAAAATTCCTTTCGACTGACTCTCGTTCAGGATCGCAGTTTGAGCGAATCCGAATCGGAAAAAACTGCCCATGTCACATTTCGTTGCGCTGTCTCGTCATACCGGCGACATGAAAACTTTGCTAAGAATTGATTCGAGTGCTCGCAAGCAAGGTTCGCATTCGCGGGAGCATTTTATTGTCATCTCAGCGCAATTGTTGCGCTTGCGCGGCTGTTTTTCCGTTTTTTCCAGCTTGCCGAACGGCGACCGGGTTGCGATTTAACTTACCCATGCCACCGCTCCGCACCTGCTGGAACCGGACTGCTTGCGCCGCGATTCTGACCAGCCTGCAAATTTTTCATGCTTTCATCACAAGCGCCCAGGAGCGAGATCCGTTGCGGTTGGGGCGCGAGGTTGAACCGATCACGCAAGCGGTAGAACTCGAACTCGATCCCGACAAAGATGGCTACACCGCGTTGCGCGAATCGAGTTGCAATTTCAAGTCGCGACGAACGCATTTCGTTTTCATGCGCGCCAACTGAACAGCCTCATCGGACGACTGGACGGCGCGGAACTCAAGCTCACGCCCGGAGGAGGGGACATTGTGACGGCCACCGCAACGAACGTTGTTGCCAAAGGCAGGCATTTGCTCGAACTGAGATTCGAAAATAATTACAACCGGGACGGCACGGGATTGTATAAGGTTGAAAAAGGCGGGAAGTCTTACCTGTTCACTCAAATGGAGCCCACTTACGCGCGCGGAACATTTCCGTGTTGGGATGAACCCGGTTTCAAAACTCCCTGGCGCTTCAGGGTGACCGCTCCCGCAGGCTTGGAAGTCGTCGGGAACATGCCGGTCGCAGAAAAAATCGTGACGGGCGATCGCCAAGAAATAGCGTTCGGACGCACGCCGCCGATGCCGACGTATCTCGTGGCATTTGCGGTCGGAGCGCTGGACTCGATGCCGATTCCCGGACAGGCCGTGCCCGGACGAATTTACACGACCGCGGGGCAAACCAACTTGGCGATGGTGGCGGCAAAAGAGACGCAGGAATTGCTGGGAGCGCTCGAGGAATATTTCGGGATTCCGTATCGGTATCCGAAGTTGGATCACATCGCCGTGCCGGAATTTCTATTCGGGGCCATGGAGAACGTCGGCGCCATCACGTATTACGATCCATTACTGCTGACCGATGCGGCGAACATGAGTTACGACACCCATCGTTTCATCGTCATGATTGTCGCGCATGAAATCGCTCACATGTGGTTCGGTAATCTCGTCACGATGAAATGGTGGGATGACCTGTGGTTGAACGAAGCGTTCGCGACGTGGATTTCTCTGAAGGTGGGCGGGAAGGTTCGCCCGGAGCTTCGTTTTGAGGTGATGGCGTACGAGTTCGTGTCCGAGGCTAAACAAACCGATGCGCAACCTTCGGTGAAAGCAATCCGGCGGCATTTTCAGGGCGGC
>CALAYC010000091.1 GCA_937894935.1 uncultured Verrucomicrobiota bacterium
CTCCGTCAGGCCGCCCAGAACGACGCGAAAAACTTGCAGGACACGAGCGACGACTTACTCACACAAGGACGCTTGCGACAGATCGTTTATGATCGACTGCGCGAAGGTCGTCGCGCCGGACGAAATTCTCTCGAAGTCAGCGCGGATTTATTGCGCGAAGGTTTTTCCTCCGAAGCCAACAATCTTGAAACTCGAGCGCGACAAAGCATCAACGACCTGCGCAGCGGTTTGGAACGCGCCGCCGAAAGCGTATTAGGCGACGATACCGAAGCATTGCGTTTGGCGCGCAGCGAATTGGAAGATTTGAGCCGCCAATTGGAACGCGAACTGGCCGAGGCCCAACGCGGAGCAAATACCAATCGAGTCGGTAGTGCTCCAGGCAGCGCGGCAGAACGCCTCGCTTCCGGCCCGTCCACCAACTCGCCTTCCGGCGATAACGGACAACAAGCGAATGCCTCAGGCGAGCGCGGCGGACAGCAGCAGGCGCAAAATCAACTTGCCCAAGGTCGCGGACAATCCGGCGACCAACAGAATCAATCAGGCGACTCATCAAACGATTCCGCCCAACCCGGCAGTCTCGCCGGCGGCCAAGGTCAAGCAGTCAGCAATAATTCACCGGAACGCCGATCTCCAGATCGACTAAACGATGAAGCCTCGGCTGACGCCTCTGCCAATCAACGTTCCGGCGGAGCGCGTGGTGGCGGTGGTTCATTTCTCGATCAGTTTGGCGGAAACGATGGTAGTCCGTTTCTCGGCGGTCCGATTACCGGTCCGCAATATTCACAGTGGACGGATCGTCTGCGCGACGTGGAAGAAATGTTGGACCTGCCGGAGTTACGCTCGGAGGTGGCACGTATTCGGGATCGCGCCCGCGAAATTCGACAGGACTATCGTCGCAACGTCGCTGAACCGCGCTGGGACCTGGTGCAAATGCAGATTGCTGCTCCGCTCGCTGAATTACGCACCCGCATCGGCGAAGAACTCGCGCGCCGACAATCGAAAGAAGCACTCGTGCCGATTGATCGCGATCCCGTGCCGACGCGTTACTCCGAACTGGTGCGACGCTACTATGAAGAATTGGGGCGGAGCGAAACGTCGCGCGCTCCGGCGACCGGAGGCGGAAGATAAATGTCTGCGTTTGCACTCGCCGCCATCATTATTTCCGGACGCGACTGGCTGTGGCCTGTCGTTGGATTCTGCGGCATTGCTCTGCTTCTGCTCGCGTGGACGTATCTGCGCGCTCCCACCAACAAACTCGTCCGCGCCAGTTGCGCGTTTCTGAAATTACTCGGTTTCACCGCACTGCTCGCGTGTTTGCTTGAACCGCTCTGGACCACCCAACGCGCCAAACCCGGCGCAAACTTCTTCGCCATTGTCGCCGACAACAGTCAGGGCATGAACATCAAGGACCGCGACGCGACTCTTTCCCGCGGCCGCGTATTGACAAACCTGCTCACGCGCGCGCCCGACAACTGGCAGGACACGCTGGAGAGAAATTTTCAGGTGCGCCGCTACGTTTTCGATTCGCGTTTGCAAAGCACGAAAGATTTTTCCGAACTCGAGTTTGACGGTCGCGCGTCGTCGTTAGGCGCAGCCTTGCGCACGCTCAGCGAACGTTTTCGCGGTCAACCACTGGCCGGCGTGCTGTTGCTCACGGATGGCAACGCGACTGACTTGCCCAGCGGTAAAATAGACCTCGCCGGATTGCCACCCGTTTTTCCGGTCGTGCTCGGACGCGATGAAACGATTCAGGACGTCGCGATTCAAAAAATTTCCGTGAGCCAGACCGCGTTCGAAGACCAACCGGTCACCGTCACCGCCGAAGTGGTTGCCGGCGGATACAACGGTCGCGTGCTGACCGCTCAATTGCTCGACCAGAACGACGCCGTCATTCAGGAATTGAATCAACGCGCCACACGCAATGCCGAAACGTTCCGCTTCCAACTGCGCCCTGAGCAAAGCGGTGTTTCGTTCTATCGCGTCCGCGTCGCGGCGAAAGACGAACTCGGACAATTCACGCCGCCGCAAAACTCAATCGAAGCCACCCTCGCCAACAACACGCAATACGTCGTCGTGGATCGCGGCAAAGGTCCGTATCGGATTCTCTACGTCAGCGGTCGGCCCAATTGGGAATTCAAGTTTCTGAATCGCGCGTTGGCAGAAGACGACCAGATTGAACTGGTCGGTTTGATTCGCGTCGCCAAACGCGAGAAAGGGTTCGGCCAGTTTGAATTTCGCAGTCGCCCGGGCGAATCCGCCAACCCGCTCTTCCGCGGTTTTGATCGCACGACCGAAACCACCGAAGGTTACGATGAACCGGTGTTGGTTCGTTTGCACACCAAGGACGCGACCGAACTCGCCGGGGGTTTTCCGAAAACCGCCGACATTTTATTCGGTTATCACGCCGTGATTCTCGATGATCTTGAAGCCGAGTTTTTCACGCGCGACCAGATGACGCTGTTGCAGAAATTCGTTTCCGAACGCGGCGGCGGATTGTTGACGCTCGGCGGCGCGGAATCGTTTCGCGAAGGCAAGTATCAACACACGCCCGTCGGCGAAATGCTTCCGGTGTATCTCGATGTTTCCCGCGAAACGTCCCCGGTCGGTAATCTGCGTCTGAGTCTCACCCGCGAAGGCTGGTTGCAACCGTGGGCACGATTGCGCGACAACGAAGCGAGCGAACGCACGCGTTTGACCGAGATGCCCGCGTTGCAGGTGTTGAATCAGGTGCGCGACATCAAACCCGGCGCGAGTGTGATTGCCGAAGCACTCGACAATCGCGGCACAAAACATCCCGCCCTGGTCGCGCAACGCTTCGGCCATGGCCGCGTCGGCGCGCTGTTGGTTGGCGATCTCTGGCGCTGGGGTTTGCGCGATGAAGCGATGCGGCGCGATCAGGACAAAGCGTGGCGACAGATGATTCGATGGCTGATTGCGGATGTGCCGTCACGCATTGAATTCACGGCTGAACCTGTGCGAGACGATGCGAATCAGGCCCTCGCATTGCGCGTTCGCGCGCGCGACAAGGAATTCAAGCCGCTCGACAACGCCACTGTGAAATTTTCCGTAACGCCAGTTGGTCCCAACGACGCCATTCGCCTCAACGCCGAACCGGCACTCAGCGAACCGGGGCTTTACGTGGCGCAATTCATTCCGCGCGCTCCGGGCGGTTATCTCGCGGAAGCTGTCGTAACTGATGCAAACGGCATTGAAACCGGTCGCGCTCAGATTGGTTGGGCAGCCGATCCGGCGGCGGAAGAATTCCGGTCGCTGAAACCCAATCGCGCTTTGCTTGAAAACATCGCACGCCAAACCGGCGGCGAAATCGTTTCTGCGAACGATCTGGCTGCGTTCGCGGAAAAGTTGCCAAGTCGCAATGCGCCTATCACCGAAACCGTCACGACACCTCTGTGGCACAAACCATTCGTCTTCGCTCTGGCGCTGGCGTGTTTCATTTCAGAATGGGGATTGCGACGTTGGAAAGGAATGGCGTGAACAAAACCTCGAATTTCAAATTTCAAATTTTGAACTTTGCAAAAGCCTTACGGCCGCCGCGAGGGATGTTGGGTTTTGGTCGTTGCATGTCGGACCTTTCAATTTCCCTGCTGCTCCTGTTAATCGCCCTGCCCGTTTACGCCAACAACGAAATCGCTCGTCCCACCGTCATCGTTGCGGTCGGAGCGCCGGGCGAAGAGGAATTCGCCAAGGAGTTTACGACCTGGGCGCAACAGTGGCAAAAAGCGGTTGAAACCGCCGAAGCCAAACTCGTCACGATCGGACTCGCGCCGACCAATGCCGCCACCGACCTCGAATTGCTCAAAAACGTCATCACGAGCGAACCGACCAATTCGCTCGCGGAACTCTGGCTCGTACTCATCGGCCACGGCACGTTCGACGGCCAGGAAGCGAAATTCAATCTGCGCGGGCCGGACCTCGCCGCGACTGAACTCGCCGATTGGCTGAAACCTTTTCGCCGTCCGCTGGTCGTCATCAACTGCGCTTCCGCCAGCAGTGTATTTTTGAACAAACTCAGCGCGCCAAATCGCGTGGTGATCACCGCCACTCGCAGCGGTTACGAACAGAATTTTGCGCGCTTCGGGAAATTTATGGCAGAAGCGATTACGTCGCCCGAAGCAGATCTCGATAAGGACGGCCAAACTTCCGTATTGGAAGCTTTCATCATGGCATCGCGGCGGACCGGTGAATTTTACGAAACCGAAGGTCGGCTCGCGACCGAACACGCGTTGCTCGACGACAACGGCGACGGTCTCGGCACGCCAGCGGATTTCTTTCGCGGCATTCGCGCGGTGAAAAAGCCGGTGAGCGGCGGCAGCGTTGACGGTGTTCGCGCGCATCAGATTCATCTCGTCCGCAGCGCGGCGGAACAGCAATTAACGCCTGAAACTCGTGCGCGGCGCGATGAATTGGAAGCCGCCGTGGCAAAATTGCGCGACAGCAAAACGCAACTTTCCGAAGCGGAATATTATCGTCGTCTGGAGAATCTTCTCCGCGAACTGGCGCAACTTTATGAGCAATGAGCGGAGTTTCGCCCCGTTCCCCGCCGACCGCGCCAATCACGAAATCTTCCAGTAACCGCCGGAGTAACGAGGTGGACGGGCGAAAAAATTCAGGCATTTCCGCCTCCTCACGTCGGCGGCTACAGTTCCGGCGGAATTTTAAAACCACCTCCAATCAAACTCCCTTTCGCGATAATTCGCGCCATTGGCGCTCGATTCACCCGAATTGGCCGTTTTCTTTCCTTGATTTCGCGCGCCGGGAATTCAACTCTGTCGCCCGCATTTTAACTGTTATTTATCATTTAGACCCGGAATAGAATTATGGCCTACAAAGACGTGACACCGCCCGCCGGCGGCAAAATTTCCATCAAAGCCGGAAAACTCAATGTGCCGGATAATCCCATCATCCCGTTCATTCGCGGCGACGGCACCGGACCGGACATCTGGGCGGCGAGCGTGCGCGTGTTTGATGCGGCCGTGGAAAAAGCGTACGGCAGCAAACGCAAAATCGCATGGTTCGAAGTGTTCGCCGGCGAAGCGTCGAAAAATAAATTCGACAACTGGTTGCCCGATGACACCGTCGAAGCATTCAAAGAATTTCTCGTCGGCATCAAAGGCCCGCTCACCACGCCCGTCGGTGGCGGCATTCGTTCGTTGAACGTCGCGTTGCGCCAGATGCTCGACCTCTACGTGTGCTTGCGCCCGGTGCAATGGTTCACCGGCGTTCCGTCTCCAGTCAAACATCCCGAGAAAGTGAACATGGTCATCTTCCGCGAGAACACGGAAGATATTTACGCGGGCATCGATTATCAGGCCGGCTCGGTTGAAGCGAAGAAAGTTTTGGAATTGCTGCAGAAGGAACTGCCGTCCGCGTTCAAGAAGATTCGCTTCGGCGCGGAAGCGATTGACACCGTCGGCATCGGCATCAAGCCCGTCAGCAAACCGGGCACAGAACGTCTGGTGCGCTCGGCCATCGAATATGCGATTGCGAACCAGCGCAAGAGCGTCACGATTGTCCACAAGGGCAACATCATGAAGTTCACCGAAGGCGCGTTCCGCGATTGGGGCTACGAACTCGCCAAACGCGAATTCGGCGCGGTGGAAATTGATGGCGGTCCGTGGTGCAAAATTCCCGAAGGCAAACCCGGCGCAGGCATCGTTATCAAAGACGCCATCGCCGACATCACGTTGCAACAGGTGCTCACCCGCCCGACGGATTTCGATGTCATCGCGACGTTGAATCTCAACGGCGATTATCTCAGCGACGCGCTCGCGGCTCAGGTCGGCGGCATCGGCATCGCCCCCGGCGGCAATATCAATTACATCAGCGGTCACGCCATTTTCGAAGCCACACACGGCACTGCGCCGAAGTACGCCAACAAAGACGTCGTCAATCCCGGCTCAGTGGTTTTGAGCGGCGAAATGATGCTGCGTTACCTCGGTTGGACCGAAGCGGCGGATTTGATCCTCAAGGGATTGAACGGCGCCATCGGTTCGAAGAAAGTCACCTACGACTTCGCTCGTCTGATGGACGGCGCAACGGAAATCAAGTGCTCGGCGTTCGGCGACAACATCATCGCCCACATGTAATCGAGCAGAGCTTCAAACGAGCGGACGGGACGCACCCGTCCGCTTTTTTGTGCCAGCTTTTCCGCGAAAAATCATTCATTGTTCCCACCGTGAAATTAACCAACGCGCAAATCCGCGAATTCAAAGCCCGCGGCCAACTTTTGAAGCCCACGTTGAAAGTCGGCAAAGAAGGTCTCTCACCGCAGTTTCTCGCCGCACTGGATGAGGCCTTGAAACACAACGAACTGCTCAAAGTGAAATTCGCCGATCTGAAGGAGCAGAAAAAAGAACTCGCACCGCAGCTTGCAGAAAAGACCGGCAGCCAGTTGATTATGCGCGTCGGCAACGTCGCCCTGCTCTATCGCCCGAAACCGACTGCTGAAGAAGCCACTGCGGAGAACGTCTGATTGGGTCTCGAGCCAACCGAGATAATTCCATTTCCACGCAATTCAAAACTTGCCAAACGGAAACTGAACGCGTTGAATATGCGTCCTTCTGAGGCTGGGTAGCTCAGTCGGTAGAGCAGAGGACTGAAAATCCTTGTGTCGGCGGTTCGATTCCGCCCCCAGCCACCACCTTTCACCAGACTCTTACGTCAACGAAGATGCGATGCCGATGACTTTTTCCGAGCATGCCGTACTCGTCAGCTCAAAGCTTCCGTAAAGGGGCAGTCCTCACTATTGCAGTGGTTTCGTTTGGTGATGATTTTCTGGTGGCGATTCAGTTTGCTCGCTTTCTTGAAGCCATCAGCCGTTGATGTCATCCCCCCGGCATGGCCAGCCTTCTACCTGCGCCCCAATTCAGTGCCAATAGTGAGGTCTGCCCCCTTTACGATTGCCGTCTGGCGATTACCACCGGAATGTTACCTGCCCAAACACACTGCGTGGAATTTCCTGCTGAGTTCCGTATTCCGGATGCCGCGGCTCCCAAAGGTTGCGGCCCACAACCGACAACTCGATCTGTTTGTATGCCCACGCGAGTCGCACATCAAAGGTCAGATAATCCGAAACTTGCGGATTGGGGAGCGCGTCAACGTATCGCGCGACTACGTCCAACTGAAAATGAGCCGGCAAATCCAAAATGGATTGCAGCATGACTTGATGCCTCGGATCGTTGCCCAGGGCCGGAATACCGGTGGCAAAATGCCCGGGTTTACCTCTCAATTCTTTCTCAAAATAAGTATATCCGCCGCGCAATCGCCAGCGTTCCAGTGGCTGGTATGTGCCGGACACCTCCACCCCCCATGATTCCCCCTCCACGCCATTTTCAATGGTTACGGGAAACGAAAGCACCTGAACGTTGTAGATATCATCGTAGGTATTGTAGAACGCGGCCAAAGAAAGGGATAACTGCGACATGGGTTGGACGCGATATCCCACTTCATAAGCAATGAGTTCTTCTGACTCAAAACCCGGGCCGCCCGCGATAATGTACGGAGGACTTTTAGGAATGTGGTAGTCCACATCAAAGCGGCCCGGAGAACGAACCGCTCTGGAAATCGCCCCCCAAAAAGTCTGTTGATCAGTCGGTGTCCAGGCCAAGCGCGCGCTGGGCTGAATTTCGAAACCGGTGAAATCATTGTGCTCCATCTTTGTGCCGACGATAAACTTCACCCGGTCTGGCGCCAGCGTCATTTCGTCCTGCACAAAGCCGCTGAAAAGATTCAGCTTTCGACGTTGCGGCACAAACCCAACCACCGTCGTACTGGTGGGCGTGTCCTGATCCATGTACCGATAGCCAAAGCCCCAGACGATGGTGTTCCAATCCGTCAGGAGGAAGCGATGTTGGAAATCGAAATCATAAGTATTCAACTCATCGGAAATCGCACTGGGAACATCGCGTCGCCAGGTCCGATCCCAGTAAACTTGCAGGCTCAGGTCGGAATCTTCCGAGAAAGTGTGCGTCCAACGCCCGAGAACATTCTGTCCATTGACTGAGGATTCGCTGGGACTCGTTCGCTCTGATCCACCATAAAAATCCCCTTGCAAGGTCAGGGTGTTTGCTTCTGACGGCAGATAATCCATGCGAAACCCGCCTTGCGTCATGGCCCACGCATCAGCGGCCGGTTGGCCGCCAGGAAGGAACGTATGATTGTAATCAAACTGTTGCGCATACACGCGGTAAAACAGGTTCGAACCAATTCGATCCCCATAACGCACCGCCCCCC
>CALAYC010000092.1 GCA_937894935.1 uncultured Verrucomicrobiota bacterium
CTCGTCGGTATTGAATTCAAATTTCTCCGTCTTCAACAACTCCATCGCATACGCCACGCGTTGTTCGAGCCGTTCCCGAAAACGATTGAAAATGCGATAAGCCGGAGTGGTGTCGGCCACGCCGGAACGCGGCAAAGTCAGATTATCCAGCGTCGTGCGATATTCAGCGAACTCGTTCAAATCAGCCTGCGTAAAGTGCAAACGCTGCGGGTCGAGCGCTTCGATGTAGCGCTCAAAGAATTTTTCCGAGAGCTCATCATTCAATCGCCGTTCCCGATAGTGACCGCGCTCCAGTTGTCGGGCCGTAATCGTAGCGATGATGCCGTCGTTCGGACCAGGGGTCAGTTCCTCGAGCGCCGCCGAACGGGATGTGGTCGTGGATTGATCCGCCTGGAGCAACCAGACCGTTGGTGTGAATGCACCTGCCGCCAGCAGGAACCAAAGGGCAATACGTCGTGACATGAAATTAACTGGTTTAACGGACTTCACTTTGACCGATTATAGGGCGATTCATTCAACCGCGCGAATAAAGTTTTGCCCACTGTCCACCCATATCGATGGGCTACAAGCCAATCGGATGCCACGCAGTTTTGAACTCCACCGTGTCCAGAATCGCGTAAGCATCTTCGCCTTTGGCGGCGAACCAGTCCTTCGGCGCGAGCGAGCGTTGCGCATAACGCTTCAGGTTAACCGCCTGCCCGGCTTGTAATTGGGCACTGACCGCCAAATCACCGGCACCGTCCACTATCGCATTCACGTCCAGATGCGATGCAACATGCGGCGCGAGTTCAGCACGTTTGCCGGTCAACATATTGACCACGCCACCGGGTAAATCGCTCGTCGCGAGAATTTCACTGAACGTAACCGCTGGCAGCGGATATTTCTCTGACGGAATCGCAATTGCCGTGCTGCCACTCAAAATCACCGGCGCAATCAAGGAAACCAGCGCGACCAGCGACGGCTCATCCGGCGCAAACACGGTTACCACGCCCACCGGCTCGGGCGTCGTGAAATTGAAGTGCGATGAGGCAACGGGATTCACGCTGCCGAAAACCTGCTGATATTTGTCCGTCCAACCGGCGAAATGCACCAGCCGATCCACCGCTAGTGTCACTTCGCGTTTCGCGGCGACAGCCGTAACGCCAGTCGAGCGGGAAATTTCATTCACCAGTTCGCTCGCGCGGTTTTGCAACATCTCCGCCGCGCGATAGAGAATCTGGCCGCGATTATAAGCCGACGCTTTGCTCCAGTTATCGAACGCCGCCCGCGCAGCGACAACTGCATCGCGAAAATCTTTGCGCGACGCGTGACTGTAATTGTCAAGATGCTGACCCGACGCCGATTTTGCCGGAAGGTAGCGACCGCTTTCGCTGCGAGGGAATTTGCCGCCGATGTAAAGCTTGTAGGTCTTCTTAACGTCGAGTCGCGATGACATGGGCGGAGCTTAGTCCAGCGCTTCGGCAGCGGCAAGAACACAGGCTTTAACCAAATCCAGCCTGTAGAGTCAGCGATTTCGAATGAACAACTTGCCGGGCAATTGTCTCACCACGCGCTTCATCTCGAGACTCAAGAGCGCCACGCTGACGGCGGAACTGGGCAAACCACTTTTGCGAATCACCTCATCAATTCCTGTTTCGTCATTCGCATTCAACGTATCGAGCACACGCTGTTCGTTCTCTGAAAGTTCCAACGCCGGCAATACTCCGGTTTCACCTGCCGATGGCGAGCGGTTGCTCGCCGGAAACAGATATTCAAACTCACTCACAATGTCTTCGGCGCCTTCACAAAGCTTTGCGCCCTTCTTGATGAGTTCGTGACAACCTTTGCTGCGCGGCGAATCAATCCGCCCCGGCACTGCGAATACCTGTCGCCCGTATTCCGTGGCGAAATTTGCCGTAATCAACGCGCCGCTGTGCAAATCCGCTTCCACGACTACCGTCCCGAGCGTCATGCCCGCGACGATGCGATTGCGAATAGCGAACGATTGTTTGTCACCGTTGCGATTGAAGGGAAATTGCGAAACCACCGCACCGTTTTCAGCAATCCGATCGAACAACTCTTTGTTCTCCGGCGGAAAAACAATGGCGATGCCCGTTCCCAAAACACATATCGTTCGACCTTTCGCCGCCAACGCTCCTTGGTGCGCGGCAGTGTCAATACCACGCGCGCCACCGCTGACGACCGTGACGCCGATGTATGCGAGTTGATAGCCAAGCTTCCGCGCGGTTTCGATGCCGTAGTGCGTCGTCTGCCGCGAACCGACGAGCGCGATAGAATTTTTATCCTTCGGCAATATCTTGCCCTTCACATAGAGCACCAACGGCGGATCGTAAATTTCGCGCAACGCGGGTGGATATTCTTCATCGTCCTGTGTAACGATGCGGCAGCCGTAATCCGTCACGCGCTTGAGTTCACCGGCGAGGTCCACGCTCTTTTCCCATCCGGCAATAGCTGCGGCGGTTTCAGCGCCGATGTTACGAACCCGTTGAAGTTGCGTTTCGGAAGCAGAAAGGACAGCAGCGGCATCGCCAAAATGTTCGATTAATGATCGAGCGCGCACCGGCCCGACACCTTCGATTAAATTCAACGCCACGCAAGCTTCCCGGGAGTCCATGCCGGGAGCATAAAGAAGCGCCTCTCGTTGCGCCAGAGCAGACGGGAATCCGTTATCGCCGTCGCCACTCGATCAGGGCGCGAAGATGCTGCTGCCCGGTCCGTAAGAACCCAAAGCCACACCCGGAGGAAGCGTTGCTTCTGCCAGCGTGCCGATGGCGTTGGGCACGTAAACCTCCTGATACACCGGTTGCACGGTGCCGCCGCGCAGATACTCAGCCAGTTCGCTCAGATCCTGGACGGGCGCGCCGTCAGGCTGATTTTTCTCCAACGCCCATTGAACTTTCGCATGTTCAATTTTGGTGAGATTGGAGCGAATCATATTCAGCCGGGCGTTGTCGCGCGCGACCACGAAGTTGAGGGTAGCAAGAGTCGCAAGGATTCCAACGATGGCGACCACCACCATGATTTCCACGAGAGAGAATCCGAACTTCGAAATTGAGTTTCGAGCGAAACGCATAACACAAATCTCCTGACTCGCAGGAAACAGATTTCGTGCCTCGCAAAATCACGCCCCAATCGCACTATTTTCAGACAAGTCGGACTTACCCCTGGATCAACTCAAGACAAACGCGCCGGGGCGACAACCCGGGCCCAACCTGAGACGCCCTCGGTGCATCGCACCCGTTGCCGTGCGCGCGCTTCAACTCTAGACTGCGGTCATGCAAGAACTCGCGCCACCGGATGTTCATCGGATCAATGCCGCCTGCGGCTGGCTTGAGCTGGGTAATTCCGTCGAGGCGCGACTTGAATTGGAAACCATCTCGCCCGAAGCGCAATCGCATCCCGCGGTACTCGATACGCTATGGGCCGTACTGGCGGCGGAAAAAAATTGGAACGCCGCTTATGAAGTGGCGCAACAGATCATCGCTGCACTCCCGGAACATCCGACCGGCTGGCTTCATTGCGCTTATGCGCTGCGCCGCAAAACGGGTGGTAGCATCGCGGCCGCCATGGAATTTCTCGAACCGGCCGCCGTAAAATTTCCGCAAGAACCTGTCATCGCCTACAACCTCGCCTGCTATGCGGCACAGTTAAATCGCTTATCCGAAGCGCGTGATTGGTATCGGCGCGCCCGCAAGATCGGCGACGCAAAATCCATTAAGGAAATGGCGCTCGCCGATGAAGATTTGAAGCCACTCTGGCCGGAGATTAAAGCTGTCGAAGCGGAAGCCACGTAAGCTTCCGCCCGTTTTCCCCTGGCGCGTGTGATTCAGCTCACCGCGCCTGGCGAACGCGAACCGTGTACTTCTTCGCGTCGCTGTTCATCGAAGTGAATGTGACGCTTTCGGTCGCATTCTCGGTGAGAATCAACGGCTGGAACGGCGTTTCGTCGCCGGTGCTGACCATGTTGCCGTCTTTGAACACGCAATTCACCTGCACTTCGATCCGGCGATTTTCGCGATTACGAATCTGCGCCGTCACCTGCAAACGGCCATCCGGCAACGTACGTTCGTTGATGCCGGTGCACGTGACGGAATATTGCACGCCGGGATCCAGCAACACGAAACGTTCGGAACTTTCATACGCGGGCGTCTTGGACGTTTGCGGTAGATACGGACCTTTGTCATACGTGCTGCAACCCGCCACGACCAGCGCGGCGGCCACGGGAACGAGGGCGATGAGTTTTGTTTTCATTGGCTTTGCGGAGTGATGGACGCGTCGCTGACAAAGACCACTTTGTCTCCGTCCGACGGCACGTTCACGGTGATGTTTTTGGTCAAATGCGAAAGCGGTGCGCCGTTGATATCATTGAATTCCACCGTCACGACGTGTTCGCCCGGCGCGAGCTTCAACGTCGCAAAACTGATGAACTGCGGCAGATTATCCCACTGCCGCGTGTCCGCTTCCGGTGTTGTCGCCGCCGAAATAAATTTACTCAAAATCCCGGCGGCCATAAGCCCGAGTCCGATTTCATCCGCGGCACTGTTGCGATGATTTCGCCCACTGGCGAGAATTGCGCCACTGATAATCGCCGCATCGCCCACCGCGCTCGTGGTGGATTTGAAAACCGCTTTGTTGGCGAGCACGTAATCCATGACGCGACCACCGCGTGTCGTCGCCTGAAAATTCACATCGTCCGTCGGCGCGACCTGAAGGTTGATTGAGCCGGTTTTGATTTGCGCCGAAACGACCGACGAACTGCGAGTGCGAAAACGAAGTTGTTCGGCGTATTCGCCGCTGCTGTATTTTTGCGGACCGGGGCCGTATTCGAGCACGAACAACACATTCGCCTGCGGTTGATAATCCGGCAGATTGATGTTCTTCGCATTTGCGCGCGCGCGTTTCAACTCATCATCGCCCTTGCCGCCAAGCTTGGTCGTCGCCAGACCCGCGAGGTAATCCGGCAACACCCAATCGCCGCGATACTCGGACACTTCCGCCCCACTGTCTTCAAACTCCGCGCTACGAAAACAGGCGCGCGCATTATCGAGTTCGCCATCCATCCAGTACAAAACGCCGCGATAAAAATACGCCATGCTACGTTCGTACGGTTCCCCGATGAACGTCTTGCGCGCTTCTTCGTTGAACAGACCGCGCGATTTGCGCGCTTCAGCATCCGCGCCGTAAACACCCTGCAATCGCGTCAGCGCCGCATCCAACAACGCTTTCGCCTGCTCAAAATCGCCACGCCGCATCGCCGCCGCAGCGGTGCGATATTGCCAGAGCACCCGATCGCGCGGCGGGCCTTCAGCAATCATGCGCGGACCGTCCACCATGATGTCGCCCGTCAGCGGCACGCGATAGGCCGATGTGCTGGCGCAGCCAACCGACAACAGCAACAAGGCGACGATCGGGATAGCCTTAAACGCAAAAACACAAAGACGCAAAGATGTCGGGAAACAAATTTCCCGCAGCTTTGCAGCTTCATACCTTTGCGTCATTCCATTCATCAATGAGAAAAGAGCGGAAGTTTGAAATTCAGTTCCAAGCGAAGAATATTTTCCGCGCGAATTTTCCAACGCAAATTCCATCGCGCTCCCTGAGTGCGAAATAAAAGTTCTTCGCTGATAATTTCAGAATCACGAACTCCCGACGCATTACCGATATGCCGCGTCTTCGAGCCCTTGCTTCTTCATCTCCGCGTTGTCTTCCCAGACAATAGCGCTGGTGCGCGCGTCAATGAGTTGAAACGCGTAGAGAATGTAATCGCTCGTGCCCGCCGCCGTGCGCGTGGTCATGCCTTCCAGAGTGCCGGTGAGAAAATAATCCGCGCCTTTGAATTCCTGTACGCCAGCGTCGCTGCTGGAGGTGACCGAGCCTTCGCGCTTGAGATTACGTTCCTTCTCCAACGCCGCCATGCGATCGCGCGCGAGGAACGTCACTTTGCCCAAGGCTTTTTTGTTCAACTCAGATCGGAGGCGCGTGAGGAAAATGTCTTTGTTGATCGGAAACCGCGTTTTGTTTTCCACCGGGTCGAGCACGATGATCGGCGGCGTGGTGGCGTTGGCAATTTGCGGAATACGCAAGATGCTGCGCGCCATTTGATCCGTCACGCTGACGAGGTCCTGTGATTCGACGCCCGTGCCGGCGACGAAGCCCTGTTCATCCGCGTTCAGTCGCGTGACCGGAACGCCGGAAGGATTGCGCACGCCTTTGGACGCGCAACCGGCGACCAGCGCGGCAGTGGTGATAACGAACGTTAGTTTGACGATAGTTTTCATGTGTTGGAACTGAGTTTAAATGATCAAACGCCCGCGCAAAGCAAGATTACGGCTTCAAAAAGTGGGTGCATCCGGCACGCGCGGTGCATCGGGAATCTGCGGACGCGGCGTCCAATAATACGTCGAAGTTACGACCGGACGTGAAGTGATTTGCGATTGGGAAATTGTAGTCGTCGCGGAAGTCGTTCGAATTTCGCTCTTCGTCGCAGCATGCTCAGCGACGCTCCCAAGAACCAAACCGGTTGCCGCGCCAATGGCGGCGCCTTTGTCCGCGTTGTGATCAGCCGCACCAATCAACGCACCAGAGGCGGCGCCGAGCACCGTCCCGCTCACGACGTAGTTGGGCCGCGTGGGGCGGTAGTAGGTACCCGGCGCGCAATAACGATTCGGCGCGTAATACACATAAGCCGAACTCCCACAACTCCGGTAGCCATAACCGAAACTCACATTCACGCGAGGTGCCGGATGATACGCGTAAACCGGTTCAGCCTGATAATCGTATCGCCGCGATTCGCCAATCAACGTCCCCGCCAGAAGTCCGACACCGGCGCCAATCGCGGCGCCGCGACCGGAAAATCCATGGCATCGATCGCTACCCGCAATACCGCCAATCAAACCACCGAGTAATGCTCCGTCCACGGCTTCCGGACGAAACAGTTGCGCGCGCAACGGTTGGGCCGCTGCGGTGAGGCACAGGAGAATGATGGCCACCTTCTTCATACAAGCGTTCGACGGGGTCGCTTCTGCTTTATTCGCTGCTCACAGTAGCATGGCTTGTTCACAACGTAAAATCCCCTCCCCCGGTCGTCGGCTAATTGACCACGTTTTGCGGTTTTCCGTTCAGAAAGGCGCGCAGATTTTCCACCACGGTTCGCATCAATCGCATACGCGCCGTTTGTGTTGCCCACGCCAGATGCGGCGTAATGAAACAGTTCCTGGCGCGAAGCAATGGATTCTCCGCCGACGGCGGTTCAACAGCCAACACATCCAATCCCGCACCAGCAAGGCGACCTTCGTTCAACGCTGCCGCCAGTGCTGATTCATCAATGAGCGGACCGCGACTTGTGTTCAACAGATAAGCCGTCGGCTTCATCCAACTGAGCCGCTCGGCATTCACCAGGTTTTGCGTTTTCGGCGTTAACGGACAATGCAGGCTGACGACGTCGCTCGAGCGGAACAGCGTTTCAAAATCCGTGAACTTGACGTATGACGGCGCAGGTTTCGTGGAAGAACTGTAGGCCAGAATTTTCATGCCGAGCGCGTGCGCGATTTCTGCGACGGCCGCGCCGATGCGACCATAACCGATAACGCCAAGCGTTCGTTCGTTTAGTTCCACCAGCGGCGTGTCCCAGAAACACCAGTCCGCCGCATTGGTCCATGCACCAGCGCGCACCCGTTCCGCGTGATGACCGATGCGATTCGTCAGTTCCAACAGCAACGCAATAGTGGCTTGTGCAACAGAGCGTGTGCCGTAACCGGGAACGTTGGTCACCGGAATGTTGCGTTCCCGTGCGGCGACCAAATCCACGACGTTCGTTCCCGTCGCCAGCACACCGATGTATTTCAATCTCGGTAACGCGCCGATGGTTTCCCGCGATAACGGCGCTTTGTTGGTGAGCACAATTTCCGCATCGGCGGCGCGCGCGACGATTTGCTCCTTGGGCGTGCGATCGAAAATTTCGCAATCCCCCAACTGCTTTAATTCCGACCAATCCAGGTCGCCGGGATTGAGAGTGAAACCGTCGAGCACACAAATTTTCATGCGCAGATGATAGACAGTTAACGCATCGGCTCAATCCAACCTTGCGACATGAAAGCAGATTAACAGGGAAAACTTGGCGCATAAATTGAATGCGATAAGATTTCGTGCATGAACGTGGCCACTCGACATTGCTGGAAGTGCGGCGCTGAATACAAAGAACGCCGTTCGCCGGGTCGCTCGGAAACATGCGATTGCGGCGCGGACCTCAAGGTCTGCCTCAATTGCGCCAGCTACGATCCGACCGTGGCTTACAAGTGTCGCGACCGCCGCGCCGATCCCGTGGAAGAAAAACATCTCGCCAATTACTGCGAGTGGTTTGAGATGGCCAAACGCGTATTCGTCGCTCCGGCGGAAGAAAAATTCCGTGCGGAAAAGGCCCGCGACCAGTTGAAAAAGTTGTTAGGCGATTAAGGCGCCGAAGCGGTCTTCCTGCAAACTCACGGAGGATTCCAATTCGCAGCGAAACTCTGCCGACGCATGGCCGTGTGATTGACAGGGCGATTGGTTTTTGCGGAAATGAAAACTGCAAATTTCAAAAAGAACCACGCATTATGACGCAACCGGCTTCAGCCATTTCAACCGATTCGTTACTTCACGAAACCCGTACCTTTCCGCCGCCCCCCGAGGTCGTGAAGCGCGCTCACATCAACGCGGCGCAATATCAGGAGATGTATGCGCGTTCGGTAGATGAACCGGAGAAATTCTGGCTGGAACAGGCGAATGAACTTGAGTGGTTCAAAAAACCGACCGTGGCGCGTCAATACACCTGGGACACGGCCGCGCGGAAAATTGAGCATACCTGGTTCGCGGATGGACAACTGAATTTGAGCGTCAACTGTCTCGATCGCCATCTTCGCACCGCCACCCGGAATAAGACCGCCATCATCTGGCAAGGCGAAGGCGAAGATGAAGTGCGGCGGATCACTTATGCGGAATTGCACACGGAAGTCTGCAAGTTCGCTAACGTACTGAAATCGCTCGGTGTCAAAAGAGGCGACCGCGTTTCGATTTACATGCCGATGGTGGTTGAAGCCGCAGTAGTGATGCTTGCTTGCACGCGCATCGGCGCGATTCATTCGGTCGTGTTTGGCGGCTTCAGCGCAGATTCGCTGGCCGGACGAATCAATGATTCCACGTGCAAACTTCTGGTAACCGCCAATGCCGGCGTGCGCGGCGGAAGAACGATTCCGCTCAAAGAAATCGCCGACAAAGCGCTGGAGAACACGCCGACCATCGAAAAAGTCGTCGTCTTCAAGCGCAACGACACGCCTTGCAACATGACCGCCGGACGCGATGTCTGGTATCACGATTTGATGGCGAACGCTGCGTCCGAGTGTGCGCCCGAGGTGATGAACGCCGAGGATTATTTGTTCATGCTCTACACCAGCGGTTCGACGGGAAAACCGAAAGGGGTTGTTCATTCCACCGCCGGTTATCTGCTGCACGCTGCGTTAAGCACGAAATACATTTTCGATATTCACGACGATGACATTTATTTCTGCACAGCGGATATCGGTTGGGTGACTGGACACAGTTATCTCGTTTACGGCCCGCTCTGCATCGGCGCTACGACGTTGATGTTTGAGGGCATTCCCACTTATCCCGACGCCGGTCGTTTCTGGAAAATCGTGGAGAAATTCAAAGTCACGGCGTTCTACACCGCGCCGACTGCGATTCGCTCGCTCATCCGGCTCGGCGAAGAATGGGTCAACAAATACGACCTCTCTTCGTTGCGCGTGCTGGGATCGGTCGGCGAACCGATCAATCCTGAAGCGTGGATGTGGTATCACCGCGTCGTCGGCAAAAATCGTTGTCCGATCGTGGACACGTGGTGGCAAACCGAAACCGGCGCGCATTTGCTGACGCCGTTCCCGGGTGCGCACACGTTGAAACCCGGCAGCGCAAGTCGGCCCTTCTTTGGGGTTGAACCGGTGGTGCTCCGCGATGACGGCACGGAATGCGCCCCGAACGAAGGCGGCAAATTGTGCATTAAAAAACCGTGGCCGGGCATGATGCGAACCACGTGGGGCGACCACGACCGTTTCATCGACACGTATTTCACGATGTTCAAGAACCTGTATTTCACCGGCGACGGTTGCCGCGTGGATCAGGACGGTGATTACTGGTTGATGGGGCGCGTGGATGATGTGGTGAATGTTTCCGGTCATCGCATCGGCACGGCCGAAGTGGAAAGCGCCTTGGTCAGTCATCCGAAAGTGGCTGAGGCCGCCGTTGCGCCCATGCCGCATGAAATCAAAGGTCAAGGCCTTTACGCGTTCATTACGCTCAAAGAGGGCGTTTCGCCCAGTGAAGAATTGAAGAAGGAACTGGTGTTGCACGTGCGCAAAGAGATTGGGCCGATCGCCGCGCCGGATAAGGTTCAATTTGCGCCCGGACTGCCCAAGACGCGGTCCGGAAAAATCATGCGCCGCATTCTTCGCAAGATTGCCGAGGGGCATCCGGACCAGGTGGGCGACACCACAACGCTGGCGGACCCGAGCGTGGTGGACGCACTGGTACAAGGTAAGCAGTAGCTGCCGCCATTGGTTTGGGGCGTCTCCCCCAGTGGCGCAAGTTACAGTTGCATCGAAACTGGTCGCGTGTGATCGGGTCAAGGGCAGGTCAGCGCGGGCGCTGACAAACCCGATCGCACGCTCATCATGGCAATGCGATTCGGTAAGCTGTTACATTCGTCCAAGGAACAATCCTGTCACATTACATTTCGAGATTGCTTCAAGCTCATAGGTTCGCCACGCCTGCGAACCGGAGCCGTCGCAATCGTTTTGTTCGTTTTGCTCATTTCCGAATGCCGAGTGCACGCGGAAGCGGATTTGCCGGCGCCAACGCCTTTAGCAGATCGCATCCGCGCACGATGGGAGCAGAAGGAAAATATCTGGATTGATGGTGTCGGCGATGGTTTCCAGCCGGGAACTCAAACGTTACAACTCGGCATGGGCTTTAATTACGGTCTGGATCTGCTGGGCAGTTGGGAAAAACATCACCTTGTCAACGCGAGCATTTCTTACGGGCGCGTGATTGGTTCGTTATGGAACGCGAACCGATGGTTTGAGGGTAATCTGGAATTGCGCCTGGAATTATTCGGCGGATTGCAGATTGATCCGCACAGCGAATGGTTCGTCGGCCTGACGCCGCATTTGCGATATCATTTCATGACCGGAACAAAGCTGGTGCCGTTTTTTGATGTCGGCGCAGGGGTGACGGCCACCGGAATCAGCACCCCGGACCTGGGCGGAACGTTTGAGTTCAATCTCCAGGGCGGCGTCGGCATACAATGGTTTGTCCGCGATAACGCGGCGTTCGTGGTGGAGACGCGATATGTCCACTGGTCCTCGGCAGGACTCAGCAGTCCCAATCGCGGTTTGAATGGCATTACCGGCGCGCTGGGAATTGCGTTCTATTTCTGACAATAACGCTCACTTCGAGTTTCTAAAAAAACTGCGTCTGCACCTTACTTGAAGCGTGCATGTTGAATACCGTTCAGATAAATCAAGGCCCATGTCTGGGACTTTTCTGATTGGTGATCTGGCGGTCGTGCTCGCCACTGCGGGTGTGGCAGCGTGGATTTGTCAGAAGCTTGGGTTGTCGGTAATCGTCGGCTACCTCGTCGCGGGAGCGATCATTGGACCGCACACTCCGCCGTTCGCACTCGTCTCCGATCTCAACCGCGTGCAAACCCTCGCGGAAATGGGGTTGGTATTCCTCGTCTTCGCCATCGGCCTCAACCTCAGCATCAGTCGTCTCAAACGCCTCGGGTTGTCAGTAATCCTCGCAACCTTCGTCGGCGCCATTGTGGTTTTGAACTGCGGACGACTCGCGGGTCTGGCTCTGGGGTGGAGTCACACCGGCAGTTTATGTCTCGCCGCGATGCTCATGGTGTCGAGCTCGGCCATTATCAGCAAAGTGCTGGACGAATTGAATCAAACCCACGAACGCGCCGGGCAATTGGCGTTGGGTATCACCGTGCTGGAAGACGTAGTGGCCATCACGATGCTGACGCTGCTCACGTCATTGATTCAATTCGGCGGCGCTAAACCACCGGCCATCCTGCCAACCGTCGGCACGCTGGTGGCGTTCATCGTTTTGGTAGCATTGCTGTCATTGCTCATCGTGCCGAAGTTGTTAACGCGCCTGACCCGTGATTCCATTCCAGAGATTCGCAATCTGGTCGTTGCCGGTCTGCTATTGATGCTGGCCTGGCTGGCAGTTTATGTAGGTTACTCGCTGGCGCTGGGCGCGTTCATCATTGGCGCAATCATCGGCAGCACGCGATACAAAGATGACATCGAACGTTCCTTCCGCAGTCTGGAACAGGTTTTCGGCGCAGTGTTCTTTGTGGCGGTGGGTATGCAGGTGGATTTCCGATTGATGTTCGACGCGTGGCCGCTGTTGCTGGGGGTAACCGCGCTGGCGCTCATATTACGCCCCATCGCCTGCTCCATCGGCTTGATTTCCGCCGGCAGCACAAGCCGC
>CALAYC010000093.1 GCA_937894935.1 uncultured Verrucomicrobiota bacterium
TTGTGATCTTCGCCGCGACTTGTTCGCGCTGAACAAAAACTCATTGCCGTTTCACGGTCATCCGGATGAATGTGGTCCTGCCAGAACGTGGGATTTGTAATCCATTCAGAAGCCGGATAGCCCAGAATATTTTCCGCCTGATGACTCACAAACGTCATGCGCAACGTCGCCACATCCGCCTCCAAAACGATGCCATCAATATGATTCACCAGTTCCGCATACTGCCGTTCGGAACGTCGCAACGCCTCTTCCGCCTGTTGCCGTTCGGTAACGTCCACCGTCGCTCCGACCAATCGCGCCGGTTGTCCTGCGCCGCCGGGAAACACCGTCCCGTAGGCTTCCAACCAGTGCACCGTCTGATCTGACCAAATGACCCGGAATAATTGATGAAATTTACCCGATGTTTTTGCCGCTCCTTCAATCCCTGCGCGTAACCGCAGTGAATCCTCGGGATGCATGCGCTGGAGAAACTCCTCTAACCGTCGCAACGGTTGCGTTCCCGGCCCACCAAACAATTTGCTGAGCCGCGCATCGGGATACATCTGCATCGTCTCCAGATCCAGATCCCACGTGCCCATCTGCGCGACATCCAGCGCGAGTCGCAACCGCTCACCGCTCTCCCGCAACGCCCGTTCGGCTTCCTTCTGTTGCGTGATATCGAGATGACATCCCATCAACCGCACTGGCGTTCCATTTGCGTCCCTCATCAGACTCGCGCGGGAATAAATCCAGCGATACGAACCGTCCTTATGCCGTAAGCGAAACTCCGTCGCATACGTCGCCGTCCGCCCCGCAATGTAATCGTCAACCTGCTGCAGCGCTGCCTCGCGATCCTCCGGATGTAACAATCGCCGCCACGCGCCGGAAGTTTCCGCCAGTTCTTCCCGGCTGTATCCCAATTGCGCTTTCCACTCCGGCGAATAATGAACTGTCCCGGCTTTGAGATCCGAATCCCAATAACCCACATTAGCCACGCGAACGGCGAGTTCCAACCGTTCCCGGCTTTCGCGCAACGCCGCTTCCGTCAGTTTCTGTTGCTTGATTTCGTTGCGCAGTTGCTCCGCCAGTTGCTTCAGGCTGTTGGTGCGATGATTCACCTGCGCTTCCAGATTTTGATTCGTTTGCTGCAACAGCAATTCCGTCTCAACCCGATCGTACACGACCGCGGCGATACACAATGTCGTCGGCGTGATGGATAACAATCGCGCCGCCAACAAAAACAGCATTTCAATCTCGTATTCTCCGCTCGACATCACCGGCAATTGCCGGAGGCCAAAAATGGCAATTCCCGCCACCAGCACCAAAGCAGTCGTTGTCGCGCGGTAACCCAATCGCACCGCTGCCCACGTGAGGAACGGCAACACCATGAAACCAATCGCCGATCCGCCTAGCAGCGGCTTCAGCAACCCGAAAACCGCCCAGAGCACCGTCAGCACCACCAACGTTAAACAGATAATTGCTTCGCCCCGACGTTTCCTGCGCCATTTTTCCGCTTTCCCCCACCATGCGAATGCCAATGGCGCAAACAGAAACACTCCCAGACTGCAACTGATCCACCAGCCCAGCAGCACATGAAACACGTTGACCGTCGGAACAGCCCACCGCACCGCTACTGCTCCCACAATCGCGCTGATCAACGAGCCGACCAATCCCACGCTCAGCAATACCGCCACTTGCCCGACATGACGCTGCTTGCGAAATTGAAAACCAAATCGCTCCAATGCCTGACACCCGAGCAGCAAAGCCACTAAAGCACCCGAAGCAATCACCGCCGACGCAATTGCCACCGTCACCACCTCGTGCTGCAAATCCCGTTGCGCGGCCACCAATCCGATCCACCCCGCCACGAACGCGCCCGCCCACGCTCCCGGCGCGAGCCCTTTTCCATAACGAAATAGCGCCACCAATGTCAGCCCTGCCGGCGGCCAAAACACCGTCACCATCGTGTCGGGAAAGGTGGTGCACAAACTCAACGGGCTTGTTGCCAGAAAAATTCCAAACACCGCCAGATTCCCCGCCAACAGCCGGTTACGGCTTAATCCAGGGCGCTCGATCTGAAACATGGTTGCGAGTTTGCGATTCGCATTAAACCGCGCAATCCCTTTTTCTCCCGCGAAGCAAAACGATTTAATTTTTCTTTTTGGAAAAAAAGACCTTGTCACAGCCGACAATCAGCGGCATGTACTGGCACGGATGGTGCGATAGCCAAAGACAAAGTCGTACCCGCTCTTTGAAGTCGTTCGTGAAAACACAGGACCAGATTTACCCTGCCCTGTGCGTGATTCGTAACTGAATCCTTGAACCGTAATTATACGAAATCCTGGTGTCTTCCGGCGGACCGCCGACAGGCCTTGATTGGAAGTCGAACGTCCACCGACGGGCACCGCAAGTTGTCATCAACTTGTTCAAAGGAGTAGTTACACACGGCAATGGTGGGGTTACTTTAAAACCGGGCGATTGCATACAACGCAGCCGCCCGGTTTTTCTTTTAAAAACAGCTTCCCGATTCTTTTGACTCCATCCTCGCCTTTCGCATTTTCTTTTTCGCCCTGTCGGTGCCCAACTGCTAGTCTTCAGTCGTGGCGCACGACTTATTTTCATCCACTCCATCGCCGGAAACGAAGCCCTCCGCTTCGGCCGATGAAAATTCTGCGCGCCATCAACCGCTCGCCGCGCGCATGCGTCCGCGATCGCTCGACGAATACGTCGGCCAACAACACATCCTCGCGCCCGG
>CALAYC010000094.1 GCA_937894935.1 uncultured Verrucomicrobiota bacterium
TTCGAGAATGCTCTTCGCCGAAATGCCTGTGAAATACGGCGCGTCATTCTCAGCGGAAATCACAATACTGAACGTATTCGTAACTGAATCACGCCCCCCGCCGGTCGTGCCACCATTGTCTTTCATCACCACGGTAAGGACGTTCGTGCCGACGGCATTCGTTGCCGCGCGGAACGTCAACGTACCGGCGGGGTTGATGGTCGGCGCAGTCGCAAATGCAAAGTCGCCGGTTGATTTCACTGTAAACGTCCAGGTTTGATTGGTTTCGTTATCCGGCCCGGCGCGGAGGTCCGTCAGAAAATTTTCGTTGGTAATAGTCCCGGCATCTTCCGCCACGATGAGCAGATTGGTGCTGAGCGTGAACGACGGCGCATCGTTCACCGGCGACACCGTCAGCAGGAAACTGTTGGTCGTGCTCACCGCGCCATCATTGGCCACGAGCGTGATAGTAGCGGAACCGTTCGCATTCGTGACCGGCGAGAACGTCAACGTCAACGCCGAGTTCGTCGTGCCGACCAGATTCGTCGCGGTGATCGCAACGGAAACCAGGTTCGTATCCGACGCAGCAACACTGAACGTGAGATTCGTGTTTTCCGTATCCACATCAATCGCGTTCACGACCATCGTATTATTCGCGATCGCATCTTCGAGAATCGTCTTGGACGTTAACCCCTTGAAGTACGGTGCGTCGTTCACTGGAACGACCGCGAGCGTAAATGTGTTGGTAACGCTGTCTTTGCCGCCGTTGCTCGTGCCGCCGTTATCCTTCAGAACGACAGTGATGACGTTTGTGCCAAAAGCATTCGTCGCGACGCGAAACGCCAACGTTCCCGCAGCGTTGATGGTCGGCGCAGTCGTATAGGGGAAATTTGCCTCCGACTTGACCGTCAAGGTGTACGTCTGATTGGTTTCGTTGTCCGGGCCAACGCTGATCCCGGTGGCGAAATCGGCCAGACTGATTGCACCCGCGTCTTCCGCAATCAACACCAGATTCGTGCTCAACGCGAAACTCGGCACATCGTTAACCGGCGTCACCGTAACCGTATAATGGTTCGTCACGGCTACCGTGCCGTCGTTCGCCACGACAGAAATCGTCGCGCTGCCGCTGGCATTCGTTTGCAAAAGATACTCCACCGTAAACGCCCGGCTGTTGACGGAAGTCGTATTCGTTTCCGTAATCGCCACGCCGACCACATTCGTATTCGAAGAACTCACCGTGAACGACACGTTCGTGATTTCCGTATCCGCATCGTAAAGCGAGATTACGCCCGTCAACGGCCCGCTCGCATCTTCGAGAAAAGTGCGATTCGTCGTTCCTGCCAGAATCGGCGCGTCCGGCACCGGGTTGACCGTCAACACAAACGTATTCGTCACTGAACCACCCGCCGGATCGGTGATCACGAGGCTGATTTCTGTCGTTCCAAACGCGTTGGTCGCCGCAGTGATACCGAGCGTGCGATTGGTTGAATTGCCCGTGAACGTAAAGCCGTTCGTCGGCACGAGGCTGGTGTTGGTGGAAGTCGCTATAACCTTCAGCGAAGACAGCGAATGATCCGCATCGAAAATCGAGAAATTTAAATTCGTACGACCGGCATCTTCGTTGATCGTCAAGTCGCTGATGTCGGTCAGAAACACCGGCAGATCGTTCACGGAAGCAACCGCGAGTGTCAGAATGTTCGTCGAACGATCGCGTCCGCCGTTCTCTGTGCCGCCGTCATCCACAAGAATGAATGAAATCGCATTCGTGCCGTATGCATTCGTCGCGACCTGAAACGTCAAATGACCGTTGCTATCAACGGTCGGCGCTTGCGCAAAGAAATTCGTGGAGTAATTCAACACCAGCCAGTTGCTCTGACTCGATTCGTTCGCCGGCCCGCTGGAGATATCACTGAGGAAATTTGAAATCGTCGTTAAACCGGCGTCTTCCACCAACTCAATACGATTCGTGCTGATCGTGAAGGTCGGCGCATCGTTCACCGGTAACACCGTGACCACAAAATCATTTGTTACCGACGCACCGCCCTCGTCGGTGACCACGATGGAAATCCGGGTCGTGCCATGAAGATTTGTTGCCGTCGTCAGATTCAACGTACGATTCGCCGTGGTGCCGGACAAAACCAGATTTCCGTTAGGAACGAGCGTCGTGTTGGTGGAGGTCGCAGTGATGGTCAGATTCGACAACGCCGTTTCCACATCTGAAATCGAGAACGTGAGGTTCGTGCTGCCGGCGTCCTCGCGAATCGTGCGATTTCCCGGCACTGCTGTGAACGTCGGCGGGTAATTTGTGTAAGTGACGTTGAGCGTGAAACTGTTGGTGGACTTCTCCTGATTGTCATCCGTCGCCACAAGCGTGATGGTGGTCGAACCGTATTTGTGCAAGCCGGGTGTAATCGCCAAAAAACGCGTGCTGCCCGCACCACTCACCGCGAGACCGGAATTGGGCACAAGATCGGTGTTCGAAGACTTGGCGGTGATTGTGACGGTGTAAAGCGGCGAATCAGCGTCCGAAACGGAGAAAACCAGATTCGTCGCCTCATCTTCGGGAATCGTCACCGTGCTCGGCAATGTCATCACCGGCGGCGCGGCGATGGCGGCAAAACCGCACAGCATTAAAACCAACAGACTCCACACAAAGCCAGGCAGGCGTGTGTTGTGGCGGGCGCAAAAAGACGCACTCCGTCCCACGTTCAATGTGCTCGTTGTCATAGTTTACCCAGTTGCTTCGGGAGGAATAGGAACGCGACGATTGAATCCATTCAACCGCCACACGGCTCCCAATCCTGATATTCGCACCGGCAATATCGGCAAAACTCGACCGGTCTTTAGGAACAACCCACACGAACCCATCTGCACCGAACTACCGAACCATAAATCACTTCGCGCGTGCTCAAAAACGAGACACTTTTGGCGCGGGCTGGAAATTGCGAAATTGAATTGAACTAAAATGCAGTCAGTCGGAGGTCAGTTGAGCGTTTGTGCGGGACAGCGAGACAGCAGCGACGGCAGTTTGCACTGCGCCGTGTACGTGCCCGAAAACCATTTCATCCTCGCCACCAGATGAAAATGATTTCCCATCAGACACAACGCATGCACCTGCCTGCCCGTCTTGGCGCAAGTCTCGCCCAACGTTTCCAGAAACCGTTCGCGATCTTTGTCATCCTTGAAAATGGCCTCGCGACGATCCCCGCGATTCATCACATGATAAATCGCGCCGGGATACTCCACTCGTAACTTGCGCGCCATGTCGCAGAAGGTGAGCAACCACCAACAGTTGTCAATACCAAGAACCGACCCCTTTACGACCCCTTTACGACCCCTTTACGACATCGCGTGGCGGAAGTGTTTGAACACGCAACCGCTCCGTTCCGGGCCATCGGCCGATTACTATGTCCACTACCACCAAGGCGTTCAACCGGAAAGATGATGCGCCCTCTGGCTTGCTCCTTAAATAACTGTCCCGAAGTCCAACCTCAATCCCCGGTCCAAACGAAAGCTAAAGCAACATCACTCTTAAATTGCGTCCAACGGACTTCGCACTCCCAGCCCCGGCTTCTGCATCACGTGCGTGTAGATCTGCGTCGTGGCCACATCCTTGTGCCCCAGTAAATCCTGCACCGTCCGGATGTCATAACCATTTTCCAACAAATGCGTGGCAAACGAATGCCGCAACGTATGACAAGTCGCCCGCTTTGGAAGCTTTGCCCGCGCCACCGCCGCCTTCATCGCCCGCTGCAATACATCCTCATGCAAATGATGCCGCCGCGCAGTGGGGCGAGCGTCCCCGCGAGCCGTTCCCCCGGGAAACACAAACTGCCACGCCCATTCGGTCGCGGCATTGGGATACTTTCGCCCCACCTCCTCAGGCAGAGAGGTCGCCCCACGTCCCGCCGCCAACTGCCGCTCATGTTCCCACCGCCACTTCTCCAAATGCGCCCGCAACTCCTCCTTTAAACTCAACGGCAATACCGTCACCCGGTCTTTTCCGCCTTTCCCACCGCGAATCATGATCTGATTCCGCTCAAAATCCACATCCTTGACCCGCAACCGCAAACACTCCATCAGCCGCATGCCCGTCCCATACAACAACCGTAATGGCAATTGATACTCCCGCGCCGCACCTCCCAACACCAATTGCACTTCCTCCCGACTCAACACCTCCGGCAACCGGGCCGGCCGCCGCACCCGTTCAAACTCCCCGATCTCCCCCACATTCACATGCAACACCTCCCGATACAGAAAGACCAACGCATTCAACGCCTGCGCCTGCGTCGCCGCCGCCACCTTTAAGCGCACCGACAAATCCGACAAAAACTCTGCGATCCCCTGCCCGGACACCGCCCGCGGATGAGTCCACTTGCCCTCCCGCCGATGAAACTTGATGAACCGCACCACCCACTGCCAATACGTCGCCTCCGTCCGATGCGATAAATACTTGAACCGCGCCACCTCATGAAACTGATCCCGCAACTTGGCCTTCGGATTGGGCACCAAAGCACCCAGCCGCCGTGCGGCTTTTGCCGGTTCAATATTCATGGCTAAAAAATCTATAAACCCTTGTTGACACGCAGGGAAGTCTGAAATAAAACCGAACCATGAAACCCGTGATAGAGCGCACAATGCTCTATAATCACTGTTAGCCCACCATGCGCGCACGCTCTGTCATCATCGGTTTTCTGATTGTGATTGGAGTGCTCGTTGCTTTCTTTGCAGGCCGACGCGCCTTGCACGTGATGGCTTATCCGATTGGCACTGGCGAGTCCAAGAAGTCGCCCGATGGTCGTTATGAGGCGCATGTCACCGACTGGTATGATGAGAGTTATTTCGGACATCGGCGGCAGTGGTTTGAGTTCAGAGTTACTGGCGGTTCTTCCCGGCAGCTCGTTACCGATCCGATTCCCGGCCCATATTTCGGCTCGCGCTCCACACACACCGTCATTTACTGGGCGGACGATTCAGCGTTTGTGAGGTTTGTTTTTCCGGCGACGGAGATTAGGATGACGCCATGAATTGGTGGGCTAACAAGGGCGCTGCAGCGAACCGCCGCCCCGCTGGGCAGTGGGACGGTTCAGGTAATTTGTCAGCGATTGTTGCAGCCGACCGGGCGTTTCCGGCGGCGGTCGCTGAGCTTGATCGTTAGCCCTCCATCGCGCGCATGGGAAAATCGTCAACACAATCTGCATCAGTCACGCAAGTTCGCGATTACGTCTCTGCGGAGATCAAGCGCGCACGCATATATCTTTCGTCTGACCAGTGGCAGGCTCTTTTGGTTGGAGTGAGCGACCAAGGTGAGATCGCTGCTTATCCATGTCGTTTAGTGCTGCCGTTTCACTATCCTGCGACCATTGCCGAGTTGGACGACTACGGGCCAGACCATTTCAGTTTTCCCCAGGACTCGTGGAAGTTGCGTTGGCAGGCGATACCTGAGTTTGCCGAACAGTATCAGGTTTTTGCGGCGTTGGACGACGATGCCGAGTCCACTCGCGCCTCAGATCGTCACAAGCAGCGCAGGATTCAGGTGCTCCAAGACGCTTGCACGTCACTTGACCCGATGCTGACTGTTTTCGGGATTGAGAGTGACACCGAGACTTGGTGGGAGGCCAATACGTTCCACATCTCCGGGCCACGGATTCCTTCACCGCCCACTCCGGTTTCTGATGCGCAGCTTCTCGCCCGGCTGTGTTGTCACACCCACAGCTATTTTGGCAAGAGTCGTTTTCAGATTGAGGACGGCGCGATTGTC
>CALAYC010000095.1 GCA_937894935.1 uncultured Verrucomicrobiota bacterium
CGTGGTTTCGCGGCGGTAAACGGGATGGCACCTGGGCCGCGCGGGCGGGGTGTACCTTGTCGCATCGTGCAGCGTTGGAAAACGCGCGAAAAGCCGGATGGGAAACGGTGTTGATTTTTGAGGACGATGTCGCGTTCGCACCCACTTTTTCGCCTTTGTTACCAGCGGTTGGAAGAGTATTGGCTCAGCACGATTGGCAGGTGTGTTACCTCGGTTTTACCGATCCACTGTCGCCAGTAGCGCGTTTGGCGGCGCTCGATGATCGTCACTCAATTTACCGGATTTATGGTTGCGCTACCGGGCATGCTTACATCGTACGTGCCGCAGCGCGTGATTGGATTCTGGATCAGTTTCCAACTGAGGCAACAGTTTGGCCCTGGGTAGCGCGACATCGGGTTTCCGACCGTTGGTATCAACGGCATTTAGGGGCAAAGTTTCCTGTTGTTTGTGTATCACCGGGATTGGCTTATCAGGAGGCGGGCTATTCAGATATCGTACAACGAGAGGCTGATTATCGCCGTCAAGGAGAGCATCAGCTCGAAGTGCCGGCGTCCTCGACCGGAGCTATCGCGTCGCTGCAATATGGATGGCGGCGAGCGGCGGTGACTGCGGGCCTTTTGCGAGATGTGGTGCGAGGCTGGCAGCGACGGCTCCAAGGATTTTAACCATGAGTCTGTCGCGTCCTATTCGAGTAAAATTTCTGACCAAGAACGCAGCGCGTAATGTGTCAGAGCTGTGGAGACGCTTCTTGCCGGCCGGAAATCCACAAGTGGGGCGGTGTCAGTTTTTATTCGATCGGGATGAACGCGATTACGATTGGCTGGTGGTTTACGATGATCTTCCATCCGTCAGCGGCGAACGCCATACGTTGTGGGAAGAAACGCTCGCCTGTCCGCGTGAACGGACTTTGTTGCTTACCAGCGAGCCAGCCACAGTAAAAGTGTATGGCCAGGGATTTCTGCGGCAATTCGGCTGGGTGTTGACGAGCCAGGAACCGTGGGTCATTCGGCATCCCGGCGCGATTTATTGTCAGACGGGCTTAATCTGGTTTTACGAAGGCACGCACGAGGAAATTACGCGCCAGCCACCGGAACAGAAGACCGCATTGATATCTACTGTTTGCTCGAGCAAACAGCAGCGCCATACGCTGCACAAGTATCGCTATCAATTCACGCAACAATTGAAACAGGCGTTGCCGGAACTGGAAATTTTCGGTCACGGCGTGCGCTACATCGAACGGAAGAACGAGGCGTTGGATTCATTTCGTTATCACGTTGCGATTGAGAATCACGTTTGTCCGCATCACTGGACTGAGAAACTGGCTGATTCGTTTTTGGGAATGTGCCTGCCGTTCTATCACGGTGCGCCGAATGCCGCGGAATATTTTCCCCCGGAAAGTTTCATTTCAATTAACATTCACAACTTCGACGAAAGTCTCGCGCGGATTCGACAGGCAATTCGGGATAACGAGTATGAACGGCGGTTGCCGGCGATTCGTGAAGCACGGCGACTGGTGTTGGAGCGTTACTCCACGTTCCCGCAACTGGTTCGGTTGATTGAGGAGCGACACGAATCTGTTGCGGACGCCGTGACGCAAGAAGGACAAAAAATTCAAAGCCGACATTTATGGCGGCGCACTCATCTGCTCGGATCGCTGGCCTTCGGCCTGGAACGCGCGTTTGTAGCTTTGCGTTTTGCGCTTCATCGGCATAATTGACCGACAAAATGGCATTTTTCCGTCACCTGCTGAAATACCCGCTGGCCAATCGGCCTGGTCAATATCTCCTTCGTAAACACGTTAAGCTATGCCACTGGCTGATGGGGATTGGGGCAGGGGGAGACGTTGGCGATAGCGGTGAAGTAGCGGTAATGAAAAAATTTGCCCGCGAAGATCGCCGCGATCTGGTTGTTTTTGATGTCGGGGCCAATTGCGGCCAGTTTCTAAATCTCGCGGTTGAGCGGTTGGGAAACAGAATTCAAAAACTGCATTCGTTTGAGCCGGCGGCGGCTACTTTTGCCGCGCTGCAACAGGCGCAGCCTCGCCATCCGGGCGTTGTGTTAAATCAACTGGCCTTAGGGGCGGAAATTGGAAAGGCAGAACTGTATTACGATACCGAAAAGTCCGGGCTCGCTTCTTTGACGAAACGTGATCTGGCATTTCGTCAGATAGAATTTGAGCGACACGAAACAATCACCATCACGACGCTGGACGCGTATTGCGCGGATAAGGGAATCAACCGAATCGATTGGCTGAAACTGGATGTCGAGGGTCATGAACTGGATGTTCTGCGCGGCGGCAGCACGATGTTCGCAAAGCGCGCGGTAGATCTGGTGACGTTTGAGTTCGGCGGATGCAACATTGATACGCGAACTTTTCTCCGAGATTTTTTCCAATTTTTTTCGACGCAAGGCATGGGTTTATATCGCATTACTCCCGGTGGCCATTTCGGCCGTGTTCGACGGTATCGGGAAACCGAAGAGCAGTTTGCCACTGCTAATTTTGTTGCTATGCGTTCCTCGACTTCTCAATGAATGCGTCGCTTTATTCTCGGGTTGAGCGACTGTTCAAACAGGCGTATCTGACGCCGCTGACTTTGCTTCGTTACGGCACTCTTCGGCCGCAGCGCGCCCGGCTGCATGGCTGTGACAATTGGATTTACATTGATCCCACCGACCCTTGCGCGATCAAAAAAGTGGTCCATGAGCCGTTGCGGGGCAAAGTGTCTTCCAACCTGATTTTCTGGCGCGAGTTCAACGCTCACTTGCAGCCGGAACTCGTCGTGGATGTGAGACTCAATTACGGCGAATGCCTCTTTGGGACAAATTACGCGCCCGCCGCGACCCTGTGGGGCTTCGAGGCCAATCCGCGTTTGATGCCGCATCTCGAACAAAGCCGGCAACATCATCCTGACGCTGCCCGCATCACCTTGACCAACTGCCTTGTGTCGGATGTTCCGGCGAACGATGTTCCCTTTCTGGTGAATCCCGAGTGGAGCGGGCAATCCTCCGCCGTGCGCGAAATCAATGCTGCTGGCAACACTTTGGAGTTCAAGCTGGCGGCTTGCCCGCTTGATTCCGTTATTCCTGTCGCCAGCGCAATTGGTCGGACGCTGTTATTCAAAATGGACATCGAAGGGTACGAGAGCCGGGCGCTTACGGGTTTTGTCCGTACGCTGAAGAGTGTAAAGCAGGCGTTTGGATTGATTGAATTCACGCCTAAATTCATAAAGTGGGCGGGTGTCGCCCCGGAAGTATTCTTCGCGTGGCTGCGCGAGCGCTTCGATATTTACTGCTATGCCAGTGTAAAGCACCGCCAGTTGTGGCGGGTGAAGGAATATGGCGAACTGCCCGCCAGATACGGAAAAAAATTTGCCGGAACCGATTTGTTGCTCGCACCGTATTTGCCTGTCACGCAGTGGTTGCCGCCCGGTTGGAGCGTCAAACAATAGCACTTGTATATTGGGGTCTATATCTTATGCCATTTTTGAGCCGATTACGCCGTCGCATTCAAAAGAAGTTTTTCCCCACGGGCCGCGACCTGATCATGCGCCGCTGGCAGGCGGATCAGGGGGATGAAAAGTTGAGACTGAATTACGATCTGGACCGTGATTCTGTGGTGTTTGATTTGGGTGGTTATGAGGGCAATTGGGCGTATGAAATTCACCGCCGTTATGGCTGTCGAGTGCTCGTATTTGAGCCGGTGTCGGAATATGCCAATCTGATCACCAGGCGTTTCTCCGGCAACCCGTGCATCGAAATCTTTCCGTATGGCTTGGCGGGGGCGACGCGGCAGGAAAAGATTGGATTGTGTTCGGACAGCAGTTCGGTTTTTCGGGCGGCAGAACAAACCCAGGAAATCAAACTGCTTGATGCGGCGGCGTGGTTTTCCGAGCACCGGATCGAACGGGTGGCCTTGATGAAAATCAACATTGAAGGTGGCGAGTATGAATTACTGGAACGCTTGATTCAGACCGGGATGGTCCGGCGGATTGATAATATCCAAGTGCAGTTTCATGAAATCGCCCTGGATTCCCCGGTGCGGATGGAGGCTATCCAGATCGAATTACAAAAGACTCACACGCCGACGTACCAGTATCGGTTCGTGTGGGAAAACTGGCGCCGAATGAATGGAGCGGCCGCGGCCTAGGAATTGCGCGACATCTTTCGCACCCGCCAACGATAGAACCAGCCGCGCACGAATCGGAAAGCCTTTTCCGAGCGGATCACGACCGTTTCTGGTTCCGCGGGTTGATAAAACCGGTTGGCCCAATACGCAAAGCGAGCGAAAGGATTGTACACATCGAGAACTTTTTCCCGGGCAGTAGTCAACGCTGTGGTAATTTCTTCAGTAGGGGGCTGGGCAAGCAGGCGGCGGATCGTTTGGGCGGCTCCGTCCACGTCCGCCATGTCAAGCGGCAGGAAACTTTCCGGTGCGAAATACTCATTCACATTTGGGCAGCCAACATAAAGCGGAAACGCCCAACCAAGGTAGGCGTCAGCCAGTTTCTCCGTCCAGTAGTGCGGGCTTTGACTATTCTCCAATACGAGATGAAAACGATATGGCAAGATGGCTTCCAGCTTGTCATCCACTTGTTGAAAACCTTTGCCGAAGATGACAAGGTTGTCCTGCAATCTTTTTTTCAGTGCCCGAAGGAAAACCAGGCGGCGGCGTTGGCCCGCAGTACTGGCGGTGGTGGAACAAACAACGGAGACACGATTTTCTTTCTGCGGCAGGCGCAGTTGTTTGAAATGATTGTAACCAAGTGTAAACGCTCCCTGACGCCAGCTTAAACCAACCAGCCACGGCAAGCCTAACGCATCAAGATGCAATCGCCCATGTTTTGAGCCGGGATGCGTATCAACGATGTGGTAAAACTGCGCGTAAAATTTTCGGGGATAAATTTTCTTCGCCGGTGGTTCTCCCGCGATGAAAAGGGTGTTCTGGCGCGCAACCCGTGCTCGTTCGTAGGGGTGGGCATAAGCGAACACAATCCAAAAGTCGCACTCATTCTCTTCGGGGGGATTCAACGTGAAAACGCAATTGTCCCAGTGCATGGAACCATCGGGAGTGAATAACTCCATGCCCCCCGGGGCGGCATTTAGACTAACGCGGACCCGCAACGGTTGATTTTTGCGGTGCGACAAAGTGCTCATGGTAATGGGTGACAAAATTCTCCAGAGGATTGGGCCGGATCAGCCAGGGTCTGAGCGGCATCGCTGCAAGACAACGTCAACACACCTTTATCTCGCAAAACCCGCAATACATCTGGCATTAAACACTGTGAAAGGTGAAATCCGTCGGCAAAGAATTGCGGGGCCGCCGGTTTGTTCCATTCATGGTATGTCCCCGCCAGACAAACACAGGGGATTTTCAAAGAGGCGCAGCCTTGACCAAGTTCGTGGCAATAGGCCTGAATCACGGTGGCCCGAAGTTCATAGGAGCCTATGGTGGGGAGTGGATTTCCGACCACAGTCTGATCCGAGTTAATCACCATAGCTGGTCCCCACACAGCCACCTGAAGATCGCGTGATTTCAAATGTTTCATAAGTTCAAGAAATCTCTCCACGGTTTTATGAACTCCGGGCGCAATCAGATTGCCAGCCAATGCGATCTTGGGAATGTGGCAACGGCAGTCAATTTCTCCGAAAAATAGCAACACCCGGTCGCCCGGTTTGAATTCATGGCGAACCAGCGCATCAATCTTCTCCCGTGAGCGCGTGGAAGAGCCGTAATCAAACGCGCGCCAAGCCGTCGCTGGGCCGAGGTGCCGGGTGTGAAAACAGGGCAATAAATCCAATCCACGCGTGATGTAGCGGGGACGCCAGAAACCAACGCGGCGATGTTTGACTTGGTTCATACCATCTTCACCGGCGAAGAACAGCGTGTGGCTGTCGCCCAAAACGTAAACCGGTTCAACGGGACATTTCGGTTCAAAGCCAAGGTGATGCGCGAGCAATTGGTGACGGCGTTCGTCCAACGCGGCGAGCGCGGCGGCGGATTTGACGACGAGCGCGGCGATGAAGGTAGTGACGTCCGGGATGGGCTTCATGCGGATGCCTTGGATTGGGTTTCGATGGCGTTCGCAATGCGTTGCCAACGGTCCGGCATGACGATTTGATAACCGGATTGCGAGGGAGCAAAGACCAATCCATTTGTCTGCGCGGCGCCAAGCCACGCCGCCCACCAACTGAACGAACTGTTCGCAATAATCGCATGCCGACACCGGCTCATCAGCCAGAAATCAGCGAGTTCATCGGTTGTGTTGTGAGTTATTGTCGTCACAGTGGCGCGATGGAAGTTGAGGTTTTGTTGCGGCCAATTCAAGTCATCGCCGAACAACACAAAGTGCGGTTGAGATAATTCTGCGCAACAGGCGTCCACGGCCGCCTGATAATAATCCACGCCAAGCAGGTGCTCATAACGCACGCGACGGCAGTGAAGAAAAACGGAATCGCATGCAGCGAATTTTTCGCCGAGCGCCTGATTGGTCGCGGCGGTTGGAGCGGGTGGGGTCAATTCAGCGCGAATGGTCGCGGCGCAATCTGCAAAGTAGTCAGCGTTCTGCCAGTAACCGAGCAATGTGATGCGAGCGCGACTCGGCTGAAGCGTGGTCAGTTGCGTGGCGGGGAGATGATGTCGTTCCGCAAAGTAAGTTCGATGATTGCGTGGCAAAAATTTATTGAGCGCGCGAATGATTTTGTGCCGCGGATGTTTCAGCGTCGGAGCGATGCGCCAATCTTCCGGCATGGGCCTGGCTTGAATCGGGAAACGATTCAAACGGTAGCTACGACCGTAATCGTCTTTCGTGTAGCCGCGCTTTTCATCGAGATAGAGAGTTCGTCCGATGCGCAGGGCCAGCGCGCGTGCAGCGGCGTAAATGAAGAGCTGGTTGCCCAATCCTCCTTTCACGATGGCGATGACAGCGCGCGACATAAATTCAGGCGTTTCGTGGGGACGCAATCAGTTGTTGATATACTTGGAGCGTGTCGCGACACATTGCATCGAGTGTGAATGGTTCTCGCACTGGCGCGGGCGTTGGTGTTACCACCAGAAGATTCTGTGCGGTGTGAATCAACCCTTCCGCATCGCCCAGCGGTACACGACCCGCCGGGAATAATTCGCGCAATAACTCACCCACGCCACCGTGATCGTAACCAATCACCGGTCGTCCCAGCGCCAGTGCCTCAAGTGTTGTGAGGCCGAACGATTCCGGGCTCGTAGAAAGCGAACAGATTATTTGCGACTCGGCCATGATTTCGCGCAGGTCGGAGCGATGGCCGACAAAGGTGACGTCGGCAGAAAGATTGAGTTGCGCGACGAGTTGTTTGAGTTCGTCGAGATAGGCGCGTTTTTTGGGATGCGTATCGCCGACGATGACGCCGTGAATTTTCGGATTGGTTTTTCGTAACGCGGCAATCAGGCGCAAAAAATCTTCATGGCCTTTCAATCGCGTGATGCGACCGGGTAACAAGAGCAATTGTTTGCCGATGAACTGCGGGAATTCTTTTCGCCAACGTTCAAGCCATGCGGCGTCAGGTTGAAAATTTCGCGGGTATTGCGTTGGACTAATTCCATGCCGCACGAGACGAATCGCTGTCGTCGGAGTACGTGGAAAATTTTTTGTGATGTAATCGCGAATGCATTCCGAGACCGCAATGACCCGTTCGCCGCGCGTCATGATCGCCGAGTAAGCATTAACGGAATAAAATCCATGCACGGTGCTGACAAGGCGCGGGTGGGTTTGAGGATTCATTTTGCGCCACGCCAACCACGCAATCCAACCCGGTACGCGGGAATGAATGTGCAGAATGTCGGGCCGTTCCGCTTCGAGCACGCGACGCAAGGGACGAACCTGAAATAGCGCGCCAATACTTTTGCGATGCACGGGCAAACACAAGTGTTGCGCACCGGATTTCTCCAGCGTTTTCACGAGTCGGCCGCCGTTTGAGATGACGAGAGATTGATGTCCCGTCGCTTGTAAAAAATCAGAAAGCACCAACACGACGCGCTCCACGCCGCCAGCGTTCAATTCAGGCAGAATCTGCAACACTTTCATGCGGGCGCGCCGATGCGATGACGGCAATGCGAGAAGCAGCCGTCGGTTGGGAAGCGACTGATTGAACGGGTCATGCGCAACGATGTCGCGAGCGACGTCTCTGAATTTTCATGAAGGCGAGCCGGGCCGTCGATGCAAAATTCGCCGGAACCATGAATCTGCAACGCTTGACCGATGTGCGGGCATCGGAGATGTTCCCTGCTCAAAGCCGACGCCACGTTTGACGGGTACACGTGTCGGCCACCGATTGCTCATTTTCGTCGAACAGTGAAGCCGACTGCCAAACCGATGATTATGCGCTCGCCCGCTCGAATTTCTGAGTCGAGGTTGTTCGGCCCCGTCATCTGTCGCGCGGCTCTCTTCCTTGGCCTGATTTTGTTCGCTGCGATTGTTGTGGCGCAAAATCCGTCGCCGCGGTTGGAGATCGCCTTGCCTGCTCAAAGCAATGATTGGATCCGGCTACGAAGTACCTTTCACACCAACAGCGTGCTCACGCTGGAAGCAGCCACCAATTTCAACGGCTGGAGTTCCATCGGTGTGTCGCACGATGCGCTGTTCAACTTTCCTGACTTCGGCGCCGATCAGTTGCAGCAGCGATTTTATCGTCTTCAGGTTGCGCCGCGATTCGCGACCAATGACGGCAAAAACGAATTGGTCTTCCCTAATGAACCGTTTCGTTCGGCAGGAAGCGGGAATGAGGTCCGCTGGGTGAAATTCGCTATTCTCCACGCCGATCCGACGCGCGTTTATTATCAGGACAGCACGAAGTTTCCTTTTCACTACGAATTTGCCACGCAACGGTTGCCGCCTTTTCTCGGGATGGATCGGACGACATTCGATCCGATTTCACTGCATCGCACGAATCAGCAGGTTATTCTCGGCACAGTGCTGTATCCGCCGAACCCAACTTTCGTCGAATATGGCGTGCAGTTCGTTGGGCTCGATCCTTACACCGTTGACGAAGTCAGCCATTGGTTCGAATTGGTGAGAGCGACGATTTTCGCGCCCAATGGAGCGGCTGCGTTTTACATGCCCGTGTTTGAACAGGAGGCGATGGCGCGGGAACATGCTGCTGAATTCACGGCGCGTAACGTCGAAGTGGCATCGCTGGAACGTTGGGGAAAGGTCAATCATGTCTATTCTGCCGGCTGGGCGTTGGGACGTTTGAAATTTTTCCCTGCAACGGAAATTGCTGCTGCATTCGCCGACGGGCGGTTGTTGCCGACGGACATTCTGCTGACCGATGGCGTACCGGCGGAAACGCCTTTGGTCGCAGGTATCATTTCACTTACTCCGGCGACGCCGAATTCGCACACGGCCATTCTTGCGAGGTCGTTTGGGATTCCGTTCGTGCATCTGCCGGACGCTGCCGAACGCGCGCGGGTGCAATCACTGGTCGGGCACAAAGTCATCCTTCGCGCGACCGTTACGATCGATCAAGGCGAGGCGAAGGTTCTGGACGTCGAAGGAAGTCTGGAATCGGAATTGGAAACAGCGTTGCTTGCGCTTAAGCAGCCACAGCCGATTGCGTTTCAACCGAAACAAAGCTTCGGCGCTTTTAGCGCATCGACTGATTTACTTAGTCCGGCGGACATTCGTTATTTCGGCGGCAAGGCGGCGAATTACGGATTATTGCGCGACGCTATTCCCGCGAACGCGCCGCCTGCGATTGCTTTCTCATTCGATCTCTGGGACGCCTTCATGGATCAGATTCTGCCTGGCGGCCAAACGTTGCGCGCTACCATTGCCTTGCGACTGGCGAATTACACTAATTACCCGCCTGACATTCCGGCGTTGCTTGAGGACCTGGATGATATTCGTAATTTGATTACAAAAACTGCGACGTTCAGCGAAGCGCAGAAACAGGCGATCACCAATGCGCTGACTGTTTTTAATCCTGATCGTAAAACTCGTTTCCGCAGTTCGACCAACGTGGAGGACTCGGAACATTTCACCGGCGCCGGGCTTTACGACAGTTACAGCGGTTGTCTGCGTGATGACCTTGATGGCGATAATCAAGGTCCCAGCATTTGTGATCCGTCTGAACCGGAAGAGCGCGGGGTTTTTCGTGCGATTCAGAAAGTATATGCGAGTTTTTACAACGACTACGCGTTTCTGGAACGACTGCGGCACGGCGTCGATGAATCACTCGTCGGCATGGCGGTGCTGGTGCATCACTCGTATCCGGACGACGAAGAATTGGCGAATGGCGTCGCAACGCTCCGATTTCGTTATCCGAGTGGGACGGCATTCGTGGCTGGAGATTTCGTGTCACAATTAGGTGCGGAGTCGGTGACAAATCCGGATGGCACGACGGCGCCTGAAGTGGTGCGTGTGAGCGGAGCCGGCACGAGTGTCGGTTTAACACTGACGCGTCGGTCGTCGCTCGTTCCGCTTGGCGATTACGTCATGAACTGGGAGTCGGATTACCGCGCGTTTGTCGAGTTGTTTAAAGCGGTCGCCGCGCAATACCGCGCTACATTTCCAGCCAAGAGTCAGTTCACTTTGGATTTTGAATTCAAGAAAGACGTGAACCTCGGTCTCGTCGTGAAGCAGGTGCGGGAAATTCCTGCGCCCGGCACAACAAACTCAATGACCGCTGTGTTGATCAACGAGCCCGTAACTTATCACGTCGCGCAGAAGGAAGTGAGCGACGTCTTTTCCAATCATCGGCTGAAATCGCTTTTGACACTTGAGACGCGCACTATGCTGATGAGCAGTTCCAATCTGGCAACAGGAATTCACACTCAGGGGCAACTCCAGTACATCAGCAACGGTTTCATTCAAACGCTCAGCGGTCCGTTGGCGACGTGGCCGGCGGCATCAAACGCGCCGGCGGGTCAGATTGACTATTGGACGACCGGTACGGGAACGAATCAACGAGCGTGGCGGCTCGAAACCACGATCGTCACCAACGTGACTGACGCCAAACCGCCCATCGTAACGCAGCAGGACTTCGCTCATACGCTGTATGTCACCTATGCCACGCCGATGCCGCGGGTAGTTGGCGCGAATCCGCCCGACACGACGACCAATGAATTTGTGGTGCTTGAGCCGGTGTCGAAAATTCATCCGGGAATGTTGCTCCAGGAGCGAACCGCCACGCACACCAAAGGCGTTGAGATTCACACGACGTTTTATTGGCCGAATCCCAGCGGCGGCGCGGTAGGAGGTTATACGGCGCCGTTGGTTCATTTTGTTGAAACGCAAATTACCGGGCTCACGACTCAGCCGATTCTGCTGACCAACTATTTCTCGCAGACGTATCGCCCGGGACACCACAATTTCAGCGAGGAATTTATCTTTGAACCGCGCCGTGAACCGGGTCTGTCACCGACTACGCGGAGCGAACTGGAACAGGCCAACATGCAACTGATTTACCTGCGATCGGGAACTGGTCCCGGTCCGGTTTTCCGTGTGCTCGGGCTCGATCAGATTTTTCGAGATCTGTGAGCGGTTGCATTGAGGAATAGCCCCGGGAGTGATTTTCATTTTTTGTCCGCAGTGTTGCGCGTTGACAAGGCTGGAGAGGCGCCGCAGTCTCGGCGGCGCTCGTATGAAGAACATTCAGAAAACTTTCCCGATGCGGCTGTTGCTCGCGACGATCGCGTTTTTAGTTCTGACGACGCTGACGTCGTTGCGGGCGCAAACAGATTCAAATCCTGCCGAGGAAACATCTGAACCGGCGACCGTCGAAGCAACCGACGATTCCTTGCGCACGTCGTTGCAATTGCAGGAACAACTTCATGCGGCGACGTTGGCATTGCAGAAAAATCGCGAGGAACAGGCCGCGCTTGAACAGGAGGTCGCCGCGCGATTGAAGAATTTTGAAGAGGTGCTCACCACGCAGTTGACGGCGCAACGCTCGGAAGAACTGGAGGCTGTGAAAAATCGCCTCGAAACGCTTCGCAAAGATCTCGATAGCAATAATCGTCTGCTCTTGTACGTCGGCGGCGGAATTGCGATCATCGGCTTCTTCGTCCTGCTGGCGACCGGTTATCTGCAATGGCGTTCCGTTACGCGTCTGGCGGAGTTTTCTGCTCTGGTGCAGAGCGTTCGCGCTTCGTTGCCCGCGCCGGGCGTTACAACTGATGGTGAAGGAAAGTTGCTTGGTTCCGGTACGGCGGTTGGCAACGGGAAATTGCTCGGCACACTGACCAGTCTGGAAAAGCGCATTGCGGAATTAGAACACGTGGCGCAACCGTTGCCTGAACCCAAAGCGCCGACGACCGCTACGGGCACGAGTGGGAATGAAGATGCGGATCTTCTGGCCGCCGCTCCGGAGACAAACGGTGATTTACTGGCGCAGGGACAGGCTTTGTTGGAAAAAGAAAAACCGGCGGAAGCGTTGCGGTACTTCGACGAACTTCTGGCGCGGGAACCCAATCATGGCGAAGCGTTGGTGAAAAAGGGAATGGCGCTCAATGCGCTGAATCAGACTCAGGAGGCGCTCCGCTGTTTCGATCGCGCGATTGCCGCGAACAGTGAACTGACCATTGCTTATTTGCAGAAGGGTGGAGTGTTGAATCGCCTCGAACGCTACGAAGAAGCATTACAATGCTACGAACTGGCTTTGCGCGCGCAGGAAAAATCGCATCCGTCGTGAAATGATGATTGATGCGATTGTGGTTGGAGACGCCTTCGTCGCACCGCTAGTCGGTCACCACAGAAAAGATTTCTGTTCGCTGATCAGTTCATCGCCTACCCACAACGTCACGCGCCAGGCGGTGATTTCTCCGAAGTTTTTGTATTCCTCACCGTCGAGCGTGATCTTCGACCAGTGACTCGTGCCGGTGACTTTGACGGGCAACTCGAGGACGGCTCGCGTTGGCAATTCGCCTTTCGCTGAACCGCGCAATTCCACAATCAGCGACGCGTTTTCGTCCGGTTTAGCGTCGCGGGCGCGCCACAAAATGTCGAAGCGCACGCCGGAGCGTTGTTCGGGGTTTTGCCGCAATTTCGCCTGATATGCATCGCGATCATACAGGCTCGGCGACAGCGTGTGGCGGCCTTTCAAATCAAGAAAATGCGGCAGCACCTTCGCGACTTTGCCGCTGGCGGCAACACTGGAAACAGTGGCGACCCCGAGCAGCATCAGTATGGCGATCCAACAACGCATGTCGCGACGATAACCGGCGCTTCCGCTGACTCAAGCGGGAAAATGGCGGTGAGTTTCTTCAGGCGAGCTGTCGTGAAAAAATCTCAGTCAGTCGCACTAGGCCGGTAACGCTTCCCAGCGCACTTCGTAAGGCGCGAGTGGCGTGGCCTGTTTCCATTCCGGATGATTCGCGAGCGGAATGGTTTCATTCGAAACGTTATGCAGACAGAGCATGCGTTCGCCATTGGTTTCGCGAACTAGAGCGAACACACGCGGATCAATGTTGAGCAGGCGTTGCTGCGCGCTCGGCGCGAAGGCCGGGCTGCTACGCCGCCGCCGTAACAATTCGCTCATTCCCGCGAACACCCGCGCGCGAAGTGAGTGAGGCCGTGAGAGTTCAGCTTCAAGATCCGCCCGCCCGAGTTTTTGGCGATTGATGCGGCGTGGGATGCCGCTGGCTTCAGCGCCGGGACGGTCGTTGCGCGATCCGAAAAGCGAGTGGAAATAAATTCCCGGTACGCCGGCCAGCGCGAACATAATCGCATGAGCCGCGAGGAAGCGATTGATTTGAATCGCTTCAGGTTCGTGCGCCGCCGGATTTGAGAGTGCGTCGAAATACGTGATGTTCAGTTCGTACGGACTCTTCGAACCATCGGAATTGTGTTTGTAGGAAACGAAGCCGCCGTGGTCCGTGGCGCGTTTGACCAGCGCATCAATTTCGGTTTGATCCAGAATCCCGCGGGCGGGATTCATGCCGATGCCGTCATGCGACGAAAGGAAGTTGAAGAACGTCGTTCGCTCTGACGGCAATTCCAATGACGCCGCCCAACGCGTCAGTTTTTCCGCGTTTCCAGTGGCGATGGAATGCAACACCAGCGGCGGCAGCGCGAAGTTATAGACGAGTTGGGCTTCGTTTGTGCCGGCGCCGAAATACGAAATGTTGTCGGGGTGCGGCACGTTGGTTTCGGTGATGAGCCGCACATCAGGAGCGACCTCGTCCAGCACCGCGCGCATGAGTTGAATCACCTGATGCGTTTGCGGCAGATGAATGCACGGGGTGCCGATTTCCTTCCACAAATACGCGATGGCATCAAGTCGGATGAATTTCGCGCCGTGTTCCACATAAAACAGCAGCGCGCGCGTGGTTGCGAGCAACACCGCGGGATTCTTGAAATTCAAATCCACCTGATCGGCGCTGAATGTGGTCCAGACTTTTTCCAGTCCGCGCGCGGTTTGAAATTCCGTTAATAGCGGCAACGCCCGAGGACGCACGACCTGCGACAAATCCGGATTGCCCGATACGGTCACGAAGAAATCACGGAATTCCGGCGCATCGGCGACGAATTTTTGAAACCAATCACTCTGCGCGGACATGTGATTGAACACCGCATCGAACATCAGAGCGAATTCTGGTCGAAAGCGCTCGATGTCGGACCATTCGCCAAAGGCGGGATCAACCGCAAAAAAATCTTTTACTGAGAAGCCGTCGTCGGACGACCACGGATAAAACGGCAGCAGATGCACGCCGCTGACGACTCCGCTTAATTTTTCTTTCGCAAATTCGGCCAGCGTGGCGAGTGGCGCGCGACCCGGTTCGCGCAACTGATCCGCGTAAGTGATGAGCAAGGCGTCGCATTCCGATAATTTCGAATCAGATTGCGGCGGAAGTTTGGCGCGAGTCTGATGGATGAGCGCGTCCAATTGCTTCGCGACTTCAGCCGCGCGGGTGGAATAAAGCGAAGTTAAGAGTTGATCGATTTTTTGCGCCGCCATGGTTTCACCGGTTGCTGGTTATTTAATTTGCCCGGCACTATAGCTCACGGGTGGCCAGGGGACGAGGACGGGTTGCCAGGAATTTTCAATCGTGTCAGTGCGATGGTGCGGAGAGTTGCGTCTCCAAAGATAAATGCTCAATATCCTCTCGACGACCATGCCAGCTGAAATTGCATTTCAATCCGCAACCGGGCGGCGCGGTTCGCACATTTTGGAGGCAACGAAGTAGCATAAGCCGCGAATCAAATCTTCCTCTTGTATGGCCATCAAACTGACTTTTTTGGGAGCTGCCGGCACGGTGACGGGTTCAGCGTATCTGGTGCAAAGTGAACGCGCGCGAGTGTTGGTGGATTTCGGGATGTTTCAAGGCGTGGCCGAGCGCGGCGAATTGAATGTGCTGCCGCCAGCGTTGGACGTCACGAAACTTGATGCCGTCGTGGTGACGCACGCGCATCTCGATCACACGGGACGTTTGCCGTTGTTGGCGAAGGCCGGCTATCGCGGTCCAATCTATTGCACGAAGCCGACGATTTCGCTGACCGGCTTGATTTTGCGCGATAGCGCGCATTTGCAGGCGCAGGACATCGAACGAATCAATCGCAAGCGGGAGCGCGCGGGGGAGGCGTTGCTGACGCCGCTCTACACTGCGGAGCATGTGGAAGAAATTCTCAGTCACTTCACTGCGGTGCCTTACGAAGAGCCGCTGGAAGTCGCGCCGGGGGTGAAAGCGCGTTGGGTCGAAGCGGGGCACATGCTGGGTTCAGCAAGCGTGCAATTGCTCGTGCAGGACCGCGGCCCGACGAAGACGATTGATTTTTCCGGCGACGTCGGGCCGAAAGGTGCGCCGTTGCTGGAAGATGCCGTGGGTTTTCGAAAAGCCGACGTCGTTATCATGGAATCCACCTACGGCGATCGCGACAACAAGCGCTTGCCGGAAACGGTGGCAGAGTTTGAAGCGATCGTGAAACAGGCGGTGGCGCGTAAGGCGAAGATGCTCGTACCGGTGTTTGCGGTGGGGCGCACGCAATTGTTGCTTTATTTACTCGCGCAAATGTTCCGCCACAAAACGGTGCCGAAGTTTCCGATCTACCTCGATAGTCCCATGGGCATTGAGGCGACGAAAATTTATTGGGATCACATTGACCTCTTTGATGAAGAATTTCGGCTGCTGAACCGCGAACGGCCGTTGATTGAAGATTTGAACACGTTGACCGTCACGCCCACGGCGCAGCATTCCATGAAACTCAATGATATCGAGGGGCCGTGCTTCATTATGGCGGGCTCAGGCATGTGCAACGGCGGGCGAATTTTGCATCATCTGAAACAGAATCTCTGGCGCGAAGGTACGAGCGTTTTGATTGTGGGTTATCAAAGCGAGGGTTCACTGGGGCGCCGTCTGGTGGACGGGGACAAAGTGGTTTCGATTTTCGGTGAAAAAATTGCCGTGCGCGCGACGGTTCATACGTTGAACGGATTCAGCGCGCACGCGGGACAAACGGAGTTGTTGAAATGGCTTGGCCAGATTGCACCGGTGGAACCGCGGGTGTTTCTGACGCACGGGGAAGCACGCGGACGCGAACCGCTGGCGCAAAAAATTAAAGAGCGATTCGGTCTCTCTGCGGAATTGCCGGAACTCGGTCAGACAATCAATCTCTGACAGGTAATGATTGCTCTTGAGCGTCTGACACCAAGCTGGGTAACGCCGATTGTGCGTCGCCAGGAGGTGGATCTTCGACTCATTCCGTTCGCGTTCGGCACGTTGATCTTCGTCGGAGCGATGTTGTTGTGGACGCCGTGGACGCATCAAACCGGTCAGACCGTCAGTCTGTTGGATGCCTTTTTTCTTTCCACTTCGGCCACGTGCGTCACAGGCCTGACGCCGGTGAATGTGGCTGAGACTTTTAACACGTTCGGTCACGTCGTGTTGCTGTTGCTGATTCAAGTCGGCGGGTTGGGAATTTTTACGGCAAGTATTCTTCTGGTGTTGTTGAGCGGGCGAAAACTTTCGCTCGGCGATGAAAACACCATTCGCGTGACGATGGGGCGGTTGCAAAAAGTGCGACCGATGGATGTTTTCATTTATGGCTGCATTTTTGTTCTGGTGATTGAACTCGCGGGCGCAGTGGCGTTGTTCTGGCAGATTACGGATGCGATGCCTGAGCAATCGCTCCGGCGCAGCGCGTGGGAAGCAGTGTTTCACTCTGTCAGTGCTTTCTGCAATGCGGGCATCAGCATTTATCCAGACGGCCTCTCGGTCTGGCGGGGGCACGCGGGAATTCTCGGGATCATCAGTCTATTGGTCATTCTCGGCGGTATCGGCCTGATGGTGTTAATCAATCTGCGCTACTACTACTTTTGGCGGCGGGATCCGCGCCGCCGCGGCAAACTGACCTTGCAAACGAAGCTTTCGCTTACTACGGCGGCCATTCTTCTCGCATTCGGAACATTGGTGGTATTGGCCTTTGAACAACGGACCACGTTGCTGGAATCGAGTGGCTTCGACACGTTGTCATGGGCGTTTTTTCATTCCGCGATGACGCGCTCAGCGGGTTTTAACATCGTGGATGTGGCCGCGATGAATCCGCCGACGTTGCTCTGTACGATGGCGCTGATGTTTATCGGTGGCGCGCCGGGCTCGGTGGCGGGCGGGATCAAGACGATTACTTTTGCGGTCCTCGCGTTAACGGCGTGGAGCGCGTTACGACGCCGCGAGAATGTGCAGGTGTTTGGTCGCTGCCTTTCTCCGCAGATTATCAGTGTTGCTTTGATGGTGACGCTGATGGCGGTGGCGGTGTTGGTGATTGGCGTGGGGTTGTTGATGTTGACTGAAAACGGCAAACCATCGGTGCAGACTGATGCGAACTGGCTTGGGCTGATATTCGAAGCGGTGTCCGCTTTCGGCACGGTGGGATTGAGCGCCGGCGTGAGTCCGCTTTTGACCGCCCCTGGCAAAAGCGTCATTATCATGCTCATGTTCGTCGGACGTGTCGCCCCGCTGATGTTATCTATTTATCTCGCCCGTCCGCCGCGATCCTGGCACTTGCGCATGCCTCAAGAGGACATTGCGCTGGGGTGATGCGACGTCGCGGTTTTGGCGAGGCAGCGCCGGACAAAGATTTTTATGGCACAACGTATCATCATTTTGGGCGCGGGCCGGTTTGGCCAACATCTGGCGACGCGCCTTTCGGAATTCGGTTGCGAAGTTGTTCTGGCAGAGCGCGACGCGGCTCGCGTCAAAGAACTGGCCGAGGACGGATTCCATATTTTCGAAATGGACGTGGAGGACGAAGACGCATTGAAAGATTTGGGGGTGACGGAGGCGAACGCAGTGGTGGTTTCTATCGGAGAAAATCTGCAAGGCAGCGTGTTGGCCACCATGGCGCTGAAGCAAATGCAGGTAAAAAAAATCATCACCCGCGCCATCAACGTCAAACACGCGCGAGTGCTCGAAAAACTCGGCTCGGATCTGGTGGTGTTGCCTTCGCGTGACGTGGCATATCGGTTGGCGGAACGTTTGCGTGATAATGCCCGCGACGATCGTCATCCGCTCGTGGGCGGCTATCAATTGGCGGAGGTGCGCATCGGGCCGATTCTCAACTCGCAAACGTTGTTGGAGGCGCAATTACCGCAACGAATGAAGATTAACGTCGTGCTGGTGATGCGGGCCGGCGATAAAGCCGAACCGAAGGTTTTGGAGCCCATTCCGGAGTTGCGATTGGAGGAGAACGACGTGCTGCTCGTCGTCGGTAAGCGTGAAAATATCAATCGCTTTGAAGCGGAATTTGGCATTAAACGGTGAGTTGAACGATGATCAGGCCGTTATGAACGACATTTTGCTGAGCGCCGGTAAGCCACGGCGAATCGGATTTATATCCACTCGTTTCCACGGAACGGACGGCGTGACGCTCGAGGCGCGCAAGTGGGCGCACATCTTGGAGCAGATGGGGCACGAGTGTTTCTGGATGGCCGGGTTGCTCGATGCGCCGCCGCATGCGAGCTACGAAGCACCGCTCGCATTTTTCAATCATCCGCGCGTTGCTAAATTGCAGGCGCAGCTTTTCGGCGTCACAACGCGTTCGCGCGAAGTGACGAATGAAATTCAGGCGTTGAAGGAAATTTTGAAGGATGAACTCTATCGCTTCGTCGAAAAATTCCAGATTGAAGTGCTGATTCCGCAAAACATTCTCGCGATTCCTATGCATGTTCCGTTCGGCCTTGCGATGACTGAGTTCATTGCTGAAACGGGTTTGCCGACGATTGCGCATCATCATGATTTCGCGTGGGAGCGCGAACGCTTTGTGGTGAGTTCAGTGAACGATTATTTGCGCGCGGCATTTCCGGGCGCGTTGCCGCAGGTGCAACATGTCGTCATCAATTCCATGGCGCAAAAGGAACTCGCCCGTCGCTGTAGTCTCGCGTCGGCAATCATTCCGAACATTCTCGATTTCGAAACGCCAGCGCCGGGTTTGGACGATTACAATCGCGATGTTCGCAGGGAAATCGGTTTAGCGCCGGACGATTGGTTTATTTTGCAACCGACTCGCGTTGTCGCCCGCAAAGGGATTGAGCATGCGATCGAACTGGTGCGTCGCCTCAAAGATCCGCGTGCGAAATTGGTGATTTCGCATCCGGCTGGCGATGAAGGCAATGCCTACATGCAAATGCTTCGCGACCGCATTGAAGATGCGAAAATTGACGTGCGGTTCATCGCGGATCGTGTCGGCGAAATGCGCGGTACGACTTCCGAGGGTAAAAAGATTTACACGCTATTTGATGTTTATCCACACGCCGACCTCGTCACGTATCCGAGCCATTACGAGGGATTCGGCAACGCGTTTTTGGAAGCCGTGTATTTCCGCAAGCCCGTGGTGGTGAACAGTTATGCAGTTTATGCGCGGGACATTGATCCACTCGGATTCAAGACGATTGAAATGTCGCAACTCGTGACGCGCGAAGTGGTCGAACAAACCCGCGAGGTTCTGACCAACGCTGCGTTGCGTGAAGAGTGGGCGGAAACGAATTATCGTCTCTGTGTGAAATATTTTTCGTATTCCGTCGCCCGGCGCAAACTTACCGCGCGTTTCGCCAATCTATTTGGCGAGGGCATTTGAGCCTGACGACAATCACAGTTAGAATATCAGCCGAGATGCCGACTACGCCGCCTAATTCACCGCCGCTGCGTCATGAGACGACGGCAGGCAATTATTTTGTCGCGAACTATCCGCCATTCGCGTTCTGGAAACCGGAGTTTGTGCCGCAATTTGAAGCCGCGCTCGCCGCGAACAACGTTTCCGCCGCACCGTCGTTCGGGCAATACGTCCACATTCCTTTCTGCCGCAAGCGTTGTCATTTCTGTTATTTCAAAGTCTATACCGACAAAGATTCGTCCGAGATTCGCGGTTATCTCGATGCGTTGCTGAAAGAGCTGACGGTCTATGCGAATCAGCCGGCAGTGCGCGGACGCAAACCGAAGTTCGTATATTTCGGTGGCGGCACTCCGAGTTATTTGTCGCCGGACCAATTGCGCTTCTTAACCGACGGCATGAAGCGATTGCTGCCGTGGGATGAAGTGGAGGAAGTGACGTTTGAAGCAGAGCCGGGAACGTTGACAGATCACAAGTTGCAGGCGATTCGCGACCTCGGCGTTACGCGACTGTCGCTCGGGATCGAACATTTCGACGATCATATTCTCGAAATCAACGGACGCGCGCATCGGTCCAGGGAGATTCAGCGTGCTTACGCGTTCGCTCGCGAAATCGGTTTTCCGCAGATCAACATCGATTTGATCGCGGGTATGGTGGAGGAGACGGACGAAAAGTGGCGCGAAGCGGTGGCGAAGGCGGTCGCGTTGCAGCCGGATTCCGTGACCATTTATCAGATGGAAGTGCCGTACAATACCGGCATTTATCAGGAGATGAAAGCGACCGGAAAACTTGTCGCACCGGTGGCGGATTGGGAAACGAAACGCGCGTGGGTGGATTACGCGTATCGCGAGTTTGAAAAAGTCGGTTACACAGTCACCAGCGGGACGACCGTGGTGCGCGATCCGGCCAAAGTGAAATTCATCTATCGCCAGGGCCTATTCACCGGTGCGGATATTCTTTCCATTGGCGTCGCGAGTTTTGGTCATCTGAACGGTGTGCATTATCAGAATCACCACGAGTTTCAGCCGTATGTAGATGCGGTGAATTCCGGAAAGTTGCCGGTTTATCGGGCGTATGCGCCGCCAGCGGATGAACGCTACATTCGCGAGTTCATTCTGCAACTTAAGCTGGGTTCGGTCAGTGCGGAGAAATTTAAAGCCAAGTTCGGCACTGACCCGCGCGATCAATTCGCTCAACCCCTCGCGCGACTGAAGGAGTGGGGTTTTCTGACGAACGGCGGCGACCGCATCGGCGTCACGCGCGATGGGCTGCTTCAGATTGATCGCTTGCTGCACGAATTTTTTAAACCGGAACACAACACCGGTCGATACGCGTAGCGATGAAGCTATGAACTATTGGATTGTCAAAGGCCGCCCTGACCGGAACAGGTGGGATGAAATGCTGTCTCCCGGAAGTCAGGGAACTTGGGTCACCAAACGACTGGCAAGAAACCTCTCGAAGGGTGATCGCGTGTTTTTCTGGGCGTCAACTCCTGCCTTGCGAATCGTTGGACTCGGAACGATTTCAAATCCAAGAGAAAGCAAAGACCGAGACGGCTACACTTATTATCGCGTTCGTTACCTCACAAAACTGATTAACGGAACACCTGACATCAGCAAGCTGCGACGTATTCCGATCCTCCACACCGCATCTTTTCTGAAGGCCGGTCCCGCCACCTGTATTTTTCCCATCTCCGAACCACAGGGGCGTCTACTTTTCAACATTCTGGTAGGGGTGAGTTCAGAAGTGGCGCAAATTTGGCCTGACTTAATCGCCCCACATCCGTTGAACGAGATTTTGCCGCCGCCAGATATAGATTTCTCTGCCTCCGAGGGAACACCAAGATTGGTTCAACATTTACGCCGCGAGCGAAATCCGACGTTGGTCAAAAAGAAGAAGTCATCCGTTTTGAATTCCAAGGGACGACTTCAATGTGAATGCTGTGGTTTTGACTTTGCGACCTTTTACGGCGCGTTGGGTGATAAGTTCTGCGAGGTCCATCACAAGAAGCCCTTAGCCAATGGTAACGGGCACACAAGACTCGCCGATTTAGCAATAGTCTGCTCGAATTGCCACCGCGTGATTCACCGCTCCGCCCCCATGCTCACAATCGCCGGCTTGGCTGGATTGTTGAAGCGCCGAAATGATAAACGTTGAACGTTTTTATGAATGACCATTTCGCTTATCCGCTGTCTGACTTTTATCGCCGCGCCAAGCTCCCGCTGCCAAATATCGAGCCCATCTCCGGCGACGACGTTCCTGAGCCGTTCAAAACGCTGCTCGTGCACAAGAACGACATGACGCCGACGTTGGAGGGATTTCACGATTCGCGCATTCATCTGGAGTTGCTCGGGCGCGATCGGCGTGGAGAATTTTATTATCGCGAAGTCATTCTGCGTCTCGACCACGACGAACGTCCGGTGGAATTCGGTGCGAACAAAGTTTATCTCGGACAATTTCCGGAAGCAGCGCGCGAGCAAATCCTGTTGGAACAGGTGCCGCTCGGTCGAATTCTCCGCGAGTGCAATGTGCGGCATCAGACCGAGGCCAAATATTATCTGCGCGTGCAGCCCGATGCGTTGATTCTGCGCGCGTTAGAAATTGAAGTGCCCGTAGTGCTTTACGGTCGCAAAGCAGTTATCTCCGATCATCAAGGCCATCCGCTATCGGAAATCGTGGAGATTTTGCCTCCGGGCGGCGCGTAAATTTTCGCTTCACTGTATTTCAAGCCTGACTGTTTTCGACGGGTCGCGTAAACGTGCGGCGTGAGTTTTCTGGTGTTGAACGATTTACCGCCCTGCGTCTTGCACGAAGACGACCATCTGCTGGTCGTGAACAAGCCCGCCGGCTGGAACACTCACGCGCCGTCGCCTCACGCGGGCGAAGGTATTTACGACTGGTTGAAACATCGCGAGCCGCGCTGGGCCAACCTCGCGATCATTCATCGTCTCGATAAAGAAACCAGTGGCGTCATCGTTTTCGGTAAAACTCCCCTGGCCAATCGTTCGCTGACGGAGCAATTCACGAATCGGACCGTGCGCAAGCAATACGTTCTGTTGACCGAGCGCGCGCCGAAACAACGGGAGTTCGTCGTGAAATCGAAAATTGTTCGAGCGGGTGAACGCTATGTCAGCGGTTCACATGGCGAAGCGGCGGAGACACGATTCGAAATTCACGATCTGAAATTTACGAATCCTTCAGACGGACGCTCGTTCTGTGCATTGCGCGCTGCACCGGTTACCGGACGTACGCATCAGATCCGCGTGCATGCGGCGGAGAGCGGTTTCCCGATTCTAGGCGACATGCTGTATGGCGGCGCGCCGTTCGGGCGTGTTTGTTTGCACGCGGCTGAATTACATCTGAAACATCCGGCGACTGGCAAACCGGTGAATTTTTCTGCGCCTGCGGATTTCTTTGCCGTTGCCAGCGCGGCGTTGCGAAACGCGATTATTCATTCGTCGAACACGAATGCGTTTCGTGTCGTTCACGGCGGTAGCGATGGCTGGCCGGGCTGGTATGTCGAGCAACTTGATGAATTTACTCTGTCACAAAGCGAGTCACCGTTGAGCGATTTGCAGGGACGGTTTCTGGAATCGCGTTCCACGCCGCAGTCGCTTCGACTTTATCACAAAACGCTCTCGCGTCATGTCCGGCGTACGACGACGGCTGAGACCTCGCCACAACTAATTGCGGGGGCAGCGGCGCCTGAGCGTTTTGTTGTTTGTGAGAACGGGGTGAGGTTCGAATTGAGTTTTGCGGAAGGTTATTCGATTGGATTATTTTTCGATCAACGGGACAATCGGCGGCGGTTTTTAACGGGACATGTTGCCGCGAACTTTTCATTTCCGACGACTACGCGGAAATTGGAAGTGCTGAACACATTTGCCTACACGTGCGGCTTTTCGGTCGGTGCAGCGTTGGCCGGAGCACGAACAACAAGTCTCGACCTGTCCAAAAAATATCTCGAATGGGGCAAACGCAATTTTGCACTGAACGGCCTCGATCCGACGCAGCACGATTTTATTTATGGTGATACGTTCGATTGGTTGCGGCGATTGGCGAAGAAAGGAAGACAATTCGACGTCATCGTGCTCGATCCGCCGACGTTTTCTCAATCGAAGGAAAGCGGTGTTTTTCGCGCGGAAAAGGATTACGGAAAACTCGTCGCCGCAGCGTTGCCGGTGTTAGCGCCGGATGGATTATTGTTCGCCTCCACGAATGCGGCTGATCTTCTGCCGGAGAAATTTCTGGATCAGATTCACGCCGCAGTGCGCAGCGGCAAGCGCAAGGTGATACAGATGCATTACGTGCCGCAGCCACCGGATTTTCCCATCAGTCGCAGCGAACCTGCGTATCTGAAAACCGTGTGGTTGCGAATCGCCTGAAGTTCAGTCGTTGCGACTGCTGCGATTCATCGAGTGAGTGATTAAACTTTCTCCTCCCGACTGACGCGATCGCCGAAGTAGCGCAATCAACAAAAACAGTACGCCGAGTAACGCGGCAATGCCGAGCGCGAGAGCCGGAATCAAAAATGCCGGGCGTGGCTCCGATGGGGGCGCGACGTCGGTGGGCGCGGGCGGCTCAATTGTTGCCGCCGGAGCAGGAGGATTGGTTGTGATTATCGCAGCCTCGTTCGTTGACGGTGGTGGCGTCGGAGGAGGAGTTTCAGTGGCGGGAGGGACTGGTTCAACTTCAACGGGCGGCGTTGGCGCAGGAACTTCAGATGCAGTGGCAGTCGGTGGATTCACATTGGATCCCACCAGATAAATAACGTTGGTTGCCGAGAGGGTATTTCGGTCCGGGCGACGAGGCGTTGGCGCGGGCGGAGTTTCGGTGACGGTTTTCGGTGCGGGCGGCGGTGGGACTAAAGGTTTGAATTCATCGGGGTATTCCGGCACTTCGAGCGGCCACGGCGGCATGTTGACGGCGAACGTAACGAAACGGCCTTTTGCTGCCCGTAGAATCGTAAGGAACGGCATGTTCTTTTCGCGCTGTGTGTTGGCGTTTTTCTGAAAGGCTTCAGCGATCTCTTTGTCGAATGGCGTGCCGCGGACGGGTTCACTTCCTGAGGTGACGAGTAACAATGTGATGTGGTCCGATTGCGCGACGATATTGCTCGCAGCATCCCATGCGGTGCTCAGGCGCGGCGAACGTTCGTAGGCTTGTTTTTGCAATGCCTGAACCAGCGTTTGAGCGACGCGCTGTTTGTTTTCCGGCGTCCACAATTGCAGCGGAACAATTCCGGTGATCAATTTGTCATTGTAAGTCCAGAGGCCGATGGTATTGCCGGAATGCATCTGGCCTTTGAGTCCGTTGGCAATGACGCTGCCAACGATGCGTTGGGCATTTTCTGCGCGCGCTTTCATGGCGCTGGAGGTTTCGACGATGACGAGAAATCGCTCGTTGGCCGCTGATTTCCGCTCACGTTCCGGCGTGTCCTGAGCGGCGGCGGAAAATCCCGGCAGCACGAGCAGCGACAGCGTTAAGAAGATTCGGATAAAGTTCATCGGCGATTAAAGCGGCTTCGCTCCGCGCGGTTGTAATGTTTCAAATCCTGTTCCAGTTCGTTTAAAGCGCTCTCGACCATGTTAATAAAGTTCAGACAGGACGAAACCGATCCGCCCAGTGCCGTAACGGTGTCGCGTTCGGCATGGTCTTCGGTCACAACGAGCACTTCGCCGTACGGCCGAAACCGATGGGCAGCGCGTTCAATCATATCATCGGCTGTCTGACCGGCTTTGGAAAATAAAACCTCAACCGTTTGCGATTCGTTTTTGGGAACTCCGGGCGGGGCGCCGCTGCCATCGAAAAAAATCGTGAGCGGCGTTCCGGTTGCATCCTGATAGCGGGTGAGGATTTGCACGAGCGCGTCGCGAGCGGCGGCGGAATGCCGCGGGTGACCACGAGCCAGCTCCGGCCAATTGTGGAGCAGGCTGTAACCATCCACCAGAATGCGCACCAGTCCCATACCCGCATCGTAGAGGCTTCGTCGCAATTGCAAAATAATTTTGCCGATGGCGCGAAATTGACATCCAACGCCGGAGTTCCGAAGTTGTCAGAAAGGTGATCAGAGAAATATGCCGATTTACGAATACGAGTTGTGTGAAGGGGACTGCAAGGTATGCGGCGGCAAATTTACTTTGAATCGCCCGCTTTCTGCTAAGCCATTGACCCATTGCCCGGCTTGCAAAAAGCCGGTGCGCAAAATCCTTTCCACCTTCAACTCGCCGCAGAAGCTGAAACCGCTGTCTATTACCGATGCCAAAAAGGCAGGCTTTACTGTGTTCAAGCGGCTCGGGAAGGGGGAATACGAGCGGCAATGACCCGGAAATGAGACTTTACAAGCTTCCGTCCGGCGATAAGCTGCGAACAACAACTGAATCTGTTATGGCAAAAAGTCTTTCATTTTTGAGTGCCGTCGTTTTGCTCGCGGTTCTGGCCACCGGTTGCGCCGGGCCGGAGCGGAAATTCGCTCGCGGTGTGAACAACACTTACGAACCGATACGCCTCGCTGAGATGCGTCGCAGCGTGGAGCAGAACGTCGTCGGTCGTCCGGACGGATTCAATTATCACCTCGGTGTCGTTCAGGGTTTCAACCGGACGATGGCCCGCGCGGGAATCGGCATTTACGAGATCATTACGTTCCCGTTCCCGCCGTATGAACCGGTCGCGACCGATTATCTTGCGCCGTTGCCGCAGTATCCGGATAACTATCATCCGAACGTGTTTGCGGACCGCGTTTTTGCCACCGATACGTATATCGGATTCAGCGGTGGCGATGTCGCGCCGTTCGTTCCCGGCAGCCGCTTCCAGATTTTTGATTGAACCGGAGTTTCACCGGAGCAACGCGCCGACCGAAAGTTGGCGCGTTTTTTATTGTTAATATCTGCTGCGCCGCCAATAAATCCCTCGCATGACGTTGGAGAAGCAATCGCCCTGTAAGGTCAATTTGCTCCTGAACATTCTGGGCAGGCGCGCGGATGGTTTTCACGAGCTGGAAACGGTGTTTCATCCGGTGAACCTGTTCGACCGGCTCTCGTTCGCGCGGAGCGAGAGCGGCATTCAACTTACCTGTTCCGATCCGACGCTGCCGACTGATGTCAGCAATCTGGTGCATCGCGCGGCGACGAAATTTCTGGCGGCAGCAAATGTCGAGTCGGGCGTTCGCATTCATCTGGAAAAGAAAATCCCGACCGCGGCCGGTTTAGGCGGTGGCAGTGGAAACGCGGCAACGACGTTGCTTGGACTGAATGAATTATTCGATCATCCGCTGTCGCACGGACGCTTGCACATCATTGCGGCGACGCTTGGTTCAGATGTAAATTTTTTCCTGCAAGACCAGCCCGCGTTGGCAACGGGACGCGGTGAAAACGTGGTCGCATTGGAAAAATTCGCGGCGTTACGTGGCGCGAGTTTTTTTCTGATTCATCCCGGATTTGGGATTTCAACGCCGTGGGCTTATCGCGAATTGGCAAAGTTTCCCGAGGCGCTGAACGGCACGCCGGGTCGTGCCAAAAAGCTGATTGAGCTTTTGCAAAACGGAGATTTAGCTGCGGCGGGAAAAGAGTTTTACAATTCACTCGAAGCGCCAGCGTTGAAGAAATATCCAATTCTCGCCTTGTATCAGGAATTTTTGCGCGAACACGGCGCCGCGGCGACGCTCATGTCGGGCAGCGGTTCGACGACCTTTGCTATCTTCCCGACGCCAAGTGCGGCGGCAGCGGTGGTGGAAAAGTTCAAGGCGCGATTTGGAGCGACTTGCTGGATTGCGGTCGTGCCGATTTAACCGCCGTTGGTTGTCTGGCTTGCTGTGGGAGGCGAATGCCGCGGTAACGGCGGCAGCCGACGCGTTAAGGCAGGCAGCGGTGGAATTTTTGGCGCGTTGCTGACTAACTCGCGCCAGGATTGTCGTTCGGCGGCGGTCATCTGCGACCAGCGTTCCACATTTCGGAGAAACTCCTGTTGCTCGTCGTGGCTCATGCTGGCGAAGCGAGAAAACGACCGAACACAATTCCTGCGTTGCTCTGGTGTAAGTTGCGCAAAAGCAGCGAGGGTTTTCTCCATCTGCCGCCGTTCAGCATCGGAAAGCGTCGCCAGGACTTTTTCTTTTTCCACTGCGGTCAGGTCGAACAGTTGATTGTAACGTTCGTGCAATCGCTCCCGGATTTTGAGCATCGGCAGCGGCGGAGTGTTCGTGCGAATGCCGGTAACGACGTAATCCGTGCCGACCTGATTCGTCAGCATCATTTGCTGAACGGCCGGAGGAAACCGATCCCACAGCGAGATGCGCGCGGCGACCAGTTCACGCAAATTTTCCGGGACCAATTGCAATTGCTCGGCGCGATTTGTCGCGGGCGATTTCAGCAGCGGTTGCAAATACCAGCGCAATTCCGTGGCTTTCAGGCGCAACTCGCGTTCTTCGGGCGTCAGTTGCAAATACTCCTGCACTTTGGCGAGCAGTTTTTCGCGAATTTCCGGCGGTCGCGATGCGAGTTGCGCGCGTCGCTCGCTGCTGGGCATGACGAGTAACGTGCGGAACGAATCCACTGGCGACCGCAACATCGGCTTTGGCGGTGTCGGAGGCGCAACGACCGGACGATTTGTTTGAGCGCTGCCGGGAAACGCGGCGAACAGGAGTGTTCCCACGGCGAGAACCCGAACCATAGAAATGAAAAATGTCCCGTTCATTGGCCAATTGCTAAAAGGTCTTCGCTCAAGGCCAACAGCCCTTCATCCGCGACGCTTTCGGTCGGTGTCAGGCGAGCGATGATTTCAAAGTCACTCAACATCGTCGGATCTGCGAGCAGTGGTGATTCCGCGACTTCGCGCGCGACGGAAACGAGTTCCTTTTTTGTCGCGTGTTGTTGCCAGAGGAAA
>CALAYC010000096.1 GCA_937894935.1 uncultured Verrucomicrobiota bacterium
CCACCGCGCGTCAGTTCGCCGCGAGCAATTTGCCCTTAGCCGATCTTGATTTTACCAATCACGACGAACCGCTCGCCGCAGTTCACGACCGAATGTTTCGCAGCGCCGTCCTGCGCTATCGCGGTCAGCCCGGTAGCGACCGTCATGAAGCCGCTGCTTTCGAACTCTTGCGCGATCTGATTGTTCACGAAGCACAACTCGCTCCGGCGCGTCCGCAACTCAAAGCGCAGGAAGACCAAATCATCTGGGCGCGCAGTCCGGTGCGATTCGATCTCGCGGGCGGCTGGTCTGACACACCGCCGTATTGCCTCGAATTCGGCGGCGCGGTCTTGAATGCCGCCGCAGATCTGAATGGCCAACCACCCGTTCAGGTTTTCGCCAAACTGTGCGAGCATCCCGAACTCGTCGTGCGCTCAATCGATTTAGGAGTTGAAGAACGCCTGCGAACCTACGAAGAACTCGACACCTACGCGAAGCCTGGCAGCGCCTTTGCCCTCGCCAAAGCCGCCCTCGCGTTGGCGGGATTTCTCCCGCGCTTTCACGCTGATGGCGGATTCGATTCGCTGGAAAAACAATTACGCGATTTCGGTGGTGGCATTGAATTGTCACTTCTGGCTGCTGCGCCGAAAGGTTCAGGGCTCGGCACGAGCAGCATTCTCGCCGCGACGCTACTCGCCGCCCTCAGCGATTTGTGCGGTCTCAATTGGGATCGCAACATTCTCTTCACGCGTACGCTTGTGTTGGAACAAATGCTCACCACGGGCGGCGGTTGGCAGGATCAGGCCGGCGGTTTATTTCCGGGAATCAAATTGATCGAAACGCGCGCCGGTCTCACGCAACAACCGATCGTAAATTGGTTGCCCGACCAACTGTTCAATCACGAATTCGCGAACCAGTGCGTGCTCCTGTATTACACCGGCGTCACTCGACTCGCGAAAAATATCCTCAGCGAAATCGTCCGCGGCATCTTTCTGAATTCGCCCACGCATCTTGGCATCATCAGCGACATCGTCGCTAACGCGCGAAGCGCCAGCGTCGCAATTCAACAATGCAACTACGACCAGCTTTGCGCTGCCATTCGTAACAGTTGGCGATTGAACCAGCGGCTTGATTCGGGCACGAATCCTCCCGAAGTGCGCGCGATTCTTGATCGGGTGAAAGATTACCTTGCTGCCACGAAATTGCTCGGCGCGGGCGGTGGCGGTTATCTGTTAATGTTCGCCAAAGATATCGAAGCCGCGACGCACATTCGCCGAACGCTTACCAGCTATCCGCCCAATCCGCGCGCGCGGTTTGTGAATTTCAGCCTGTCGCCCAGCGGTTTGCAAATTACGCGCAGTTGAAAGCGTTGGGCTGAGAATTTGGCAGACAGACACAGCCGCAGCTCGACTTTGTCATTATCCGGTTGCACTGTTGAATTCAATCCCAACGTCCGCTACGCTTGTCCAGCTATGACGTTGACTGAAAAACTGCTCGCCCGTGCCGCCGGTAAATCTTCCGTGCAAGCCGGCGACAATATCTGGGTGAAAGCCGATGTGCTTATGACGCACGACGTGTGCGGCCCGGGGACTATCGGCGTGTTCAAACGCGAGTTCGGTAAAGACGCTAAAGTCTGGGACAAGAATCGCGTCGTCATTATTCCCGATCACTACATTTTCACCGCCGACTCGAAGTCGAATCGCAACGTGGACATCCTCCGCGAATTCGCTCGCGAGCAAGGGTTGCCCTATTTCTACGACGTCATTGATGATCCGAACGGCACTTGGAAATTCGATCCCGCCAAAGGCAATTTGAAACGCCAATACGGCTCGAACTACGCGGGTGTTTGTCACGCCGCGCTTCCGGCCAAAGGTCACACGCGCCCCGGCGAAGTTTTATTCGGCACTGATTCGCACACCTGCATGGCAGGTGCGTTCAATCAATTCGCCACCGGTATCGGCAACACCGACGCCGGCTTCGTCATGGGCACGGGCAAGTTACTGATTAAAGTGCCGGAGACCATGCATTTCCGGCTCGAAGGTAAATTGCAACCGGGCGTTATGGCGAAGGACCTGATTCTTCATTGCATCGGCGAAATCGGCTTCGACGGTGCGACTTATCGCGCGATGCAATTCGACGGCCCGGGTGTAGCGTCGCTCTCGATGGACGACCGCATGACGATTGCGAACATGGCCATCGAAGCCGGCGGTAAGAATGGCATTTTCCCGTTTGATTCGCGTACAGCGGAATACGTGGATGCGCGCGTGAAATTGAACGGCACTCAAGCTTCTTACGAACCGGTGGAACTCGATACGGACCAGAAGTTCGTTTACGAGCTCGTCGTGGATTTATCGAAGCTCGAACCAACGGTTGCCTGTCATCCCGATCCCGGCCAACGCAAGAAGGCCAAGGAAATGAGCAACGTGAAACTGGATCGTGCTTACGTCGGCAGTTGCACAGGTGGCAAGACGAGCGACTTCGTCGAATTCGCCCGCGTGCTGCGCGGTCGGAAGGTTTCCATTGATACTTTCGGCGTGCCCGCGACGCCTGACATCGTGCATGAATTACAGACTACGCATTGGGGCAACGAAACCATCTGGCAGATTCTGGAGAACGCCGGTGTACGCATGACCGAAAACGCCGGTTGCGCTGCGTGCCTCGGTGGTCCGGTGGACACGTTCGGTCGCATCAATCAGGCGGGCATCAAGTGCATCAGCGCCACGAACCGCAACTTCCCCGGTCGCATGGGCGATAAGGAATCGCAAGTGTTCCTCGCCAGTCCGGCCACGGTCGCTGCAAGCGCCATTACGGGCAAAGTGACTGACCCGCGCGAGTATCTGAGCTGAATCCGATAAATTCCAAAACGCTCCGACGCAACAATGCATCGGAGCGTTTTTATTTCTTCCGCGGCTTGTGTGACTGTCGCAATCGGGTCGAAGCGTTTTTATCTCGTTGCCAATTCGAACCAACGAGCGTTCGAAATAAGATCGCATTATTCGGCGCACGCGTGTTGAGATCGTTATTGAAATAAGCGAAAACATCTCGTCCCTTCGCCAGACAATCACATCCTTGCTCCGCCCACGGTTTTAATTCCCTCCGTTGATAATCGTGACGTGGCCCGCCTTTTAAACCGTGAAAGCGGAAATAAACAAAGTCCGCTGTAACCGTGAAGTTCATCGGCATGCGCAGTGAACTGATCGAAACATGCGCCGCTTTGTGCCTGCGCAACACGGCAAACGTCTCATCAGTTTCGTACCACGACGGATGCCGAAACTCGACTGCGTGCCGATAATCCACGGGCAGCTTCGTGAGGAATGTGTCAAGCCGCGCCAAATTCTTCACATCGAAGTTTGGCGGAAGCTGCCAGAGAATCGAACCGCATTTTTCGTTGAGCAGTTTGATGCGACTAAAATATTTTCGCACCGCAGCAATCGGTGGTTTCAACCGCTTGATATGCGTGATGTAACGGCTACCCTTCGCAGTAAAAATGAAATCCTTCGGCGACCGCTGATACCAGCCTTTCACCATGCCGGGTAGCGGCAACCGGTAAAATGTCGCATTGATTTCGACAGTGTTAAAAACGGTTGCGTAGTGTGCAAGTTCGCCGGATTTCTTGAGGTCCCGCGGATAAAACACTCCGGCCCATTCCTTGTAAACCCAGCCGCTCGTGCCCACGAATAATCGCCCGCGCATGCGACAACATAATCACCACAGCGCACGTTGCCGCTGGGTTAATGCCCCACTACCTCGACCTCGGCGCGATCATAAAAGCAAACGCCCGCTCGGACGAACCTACGGCACCACAACCAATCGATAGTATCTCAGTCCATCGAGCGGTCCGGCTTCCGAACCGTCGTCTATGAACTGGAATAACCCGGTAGTCGAAGTCACCTCCGGCGGCACGGTGAATGGTTGCCAATTTGTCGGGAACAGAGAATCCGTCCACTCGACCTGATAGCGCGCTGTGACCGGGCCGCCCCAGGTAATTTCAACACCTCGGAACGTGCGGCGGATCGACGAAATAATCGGCGGCGGTATGTACGTTCCGATTTCACCGCCTTCTCTCACGCGGAAGAACTGGAACGGCGACGGGAATGGAACACAATAGGTCGTCGCGTAGTCAGTTGCGACTATCGCATCTGAAACGGTTGCCCAATTCGTACTGGTTAGATTAGTGACGCCTTCAACGAAGTAACGCATCCCCGGCAACGACGTCCACGTCAGACAAAGACTGTTCGTGCCGATGAACATATTGGTGATGACAATATTGGTTCCGTAAACCGGCCATTCCGAAGCCTGCGCGCAATAGGAGACCGATGGACCGGACACGTTCACAGCCGCAAAATACCAGTCGCCCGGGGTCAACGGGACCGGCTGACTGAAATCAAACACTGTGATGACCTCGTCGTTGGTGAAGACATTGGCGCTGATGTAATCAAAGATACCGAGCGTCGGCGGAAGCCCGCGACGTAAAACCAGAGTCATGTCCCCACTGAGATTGAACAACTCAAACTGAGCGCGCACAGCATTCGGCGACACGTTGAAATAATAATAATCCGCCGCTCCTGCCGGACCGGAATTAACGGTGCAAAGAGGAATCTGATTCGTCAGCTCCGTCACTTGCGGGAACGTTACGAGATCGAAATCAACCAGGAACGCGACCGTCACGCAATCTGTGGCACTCGGATTTTCAATGCCGATGTAATACCGTTGACCAGGAATTAACACCGGATAGTCAGGTTGCAACGGCGGCACATTGGTCGCGAGAACCGCGACGCCACTGGTTTGACCAATAAGCAAGTCATAGTCCGGCGGCACAATGTTCAGACCGGTGGGGCGGATGAATTGATTGAAATAAACATTCACCGGGCCGGTCGCTGAAAGCAGCTCATTGGTGGCAAACCGCGCCCACGGCGGCACGTCAATTACGTAATATTGGATTTGGCCGGCACATATTGTGTTGGTCTGCGGCACTCCTGGCGCCAACGGCGGTGGCAGTGGGACTTCATCCTGGAAGATGAACTGCAACTGCCAATCCAACAACGCAACGTTATTGAACGCGCCAGTGCGCGAATCAAGAATCTCAAGTTGCCACTCGCCGAACGCGTTTTCACCTTCGAGCACTTTGAGAGATTCCTCGGGGAGGACGTACCGAGAGCCGGCCGTTTCGACGAGCCGGAATGCATCCATATAGACCTCCAGATCACACTGCCCCGGCTGCACTGCCAGATCTACGCTCGGTTGATTCGCCCGGAAGGCAAGCGATCGAGTTGTCCACTCATCACCGACAATAAACTGATTTGTTGCGATGCCAGCGAGAGTAATTGTTCCTGATGGAGCCGGAGTGGCAGAACAAAAATTCCAATTTAGTATTTCGTGAGTTTCAGCAGTTGCCCCGCAGAACGCTTCGAACCCGACCCAGGCGTACCCGCAGCTATCAACACCCGGTGACAGTCCAGGTCCTGGCAAAGGCACATTTGCCAAAACAACACTACCATCCAGAATCACGGTTATCCCTTCTGCGCCATAGATGACTCGGGCTTCATGGATATTTCCATCCTTCAGCTCGATTCCGAAAGGAGTAAGGTCTGTCTGAATAACATATTGATCGTTAATTCCAATCCCGATGGAATTAGAATACAGATCACAAGTCACAGGGCTGGCGCAGCCAGGCCAATTCATAAAGGTATTGAAGAAAACGCTGATCGCATTCCCTCGACTTCCCCCAATGGCCGAAAATGCGTCTGCAGTCGGAGAAATATTCTGAATCGTAAAGGCAATCCCGTCTCCCCCCCCTCCGATGAACGGGCCAGCAATACGAAACTGGAAAGTAGTATCGAAGCCATCATTTACTGGAAGTTTCGTTTTTGACCAAGCGGCACCATGTCGACTTGTTTGGCTTGGCGTCAGTTGCAAGATGCCGCCGGAAATCACAGTAGCATTATCAGTCAGAGTGAGTCCTTGCGTTGATGCAAAGTTAGTAAATTGCAAGCATCGAGGGCTACCCCGCACTGCATACGAAAGCGAATAGTCTCGATCTGCGTTGAGCGAAATCGTTCGTGCAATGCTTCCTTGAAGCAACGATAAATACTGGTTTCCCGCATAAGCGAACGAAGGATCGTTGACCACTTGAACGCTGTTGGTGAGAACATTCCAGCCATCAGGATTTCCTATGGTAGGAGCTGTATAAGTTTGAGCTGTCACCGGCGATTCGAAATCGCTCAATGTCACGGTTGATCCGGCGGCGCCCGTGAACGGCGGCGCCGCAAACTTAATCGGCGTCGTGGTGAAGTTCGTGTTGTCAGTGAACACCAAGTAATTGTGAATCTGATTGATGGAACTTACCGTGTATTCCCACAGTGTATTCGTGCCATAATCAAATCCCGGCGGATTCATCACGATGGTCACCTCAGTACTTGCGCCCGGCCCAAAGAACACCTTTTCGCGCCGAGGCACGCTCTGCTCACTCGGACATCCGTTGTTGATCAGCCCCGTATCAAATATGGTTGCCCCCTCATAAAGCACAAGCATGCGATCCGGCTGACAGAAGAAGTTATAATCAATCTCTATCGAACCAAAAGTAACGCCGGTATCCACAACCTTGGTTACCGATTCTGGTCCGCCGCTGGAGGTTGCTGGCGCAATATTCGTAATCGTCAACGAGCTGCCAAATGCATTCGCATCCGGGCCACCTCGATTCTCCACCAGCAACACGCGCGTGCCACGAGGACTGATCAAAGTCACCGCTAAATCTGAAATCCGCGGATGATCAATTCGCAGCCCTACATCCAACTGCGCGATAGTTCCGACATTGGTAATGAATTGGGTATAGTTCGTCACCGCATCATCCAATATTGGCACGCTACCAGTATTTCCATTGAACAGCATAGGCGTCGGCGGCGCACCAATCGCGACTGTAGCCTGATAGGAGAAGGTCTGCTGGGTCGGATTGGGATTGAATATACCTATGAAATAGCGACCCGATTGCAGCGGCGGCAGCGTCGACTTGTCAATGGTCAAACAACCGCTGCCATTGATCGTCATTGTGAACTCAAAAACATTGGTCGTCGGGAGCTCATTTTTTCGGATGAAGAGCAGCAAGGGTTGCGGGTTTGGAGAAATCACGTTAATGCAAACGGTCAAATTCGTCGCTCCAACCGGCACATTACGCGAAAAGTAACGCCAGCTATTCGGTCCGATCGTATTTGTCATTATACAATCGTTTTCACACTGCCG
>CALAYC010000097.1 GCA_937894935.1 uncultured Verrucomicrobiota bacterium
AACACGTCGCTCAGGATCTTCAGCCGATCCAACACCATCGTGATGACGTACACCGTCGCCAACGTGAGCCACACGCTGCCCGCGAAGTAATGCACACCATACATCGTGGAGAACCACTGATGTTGCAGTGTCTTCATCCACATGATCGCGCCAAGCGTCAGCGAGAACGCGTAAAGGAAAATGCCCACGCACGACAACACGCGCATTTTATAGGTGCATTCGGCCGCACCGGTTTCGTCCTGTTTCAGCGACCAATAGCGCAGTCGATACGCCAGGAACGCCCAGACGGCGAAACAGATCACCGCAGTGATGTAAAAGCCCGGATTCGTCAACAGCGGCCACTTGGCGTGCAGCGCATGATCCTCCTGATGCTTCGCCAACATCTGCATCCACGGGTAGATTTTGGGCGCGCCAATCGCGATGGGGATGAACAGGAATGGCAACAGCGTAAACGCCGAGCAGGCGAGATGTTCGCAGAAGCGGCGAATCGGCACCGACCAGCCGGCATCGAACAGGTGATGCACCATCACGAGGAACAACGCGCCTGCGCCGAGGCTCAGCGTGAACATGAACGCCACAAGATACGCGACGAGAAATTGCGTGCCGCCACTCTTGAAACTGAGGGCCAAGCCCAGCAAACCGATCAGCGCGCCGCCGATCACCATTTGCACCGGCAGATTACGCACCTTCGAAAGGTCGATCGGTCGCGCCTGCGGATCCTGATTGGAAAAATCGTCTGGTTGACTCATACGCTTACTTGAGGTTCGCGCGGGTTTCGGCTGATAAATCGTCCACGCTGCCGAGGTGACTCAACTGCAACGCGCGGAGATACGCCGTGATGGCCCAGCGGTCTGACACCGAAATCTGCGCAGCATACGGCTGCATCACACCTTTGCCGTAACTGATGACGTGAAACACTTCACCATCGGTGAGTTCTACGATGCGCTGATCGTGCAGATTCGCCACAACGCCCATCGCTCCAATTTTCTTTGTGATACCATTACCTTCGCCGGTCTGTCCGTGGCACGGCGCGCAATAGATATTGAACTGCCGTTGACCGCGCGTGAGCAGCGACTCGGTAACCGGGAACGGATTCACTTCAACGAAGTTAGTCGAACCCGTGACACGGCCCGTGTTCACCGGATGATCGTCGAAGGAGAAAACTTCCTGGCCTGCAACGACGAGCGGCTTCTCCTGGGCAATGGTCCCGGGCTGCGGCAATTGCGAGCTGACGCCGTTTGCGAAGAAGCTGTTCGCTTCCTGCGGACGCAACTTGGCCTGCCGCTTCATGTCGGGAATGATTTGAATCGGTCGATTGCGCGAGAGATCGCCGCGTTTGCCGGCAATGAGCACCACCGCCACGACCACCAGACCGAATACTAAAAGAAAGTAGCGCATTATTCCTCCACCAGTTCGATGCGCTTGCTGCCGGCGGCTTCGAGCAACTTGCGGGTTTCAGTTTCAGAATATTTCGGATCAGCCGTCTCGATCACCACAAAGAATTTGTCATGCGTCGCCAAAGCGAAGCGTTTGTGCTTCAGCAACGGATGATGCAGCTTCGGCAGGCGGTTCAAAAACAACATGCCGCCGATCGCGCCGAATGCGCCGAACAGAATCGTCAGTTCATACGACGGTGGGAACGCGCCGTGCGGACTGAACATCGGCTTACCCCCAACGATGATCTGATAATCCACCGCGTTCATCCACCAGATCATCAGCATTCCAGTCGCGTAACCGGTCACACCGCCGAGGAATGAAAACCAACCGACCTTGGAATTTTTCAGGCCCATGGCTTTGTCCATTCCGTGAATCGGGAATGGCATGAAAACATCCCACTTGCGGAAACCTGCGTCGCGAACTTTTTCGGCCGCGTGCAGG
>CALAYC010000098.1 GCA_937894935.1 uncultured Verrucomicrobiota bacterium
CAACAGGAGAAACTCTTTATCGGAGAGGCGCTCGCATTCTTCGTGCATGATTTTCAACATGACGAGCCGCTCGGGCGTTTTCTGGCCGGGCGTCCAGCCGTGATGAAATTCGCCGAGATGCACAATTTCCACGCCGGTTTCTTTGAACTTCGTGACGAAACCCGGCGTTTCCAATCCATCAGGAATTCCGCTGGTGCGCTGGCGCTTTTGACGTTCGATGTAATCAATCGTGTGTTCGATGTGATAGTGGCTGGTGAACGTGTGATGGCCGGGCAGCTTTTTGAATCGATCGCCGCGCGTGTATTCCGCGACCTGCGCCAGCGTTTGCGGACCGTTGTTTGCGCTCAACAGATAAAAAACGCCGAGGTGATGTTCTTTGCCCGCGGGTGCGGCGAACCACGGCACCCAGCGTTTATCGCCATCCGGCGGTTGCCGCACGCCGAAGCCGAAGCCTGCGGGCATTTTGCTGTAGCCGCTGCCGAGCCAGGTGAATTCGAAATTATCCGCGAAATCGAGCGGATAGAAATATTGATGCGGCGCCGGGAATATGGCGAAAGAGCCGTTGTCACCTTCAGCAACGAGGGTGCGATGTTTTACTGCGAGCGGACGCGCTCTCGTGTCGGCCTTTACCTTTTCGCTACGCAGATTCCCGAGTGGATCGAGCCAGACCATGCGATTCCAATCCGGCGTAGTGCTGCTCAGGCCGGTGTCATAAATGATGGCGCGTAAATCTTCGGACGTGCTCATTACCGCTTCGGCGTGAATCAACGGACTGTTCGGATAAAACGTGAATCGCAGTTCGCCCCGGAACGAACCGGCGGCGACGTCGCCAATGCAAACGGTCACGCGTTGGCCGGTGTTGAAAACACGAGCTTTGGTTTTAGTCAGCTTGACGGTGTGCGTTTCGTAAGGTTTCTGACGTGGGTTTTCGAAGAACACCATGCCGCGAAACGCTTCGTCGTGTTTCTTTTTGTCGCGTTCACCGATGGTGAGCGTGGTAACGGGATCGAGTTGCGTGGTGATGGTTTTGGCCGGTTGATTACCTTCCGCGAGACTCAACGCACGGATGAGCGGTTGGTCCGGGCGCAGGTCGAGGATCATTCCACCGCGCGACGTTTTCGATGCGGGCCATGAGATTTGCAATGCATCCGGTGTGGCCTGACTGACGGTGACGACGGAATCCGAGCGATAGTTGCTCAGATCCACCGGAATCTGGGCGCGGGTCAAAAACGTGAGACCGGCTGCGATGGCGATAAGGATAAGTTTTCGGCCAGATGGAGATAAGGGATTCATGGCGAGGAATCAGTTAAGCACTCAGGGCGCGCGGGCTCAACTCTTCAGCGTGTGGCCATTTCGGGCCACAAAGAAGCTTCAGCCAGGATGAAAACGGATTGTGCTCCGGCCTTCCATAATTCGGTTGGATAACAAAAAAAGAGAGGATTTCCTCAAGTTTCCTGCGGCAGACGGCGCTTTACGCTTCGGGTGCGTTAGCTAAACTTTCAGACGTTGTGATGCGAAAGTTCCCCATCAAATGGCTGGCGAGTTTGTTTGCGCTAGGGCTGGGGGTGAATATTGCAATCGCGCAGGAGACAAATTTACCCGATAGCGAAGGCGGTGTGCGCACATGGCGTGTTGCGGACGGACTGCCGGCGGATTCGGTCGCAGCCATCATTCAAACGCGCGATGGTTATTTGTGGGTGGGGACGTCGGAAGGATTGGTGCGGTTCGATGGCGTGGAATTCACCAAGGTCAAGTTAGGGCGGTTGATGGAACAGTGGTTTCCTGCGGTGACGGCATTGACGGAGGACAGCGAGGGACATCTGTGGGTCGGCACGCAGCATAACGGCTTATATGTACTCCGGCGGGGCGAGGTGCGGCACTACACCCGGATGCACGGACTGTTGAATGAAAGCGTGACGAGTCTCGCCGCCGGCACGAATCAGATGGTGTGGATCGGCACGAAGTCCGGGCTGAACCTTTTTACGGGCCAAGGTATTCGCGCCCTCACGCAAGAGCATGGTTTGCCGGATGACTTTGTTTCCAATGTGCACGTGGCGCGATCGGGAACGGTGTGGATTACCACGCGTGGCGGGATGTGTCGGTTTGTGAATGGCCGGATTGTGCCGCATGAATTTCCCACCGAGAGCCAGGGACGAAGTCCGGAATATCTCGGCGCGTTCGAAGATCGTCATGGGAATCTCTGGGCGTATGGCGACACGTATTTGCGGAATCTGACGGATGGTAAGCGATTCAATTATTTTCGCGGTAACGAAGCTACGTCAGTGCGCATTTGGAGTTTGTGCGAAGGGCGGGATGGTCGGTTGTGGATCGGCACGAGCGGACGCGGGTTGTATTGCTTCGATGACAATCGCTTTCAACAGGTGATGCTCGATGAATTGCGCTGGCCGTACGACGTGCGGGCATTGTGTGAAGATCACGAGGGCAATCTGTGGTTGGGCACGTCCGGCGGGGGATTGGTGCAATTGCGCCCGCAACCGGTTCATGTGATGCGCAGCAGTCAGGGGTTGCCGCCGGGAACACCCGCGGCGCTGGGGCTGGATGTCAGCGGACGTGTGCATGTAGGATTGTTGCGCAAAGGTTTGTTTGTCGGTGAGGCGGGGCGATTTGAAAATTTTCAAGGCGGTGGCGGGTTGCAGGTGCAGGAAGCGATTTCGTCTTTGAACGTGGCGCGCGACGGGGCGGTCTGGG
>CALAYC010000099.1 GCA_937894935.1 uncultured Verrucomicrobiota bacterium
CGCCGCACCGGAATTGCTTGACCCTCCCACCCACAAATTCTGCTATAGAGCCCTTCGTGTAAAGTCCGCGCACCGCTCCGCCGATGAGGGTGAACACGCTGCGCACACGCTTGTCACCGCGCAACAGCGCCTCGATTTGCGCGGTGATGGCGTCCATGCGTTCGAGCGCTGCGCCCGCCGGCATACGCACCTTCACCACGATGCGTCCGTCGTCCACAGCCGGGAAAAACTCCGCGCCCGCTTTTTTGAACAGCACCACGCTCAACGCCGCGACTGCGACAAAAACAATCAGTGCAATCACACGGGCGTTCAACGCCCGGCGCAGCAGCCAGCCGTAACCAGCTTGCAGGCGGCGGTTGAAGCGCTCGCTCCAGGAATTCTCGTTGTGTTCGCCCCGTAACCAGACCGAACCCAGCATGGGCGTAAGCGTGATTGCTCCAAGACCCGCGATGACCATCAGACCCAGCACCACGAGCACCAGTTCGCGGAACAGCAGCGTGATCATGCCGGGCACAAGCAGGAACGGCGCGAACAGCGCGATGAACGTGACGGTGGCGGCGAGAATCGCGCCGCCGACTTCGCGCGTGCCGGCTTCGGCCACGTCGGCGGCCGTGCCTTCCTTCCGCAGACTGCGTCGGCGGGTAATGTTTTCCACCACGATGATCGAGGCGTCGGGCAGCACGCCGATGGCGACGACCAATCCACCGAGTGAAAAGATATTCAGCGAGAAGCCCGCCAGCCGCATGATGAAGAAATTGACCAGCAACGCGAAGGGCAGCGCGATGCCGATGATGAGCACCTGCCGGGGACTGCCGAGAAAGATGAACAACACCAGAATCACGAGCGCCAGCGCTTCGAGTGCGGTGTTGCGCACACCTTTCATTGAGTCAGTGATGTAGTCGGCCTGATTTTCAAGCAGCTTGAAGCAAAGTCCGGAGGGAAAGGCAGGCGCAAGTTCGGTGAGGCGGCGTTCGACGTTGCGCACGGTCACGACGGTGTTGGCGTCCGCCTGCTTGATGATGTTGGCCTTCACGGCAGGCCGGCCATCGAGTCGCGTGATGAGCCGCACTTCCTCGTGTGAATCTTCCACGCTCGCGACATCACTCAAACGGATGCGGGCGCTGCCTTCGCCGCGCACGAGCACGATCTGGCGGATGGTTTCCAGGTCGGTGAACTCGCCCAGCGTGCGCACGATGGTTTCGCGATTCGGCCCGGTAACGCGACCGCCCAGACGTTGGACGTTTTCCTCGCGCAACCGCCGCTCGACTAGTTCGAGGCTGAGTCCGTGTTTCTCCAGTTTCCCGGCGTCCACCAGAATGCGGATTTCGCGTTCGAGACCGCCCGCGACATCCACCGCCGCCACGCCGCCAGCGGCGAGCAGGCGATCCGTGAGCCAGTTGTCCACCCAGGTGCGTAGTTGGGTGAGGTCCATGCGGTCGGATTCAAACGCGACCTGCACGATGGGCAGTTGCGACGGGTCGGCTTTGATGATGACCGGCGGATCAATGTCGGGCGGCAGATCCTTTTGCGAACGGGCGAAGGCGGCGAGCGTGTCCTGATACGCCACGTCCACGTCCACGCCGTAGCGGTAATTCACGTCGAGTTGATAAAGCCCTTCGAGCGCGCTGGACGTGAGATAATCGAGGCCGTCCACGGAGGCCATCTGGCGTTCGATGGGATCGGCGAGGTTGCGGTCAATGTCCTCGGGCGTCGCGCCGGGCCAGACGATGGAGAGCTTGATGAGCGGATACTTGACCGACGGCAGGAAGTCCACCGGCAACGTGCCGATGTTGAGCGCGCCGAAGATTGCCAGTCCGAGCGCGACGATGGCGGTGGAAACCCGCCGGTTGATGGCGGTGCGAATCATGGCCTCTTTTTCACAAAAACCGTTCTCGCGCCCAAGCACCAAGCTGAATCGCAATTCTACCGAATAGCAGTCTGGTTCGCTGCTTGGTAGCGTGCGGGTTGGCAGATTGAACTCTTGCAGAAAAGCTTGCGCGAAAGTCTTCGTGCTACGTAAGAGTCTCCTTGCTGGACCAAGGCCGCAGAGACAAAAAGCGGCTGTGTTCTTTTAAAAACTAGATTTTGCGTAGCGTTGGCCGCCACACAAAGCCGCCAGAATAACCGACCGAGTTTCCCAAAGGCAGTTTAACCTATCCCTTGACCCGATAGCGGCCCGTGGGGTTCACGACGAGACCTTGCCCCAAGACGGCGCGAAGACGGCGCATTTCTGCTCCATGTGCAGCCCACACTTTTGTTCCATGAAAATCACGGAAGATGTCAGGAAGTTCGCGGCAGAACAGGGTCTTGCCGAGGAAAAGGCAATCCAAGCCGGGATGGAACAGAAAGCAGAAAGCGCGGGAGTTTGTTGAAAAAGGTAGTGAAATCTACTCAAAAGCGTGACCCAAAAGCACAGAAAGAATGCCAGAAAATGATTTGCCGCCAGTCTGCGGCGAGTGGTAAAAGAAGCCCATATCGAGGCGAAACGTATGTAAAACGACAACAACAACTTTGCGGTAGCTCTGGCTACCAGTCTCCACCGAAAACGACCAAATTCTGCACCGAGACAAAGCCAGGCACGCGCCAGTCGGCGCGGCCTGTGTGCTTGTCTCGGTGGGCACTTGGTCGTGCCTCGGTGGAAAGTGCGCAGGTTCGCGCCCTTTCCATTTCGGGGAGCAGCAAAGGCAACCAAGAAAGCAGGCAAAATAAAAAAGCAAAGAACATGGACAAAATCGTGGGCCGTTCGCGTTGCTGTTTTCATCGGCTTGGGGATGCTGTGCCAAGCCGGTGCGCAAACGACGAGCAACCAGGACGCACTCGTGGAGGATGATGAATACTACATCGAGTGGATCGTGCCGGAGTTGCCGCCGTATCCCCCGGTGGTGATAGACGGCAAGGTGATGACGTGGGAGGAAGCGTTCGGGCCGCTGCCGAAGCCCGAACCCATCGCGGTCAAGCGACCGAAGAATCCGAAACCGCCTGAGCCATACGATCCACAGAAGCAGTGGGTGGAAATCAAGCGCAAGCTTGCGCCGTGGATGACCGAGGAACAGTTGCGGGCAGCACCGGAAAAATCAGCGGCACTGGAGACCGCGCAACGCCGCGCCGCGTTCAAAGGTGGATTCGTCCCGAAGGTTGATCCGGCGCTGCTTCTGGCTGAGACAAAGAAGCTGAAAGATAAATCGAACGCGCTGAACAAGTCCGACGGCGACGGCGGGCCGATGCCGATGGGTGGCGGCGAAGGAAACGGGCCGGAGGAGGATGGCGGGGGCATTCCCACGCTGCATTTAGTAAACGTGGACTTTTTCGAGGAGGGTTATACTCGATACCGGTTATGGGTTACGGACGCACCGACCGACCAATGGTTTGAAATCTACTTTGCCGATGAACTCAACCCGAACCATTGGGTTCTTGGTCATTCTGGTCTGCCAGATGGTGGATTTGGAACATCCCTACAGGAATACTTCGTATATGCGTATGGCCACCCTCCGCAGGGATTTTTCCGAATGTTTCCATTCCAGGATTCCGACGGGGACGGCCTGACCGACGGAATGGAGATCGCCGTCTTCAAGAGCGATCCAAACAACCCGGACTCAAACTTCGGTCGTGATGCCGATGGCAACGGCCAGCCCGATTTTCCAAACCGCGGCGGCAATTGGATCGTGGATGGTGACGAAGACTTCGATGGCGACGGGATGAGCAATCTCAAGGAACTGTGGATGGGCACAGACCCGCTGGTCGCGCAGGATTACGCGACCGACAGCGACAGCGACGGCCTGCCGGATTGGGCGGAGAATCTGATCTGGATTTACCAAGGCGTTCCAGATCCTGGCCTGCGCGATGACTCCGACGGCGACGGCGTGGACAACTACACCGAACTGGCCGTGTTCACCGATCCTTCGTGGCCGGATGCAGTCTATGGCTATTGGAACTTCTACAATCTGCCGGATGCCCGCCGGTCGTTCACTCTGACACCAATCACCATCCAGCACATCGCTTCCACCAACGCGGCCAGCACCAACAACCTGATTTACGATAATGCCGGGACGCTGGGGACTTACCTGCATTTGGAGGTGCGGCGCAACGAAGATGCCAACGGTGATCCGTTGCCCGGTTATGACACGATTCTTTTTGGCGGCAGCTTCCTTTCTCCGGTCAGCGGCATGTTCATGGATATGCTGGTTGATGGTGTTGAACCGGCAGACGGCTACATTCCTTGGAGAGACATTCTGCTGACCACCACAGATTTGATCGCAGACATCTGGGACGAGGCCAAAATCTCGGATGCGATTGATCAACTGAACATCCAGACCCTCTACGTGCTTCGGCAGCGCGCGATGTTGCGGACGGTCGTCCGCCTGCGCGAGTTGCAATTGGCGGTTGATGTGACTGACGCCTCCACCGGAACACAGATGCGGTTGCGAACGGCGTTGAGCGAAATCCACACGGAGACCACGCTGTTCCGGGAAACCTCGTTCAAGATTGCCCATTACCAAGGGCAGAACTGGTGGACGCGGGCCGGGCATTGGGTTTCCGTTGGCGGCAGGGTGGCTTCCATTTTCAGTGTGGCCTATGCAGGGCGTGACGTTTGGAGTGCCGCACAGCCTTATATTTACGACGTCCGCAGACGTTGCGACAACAATATGGACACCGCCGCAGATTTGGCGGTGGCTTTGGGAAATTTCGCAAACGAGTTTGCGAGCGGGTTCATGCTCGGAAACTTTTGGCTGATCTACTGGAATCAACTGTCGGAATTCGACGGTTACGACAGCCAGTGTTGGTGAGAGCAAACTGCGGGGTGGTTTCAAAACCACCCCGCTCTTCTTTCCATGAATTGGCGCATCCGCAATCTTTTTCCAACTGATAAACAAGATGTCCCCGTCGCAGATGGCCGGCGGCGGAGAAGTTTTCTTTGGCGGATATTGCGCTGTCTTGGGGAGGCGGTCCTCTGGGTTCTGACTCTGACGCCCGGCCTGCTGATTATGACGCACGGAGCGATGGGAATTTACCGCAAGCAGATGACCGGTGGAAAAATGCGAACGACATCGTATGGTGACGATGCGGTTGGCTGGGGGTGGATGTTCATCGCCCTTGGGTGTTGGGCATTAGGCCAATGCTGCGCTCTGAAAACGGGGCGCGCTGCCTTCAAGTCAATCGGTTGGATTTTGGCTGTTGGAACGGGCGGCATCGGCGTGTGGGTGTTATTAAGGCGGTTCATGTAGCCGCCATTGCAAACATGAAATCAAAACGTGCCTTCACTTTGATTGAGTTGCTGGTGGTCATTGCCATTGTGGCCATCTTGGCGGCGTTGCTGTTGCCTGCGCTGTCGCGCGCCAAGGATTCCGCGAAGTCAGCCGCCTGCAAAAGCAATCTGCGCCAACTTGGAATCGCGCTGAACCTCTATGGAACAGAGACGAGCTTCTATCCATCGCTGGCTTATTTGGATACAAGCGTTAGCCGTTTCACCACCTACGGCTGGCAGGCGCAAATCTTGCCGCTCGTCTCGCGCAACATAGGCGTATTCCATTGCCCCTCGTCTCCGCCAGACTTCGCATGGCCAACCAACACATCGCCGCTCGGACACGCTTTTCCCTATAATGTTGGCAGCACCGAAAAATTCTGTTACGGCTACAATGGTTGGGGGGTGGCCTCCACAGGCGGTCTTGGTCTTGGCGACAATCCATCGAATGCTGTGGCGGTCAGCAAGGTTGCGAAGCCAGCGGATATGATTGCCATCGGCGATAGCGATGGAAACGGTGCAGCGGATGGTGAAATCACATTTCATCGCTTTCTTTCACACCATGTCGCGCCGCCGGGAAGTCGCCACAGCAGGGGCGCGAATGTCGTCTTTTGCGATGGTCACGTGGAGTGGCAAAAACAGGCGAAGTGGGTGGAGCTGAACGAGGCAGCCGCTCGCCGCTGGAACAATGACAACCAGCCCCATCGCAATTTGTGGATCAGTGGGGGAAAGTAGTGCTCCGCTTCGACTCTCCGAGATGCACAAATGTTGCGACAACAACATGGACACGGCCGCCGACTTGGCAGTTGCCTTGGGCAATTTCGCAGCAGAGTTTGCGAGCGGCTTCATGCTGGGCGATTTCTGGTTAATTTACTGGAATCATCTCTCAGAATTCGACGGCTACGACAGCCAATGTTGGTGAAATCAAATGGTGGAGTGACCCTCCGGTCACTCCACCGTCCCATCATGAAGAAACGCAGAAACCCCGTGAATCAGGACGATGACATTCACATTGTCTTCGAGAATGCCAATCGGCCACAGACGCTTCTGAGCAAGCTTCGACGGTGGATTGGGGAATTACTATTGTGGTTTATAGCGTGCTTTGTGCCGCTGCTGTTGATCGGTTACGGAGCGGTTGGCATACACAAGCGGCATATTCCCGCATGGCAAATGAGAAAGGAGAAGTTCGGCGATGATGCCTTGGCTTTTTCCTGGGTGACCATCGCGATTGGGATTTGGGGCTTGGGATATGTTTGCGGTCTGAAAACGGGGCGTGCTGTTTTCAACGTGCTGGGATGTGTGTTGGCTGTGACGGCGGCTGCTGTGGGCGTGTGGTATATGCTTAAGAAGTAGGCAGGAAATTGATTGCGAGACATGAAATCAAAACGCGCCTTCACTTTGATTGAGTTGCTGGTGGTCATCGCCATCATGGCAATCTTGGCGGCATTGCTGCTGCCTGCACTGTCGCGCGCCAAGGATTCCGCGAAGTCAGCCGCCTGCAAAAGCAACCTGCGCCAGCTTGGAATCGCGCTTGGCGTTTACGCCGGGGAATCGGGCTTTTATCCCACACTGGAGCGTCTTGATCTCGTCGGCGGTCCGAAAGTCACCTATGCTTGGCCCGCTCAACTTTTGACGCAGGCTTCAGGCAGCACGGCGGTCTTCAAATGCCCATCGACCGCCGCTGATTTTGCCTGGCCAACAAACCGATCCACACATGGCTTTGATTTTCCCTACAACGTGGATTGGACAGTTCCATTCAGTTATGGCTACAACGGCATGGGGGTATCGTCGGTCGGCGGTTTGGGACTGGGGCATGAGCCATCTGTGGCACTGCCTGTGGCCAAAGTGGTGAACCCGACGGACATGATCGCGATTGGAGACAGTAATGGCGATCGGAGTTCTGATGGCGAGATCAGCTTTCGTAAGTTCGCAATCTACACAATAAATCCTCCGGGCACGCGCCACAATAGCGGAGCAAACGTAGTCTTTTGCGATGGCCATGTAGAATGGCAAAAACAGGCGAAGTGGGTGGAGCTTAACGAGGCCGTGGCTCGCCGCTGGAACAATGACAACCAGCCCCATCGCAGTTTATGGATCAGTGGAGGAAAGTAGTGCCCGGCCCGTTTCGACTCACCAACATGCATAAACGCTGCGACAACAACAATGAAACGGCACTGGATTTGGCTGTGATGTGGTCCATGCTGACGGACAATGCGTTCCCAGCACCCGTGCAAACAGCTTACCTCTGGCCAATTTGGTGGCACGCACTCTCCAACTTTCGGAATTTGATGGTTACGACAGCCAGTGTTGGTAGCAACACAAACGAGGCGGGGCGGCGCGAGGCCGCCCCGCCCATACGCCATGAAAACGCGACAGTCAAAATTCCAACCCCCTGGTGACGATTCAATCGCCTTCGGCGGGAATGACAGGCCAAAGCGCGTTATTTGCCGAATGCTCAGGTTTATGGGGGGTTCTATCCTTTGGCTGCTAACTCTTGCGCCTGGCATTTTGATCATCGCTTACGGAGCTGACGGAATTCTGCACAAACGGCTTGGTCACATTGGCCGTTACAAGGGCCTTACAAAAGGCGTTTCGTATGGTGACGATGCGGTCGGCTGGGGTTGGGTATTCATCGGCGTTGGGTTTTGGGCTTTGGGCCAGTTCTGCGCTTTGAAGACAGGGCGGGCTGGCTTTAAATTGCTTGGCTGGGTTCTCGCGGTTGGGACGGGCGTGATCGGCGTGTGGGTGTTGTTAAGGCGGTTCGTGTAGCTGCCATTGCGAACATGAAAACATCTCGTGCATTTACGTTGATTGAACTGCTTGTGGTCATTGCCATCGTGGCAATCTTGGCGGCGTTGTTGCTGCCCGCACTGTCACGCGGCAAAGATTCCGCCAAATCAGCCGCCTGCAAGAGTAATCTGCGGCAACTCGGCATAGCTGTTAATCTCTACGCGGCCGAAGCGGGCTATTATCCAGCGTCGGAACATCTGGATTTGGCAGTCAGCCCTTTTGTAACCTACGGCTGGCCTGCACAATTACTGCCTCATGTCTCCGGAAGCACCGCAGTTTTCAAATGCCCTGCCGCTCCGCCCGAGTTCGCCTGGCCAACCAATTCGTCCCGGCTTGGCTATGCGTTTCCCCTCAACATCGACAAAGATGTTTCAATTAGCTACGGCTACAATGGCTGGGGCGTTGCAGCGGTGGGCGGACTTGGATTGGGCATTGATCCGTCCACTGCAATCCCCGTCTCACGAGTCATCAAACCAGCGGATATGATTGCTATTGGGGATAGCGATGGGCGTGGCGAAATCAGCTTTCACAGGTATTTGACGTCCGTTGTCCGGCCACCGGGCACGAGACATAAGAGCGGGGCAAACATTGTTTTTTGCGACGGACATGTGGAATGGCAAAAGCAAAGCAAGTGGGTCGAGTTCAATGAAACCGCAGCACGCCGCTGGAACAATGACAACGAACCGCACCGTAATCGTTGGATTAGCGGAGTGCCTCCCAAATGATACGGTTCTTCCCCCACTGTCATGTTGATCCTGAATGCGCCCGCCTTTCGCCATCATCGCAGTGTTGAGCAGCCTTGTCAGTCGGCTGCTCGGACGGCGCAATTCCCTGCTGCCGATCAACTGGCGGGAGACGGCGGAGCACGCCTGTGCCCGTTTCTTTGTGGGGCTGGTGGTTGGCTTTGGTCTGTGCGTCCTGCTTGTTCCACTGGTTTTCTGGCCCGGGCGTCGGCAACCACGTTCGTTCTGGGATCAACTTGGGCATCCCGGCTGGGTGGGCTGGATTTTTGTGGCAGCACTTGAACAGTGACAATTAGATTTCACCAGTGATGACAATTAAAATTCACCAGTGAG